>JAJYUX010000010.1 GCA_021792315.1 archaeon
ATCTTGCCACGCGGATCGATTATGATTGTCATGTTGAAAAATCTCTCCGGCCAGTGCGCCTTAGTGACTTCATCGCGTGCTTTGGATTGTGCCATAAGATAGATTCCCCAGCGTTTTGCGACAGCTGAGAGATAGTCGGTTTCCTCGCCAGGTATGTCTATGGCGCCGCTCTTTGCAAATTGTACATGATCCCAATTTCTCAGAGAATCAGGATAGCCAATTATTGCACCCTCTGGTAGTCCAACAAGTTTCACCGGAAATTCCAGCGATGCCTGTTTGCATGAAATATCAATTATCTTTTCCAGAATTCCTAGATTTTTCGCGCAATTTGGTTTCTCTTCAAGCTTGGTTTTGCTGTCGTAAGCGTCGGCCTGTATCCCGATGGCGGTATAGATTGGTATCATTACTCGCTAGGAATTTGTTGACGCGTATAAGTCATTCGTGAGATATTTCTGGAAAGAGTAATTCAAGAGGCCGGTAACTACATACTGACAAGAAACTCATCTCAGGTTATGGTAAAGGCAGTGATTTGAAAGGCCGACGAAGCACCACCGTGCACATGTCGATCAAATTAGGCGATCACGCTCTTTGATTCATGACTTTTGGATCAGACTTGACGGCCTTGCTCTTGGAAGAGAGAAGACAGTCCTTTAGCTGGACATGCGCGGGACCTCCTGTTGGATTCAGAGAGGAGACCTGTCGAGTGGCAAGAAAGTGATGTTTACTGGAACTGAGGCTTACTGGATCAAGAGTGGAAGAATAATTGAAGTGGGAATGGTCGAAGACGTATTGAGCTTTCTATATCGAATCTCTCTTGACTGGAAGACCGATAGAGAAACCCATTAAGTACTAAGGGAGTTGAGACCGTGTTGATATCAGATAAGAAGATTCCTGCTTGTCTTTCTCTTGCGCAATTCCTGCCAGTAGATCGTATTTCAAATCCAAACCTTGACATACCTTACCAGCTTCCCTTCGCGAATATTCTCTTAAATGCGAAGTCATACTAGGAAATTTGATGATCCAAAAGGACTAAAGCAAGCACCGGCTCTGTTACGTCTTCGTCAGTTAATGCATGAAAATGAAGCACCCGTCTGACGATAACGAAACAGTACCCAAGCACCTGAACGGTATCACAGGCCAATAGATATATGCTTAGAAAGGCTTGCATTCGACGTTTTGAATTTGAAGAGACAAGATTTCTATGATGAATGAAGGTTATAGGATGTGCTCGGCATGCAATAGGGAGATTACGGTTTCATCCCGGGGTCTATTTCTGCCCCATAAAGACAAGAAGAGGAAAATTCTTTGTCCCATGTCCGGTAAAGCTCCTAATTATGACATTTGTGACTTGTGCGGAAAGAAGATTCCAAATCCAGACAACAAGACAAGATATTGTTCTGTAGAATGCGAGAAGAGAGATTCTCGGCGTCGTTTGATGCCAGTTAATCAGGAAATTTCCAAAAGAAGAATTAAATCACTGAAATTTTCAAACCCACTTTACTTTGATTGACGAACGAGTCAGGCAGAATTGTCTATGACAATTCTGCATTCTTACTCGTAGATCACGCTGACTGAAATTCACATTAACGAAGACCAAAAAGTACAATGGCAATTGCTAGCTTCGATTTATACGTAATCATAAATCCAGGCCAATAATACGCCTTCAATGCACAAGTTAGATATAGTGGTAGCGTTTACCAATCCATATCAGGAATTCATGTCTACATGAATCCGCTACTTGAATTTGTCCCCTGTTCGTTCTGCGTGTTGATGGACTCAGAGCTTGACGAGAGGGAGCTAGATTCTGAGGAGTCTCTCATGTACAGGTATCATATGAGAGTCGAACACGGTATGACAGTGTGAGCAATCAAGAAACCCAGATTTTTTCCAAATCGATACCCTGGCCGTGGCGTACTCCATGGATCAACTGTCTATTGCCGAGAACATCAACAAATTGTATCTTTCGCGAACTTGGTTCACGCAATCTACGGTCGTAGCCGGATTTATCTTGAAAGAGCTCAGGAATTCGACAATTACGCGCAACTACTGGATAGTGCATAGAATTCACTCCAGAAAAGAATTAGGTCTTTCCGAATAAAGAAATCAACGAAAGCATTATACAATTGAACTGAAAGCAGACGCAAAACGTCTGAAAGAGACCAGTTTCTAGATTTCAAATATTCTGACTGTGTTCGACTTTGCTAGGTTGCTGCGAGAATAATTGCATTACAAGTGGACAGTCCTAACGGTTACGACAGTCGGCGTCCTCATGTCGGGTGTAGAAGCTCGAATAGTTGTTGTGGGGCTCCCTACAATAGCGAATCAATTGAATGGTACTCTTGGGGAGTTAATCTGGGCGACACAGGCCTTTGTGCTTGCTACTACGATATGCGTGCCGCTCATAGGAAGGATAATGGATATCCTAGGTCGCATAAAGATCTACAACATCGGTTTCGTTGTCTTCACAGTGGACTCGGCGCTATGCTCTATCTCATTTTCTCCTTTAGAGCTAATCGCCTCGCGAATAGTTCAGGGGGCTGGTTCGGCGATGCTCACAAAACGTAACGAGAATCTTCCTAGAAGATCCTCCATGGTGTGTTTCAGCTCGGATTCTTCTTTGGTCTTGTGGTAAGAGATACACCAAGTAGCATAAGGGCGCCACCCGCAATGGGGAACACAGTTACAGATTCTCCGATCAAAACTGCTCCCCTGACGAAACTGAATACTGGTGCAAAAAATAATTGAATGGAGAGTCTCGATATGCAGCACCACGACTTACGAACATGAAGAAAAGAAGGTAGGCCGAAACGGTACTGATTATTGAGAGGTAAAGTACTGACATCCAACTTCGACAAAGACTGGAGCTGCGAAGCGAAACTTGGTTGATTGCGACAAAAGCCAATCCCATACTATGCTGAGGACAATGAGACCGAGGTAAGGGGTGACCATTCTCTTAATGTCTGAACCAGTGATAGTGGAGGCGCGAGAGTCCATGTCAAGACTAATCCAAGATTTATGTACGAATACTAAGTGGTTTACCAACACGAAATTCTAATTGGCAATCTGTTGAAATCCATTAAATGATATTCTTGCAATAGTCTGGTAAGCAAGCTTCAATTTTGACGTTCGAAAATCTGCACAGAATCACCGGAGACATTTGGTTCACATTCTTCCTCCGGGTGGTCGGATCTACCGGTTGGTCGGCGACTATGCCATTCTTCGGTGTGTACCTGAGTGTATCGAGAGGCATACCATTGAGCACTGTTGGAGCAACTTATCTGGTGTCGGCTCTACTGAGTTTTGTTAGCCAACTGATTGGCGGCAGATTAGTGGACTCTTTTGGGAGCAAACGCGTTATGCGGGCGGGTTACATCGCTGCAACGCTCACTGCGGGGATTACTGCTTATCTGATCACGAAAAACGTATCCGGCCTTCTACTCATTCTGCTATATCCAATCTTCAATTTCGCAGGAGGCGTTTCTCAACCTGCAGTTTCGACGCTGTTAGCGACAAGCTCAGCTAAAGATCTCAGAACAGGGTTCTCAATGCAGAATATCGGTGCAAACCTAGGTTTCGCTATCGGACCTGCGATTGGTGGTGTTCTCTCGGAATACATCGGTTACGGGGAGGTGTTCTTGGTTTCATCGATTACCTCTCTGGTAGCACTAACTACCACAGTGTATTGGTTTCGAAGACGCAATATTCAGGAAGGGTTACGATCCGCTGAAAGGCGAGAGAGTTCAGAGTCGAGATACAGACTTGGGTGGTCCACCAACAGAAATTTGATTCTTCTATTGATCGCAATTTTCTGTTCGTTTCTCTCGCTAGGATACGAAATAACACCAATGTCCCTCTACGCAGCAAACTTCTTGAAGATTCCGAATTCGCTCTTGGGCCTTCTTTTTGCTACGAATGGAATTGTTATCGTCATAACTCAGTTGCCGATGATGAGGGTGTACAGAAGGTTCTCTCTGGTCTTTCCGTTGATAATAGCTAGTGTATTGATTGCCAGTAGTTACTTCTTGATCTCTATCTCTTCCGAATTCATAGAACTTTGGGCGGCCATGGTTATTGTGACTTTGGGCGAAGTGTCTTTGACCGTACCTGCGCAACTCGCAATAACATCATTCTCGGTGCCGGGTAACCGAGGGACCTTCCAAGGATATTACTACGCAGTCTCCAACGGAGGACGGTCTATCGCTTCCTTCGTTGGGCCATTCACGTTCCAAGTTCTCGCCGCGTATGTAGCTGTAGCATGGTATGGGATAGCATTTTTTGCACTGGCAACAGGTGCGGCATTGGCGTGGATTTCTCCTAGGATTGAACGAGATTACAGAAAGAAACTAGTCGAGGATACGTCTTAGGTGAACCGAATAGAGTCAACGTAGCCGCCTGCTAAAACCAGAATCAATCGAAAGTCACGTTGAAATAGATACTAACAGGCTCTGTCATGAGGAATCAATGGCGCGAACGAACATCTCCGTAGACTCGACAGTCTTCGACCAGTTTTCCAAGGAGGCGGAAAGACACAACAAGACTCTCTTTGCGTTTGCTAACGAAACACTTTCTGCAGTTTCAAAGATAAGCTCGGAAGGAGGAAGCCCTTCGCAGCTCTACCCAGTATGGCGGTCTCTATCAATTCTTCGGCAAATTGATGTGATAACTCTTCCCTCAGATTTTGTGGATGACTTGATTGAAAAGATCTATCTCTCTAGCAAAGAAACTGCACTAAGGATGTTCAGAGATCTCGGTTCAAGCGTTGTGGGGCTCCTAAGAATTGCGGCTGATGACCTTGACGGCCTGGCATCACTAGCAAAGGATTTCGCTCTAATCATTCCAGTCAAGCAATTCAAAGTAAACAAGGAGGGTGGAGAGGGCGATGTCGAGATAGACGTCGTTGGAGCTGGTAGAAAAGTTTCTTCCACTGAATGCACATTCGCGTTTCTCAAAGCGATTCTGAATGGATATGGTTACTCTGTAACAATGCAAGAGATTGGCGTGGGAACTCTGAGGATTTGGGCATCCTTGGGTCCGAGTGTAAGAGTATAATCTACTCTCTTGATTAAATGATCCAGTGTCAGTTTATCGAAGCTGGGTGAGGATGCCCAACGGCGCGTAACGCCTTGACACATGTTCGCAATCTTCTCTCAGAAATCCCGCATGCATCTGCAACGTTCCTTTCGTAAAGGGGTTGACTCGAACTCAGCGCGAAAAGATAGATTGCCCCTGCCGCAATTGCTACAGGGTCCTTCCCACAAGTCTCTGGCGGGCACCTCGGAAGATTCGCCAGCAGGTTCTTGGAACCACTGTACAGTTCGTCATCCATTTGCAATTTATGGACGATGTCTTGCAAATAGGAACTGGGATCTGGAGGGGGCAAAATCAAGTCAAGTTCTCTTATGAACATCCGATAGTACATGGCCACTTGATCACCTTTCTTGTTGTCGGCTTCGATTTCTGAAAGAAATTCTCTAAGCGGCATTGGATCCCCACTCGCTCTTAGCGCGGTGTAGAGTGCTGCAGCTATGTAAGAACGCATCGATCTCCCCCTTTCGAGATCTCGAACGAAACCTTCTCTGCAGATGGACTCTGCCTTCTGTTTCAAGCTATGTTGAGCTCCGACCTTTGCCAGAAGTTTGTCCATCTCCGCACACATCGCATCATGCGTCCAGAATGCGGTTCGTCTGGCACTCAACGCACGTTTCACTGGAGAATCTCTAGTAACAGACACGATGAGGCACCAAGACTACTTTCGCTCATTGTTAAGCGTGTTCTCAAATAAAGCGGAGTCCGTACAATTTCGTTCTTTTGCATGCACGGTCTTTTATTGATGTTACTGCATAGACCAAGATGGCGAATGTAGTCATGGCAGAAAGAATCGCAATAGTGGTGTTCTCGGGTACAGTAGACAAACTCACAGCTGCAGCGACTATCGCAACTGGCGGTGTGGCGATGGGAATGGACGTAGATCTCTTCTTCACTTACTGGGGACTGGTAGCTCTTAGGAAGGACATGATCCAAGGCAACAGAAAGATCAGCAAGGAGTTTGAGGAGATGGGACAAATGATGGCAGAAATGATGCAGAAGAAGAATGTTCCAAGCTGGTTTGAGATATTCAAGAGAGCAAGAGAGGCAGGAAATGTGAAGTTACACGCATGCTCACAGACATACGACCTGATGGGAATGAAGAGAGATGATTTGACGGAATTGGTCGACGATGTAATAGGCGTGGGCAAGTTCATCGAACTGGCGACTGATGCAAAGATATCTCTCTTCATCTAAAGGATGGGGACAAATGTAATGCAGACTGAAGATCTAAACTCAATCAAATCTGACAAGATAGTAGACGCCCGCGGGACATCCTGCCCCGGACCTCTTCTAGAAACAAAGAAGGCAATAGTGGGGGGTGCAATGGGTGGAATCTTGGAAACTCTCTCATCAGACGAGGGAACTAGACAAGACATTCCTGCATGGGCTAAAAAGACGGGGCAGGAATTCTTGGGTTACATATCTGAGCCGGGATATGATCGGATATTCGTGAAGCGGCTAAAATAGAAAGAGATACTCAAAGTCGCCGTCGGCGGATCTGGAGGAATCTGAAAATCAAGATGCAGATGTGATAACAGAAATGTCGAAGCGAGAATTCAAACCGCAGATTCTTGTGATATCCACTAGCGTAATATCAGATCCAGGGATTGACTTTGCCGGACTGGCGCACATCCATTATCCATCATCGACACGCATACTTCGGATTCCATGTTCTTCGATGATAAGACCTGAGCTCATAATCTACGCCTTTGAACACGGCTTTGACGGAGTCTTTGTTGCGGCTGACGGGGGAGACTGTCCGTATCTGCGCGACTGCCCAGATCGAACCTCGAAGAGGATACAGAAAACCTACGAACATATGAAAGAAAAGGGCATCGAACAGGGAAGACTTCGGATGGCGGGTATCTGCTCGGTTTGCTCTGAAGCTTTTGCAAAGAATGTGAAAACTCTCTACGAGGCGGTAATGAAACTCGGCCCGATAAAACCTCTCCTTGCTGTCTCCGCGAAAGTGGCAAATCAATGAGCCAGATATCTCAAGAATCGCAAAAGCTACCGGAGGAGAGATTTGACGCTCTAATCATTGGAGCAGGCATCGCTGGAATCGAGGCTGCAATCGATATGGGTGATATGGGATTCAAAGTTCTTCTCGTAGAAAAGCAACCTACAATTGGCGGTAAGGTACTTCTTCTTAGCAAGGTATTTCCAACTCTCGACTGCGCCAGCTGCATTTCTGGAACTAAGACATCTGCGGTTTCACATCATCCGAATATTACTCTGTTTACGTACTCAACGGTGAACGAAATCATTAGGGAAGAGACTCAGAATAAGCCAACCATATTCAGAGCCAACATAACTGAAAGACCAAGATACGTGAACACTTCAGTTTGCACTAGTTGCGGGCATTGCGAAGAAGCGTGCCCGATAATCGTACCAAGGGAGAACGACTTTGGCCTGCGTGGTCGCAAAGCAGCATACATTCCATTTGACACAGCAGTGCCAAAGAAGGCGGTCATCGACATTGATAACTGCATCCTCTGCATGCAGTGCGAGAGAATTTGTCCCGCGGACGCAATAAACTTTCTTCAAGTTCCAAAAGAGCATTCGATTGTCGTGGACTCGATAATCCTAGCTGTCGGTTTTTCTCTGTTTGAAGCCGATAAGAAGAAAGAATACCACTATGGCGAATATCCGAATGTTGTTACGGGCATGCAGATGGACAGGATAGTTGCTCCCACCAGACCATTCAACGCGGTCGTCCGTCCCTCGGATGGAAAGGAACCACAGAACATAGGATATGCACTCTGCACAGGTTCGAGGGATAAGACAATGGGCAACCCACGCTGTTCCCAGGTTTGTTGCATGTATTCTATGAAGCAAGCACAGCTCTTGATGGGTTCGCTTCCCACGGCAGACTTGACTCTGTACTACATGGATATTAGGGCGTACGGTAAAGGATTTGATGAGTTCTACAATCAATGCAAGGAAATGGGAGTAAAGTTCGTCAGAGGGAAAGTTGCAAGAGTGGAACAAGGGGAGAATTCGGATCTCACAGTCTATCACGAGGATACGCAAGGATCAGGGACACTCCAAAAGACAACTCACGACATGATGGTTCTGTCGGTAGGCCTGCTGCCAAATCCAGCCATCGCGAGCGCGTTCAAGAATGCAAAGCTCGAACTCGATGAAGTTGGGTGGATAAAACTTGTCAGTGAGAACTCGAGCTCGGCGCAAACGAGTATTGAAGGAGTCTTCACCGCTGGATGCGCTAGCGGTCCAAAAGACATTCCTGATTCAGTTCTCGAAGCTGGCGCTGCGGCTTCCCTGTGTTCTTCGTACATTCTGAAGAATCGAATATCAGAAGCTTCGAAGATTCCAATGACTATAACAGTACAGAGAGGCACAAAGTGAACTATGAGCGAGACAAGAAAGCCCCGAGTGGGGGTTTACGTGTGTCACTGTGGAGGGAACATTTCAGATTTCGTCGACGTTAAGAAAGTTGCCGAAAGCATCAAGGCAGAAGATGCAGATGTCGTAGTCTCCAAGGATTTGATGTTTGACTGCTCAGACGCATCCCAGAATGAAATGATTGAAGATGTGAAGGCACGGAATCTTGATCGAATCGTGGTCGCCTCCTGCTCACCAAAACTCCACGAAATGACATTCCGGGGAACAACCAAGAGGGCTGGTTTGAACCCGTACATGTTCTATCACGCAAACATCAGAGAGCAAGCGTCCTGGGCGCACGGCGATGACAAACCGGGAGCTACCGCAAAAGCGCAGGCCCACGTCAGAGCAGCTGTAGCCTACGTCAAACTCGCAGATCCTCTGGATAAGATCAAGACCGAGTCCACGCAAACAGTGCTAATAATCGGAGGAGGAGTTGCCGGTATGAGGGCTGCCCTTGACCTCGCAGATATGAATGTGTGTGTAGTCCTTGTAGAAAGATCTCACTCACTCGGCGGCCACGTCTCAGAACTAAGCGAAATCTATCCGTACGGCATGCATGGGGCACAGGTCGTAAGAGCGCTCGCATTGCAATTGGCGGGAAGGGAGAATGTCGCGGTCTTTACGAATGCCACCGTCGAATAATTCAAGGGATATGTTGGCAAGTTCGAGGTAAAAATCAGAATTTCCCCACGGTATGTCGTCTCTGATTCAGAGAAGTTAAACGAAGCAATCAGGGCGTGCCCAGTTAGCGTCCCTGACGAGTCCGAACACGGCCTCGTAAGTAGAAAGGCGATCTACAGACCACTTGGTTACTCCATGTCGAACCTTCCTACAATTGACATGAGGAGCTGCACCAAATGCGGCATCTGTGTGGACGTTTGTGGGAATAATGTGATCGATTTAGAGCAAAAGGAACAAGAAATCAACGTTCAAGTAGGGAGTATTATTGTCGCAACCGGTTTTGATTCCTATTCGCCCAAGGTCAGTGAGTTTGGTTACGGGACTGTAAACGGTGTTGTCACTCTCCCTGAACTTGAAAGGCTCATGGAGCTCAGCGTTGGAAAGACACTAGAATACAAGGGTAAGAGTGTGAAAGACATCGCATACATCTATTGCGTTGGAAGCAGGCAAAAGGATTCCGGCGAAAACCCAAAGCCAAACAAGTATTGTTCGAGATTTTGCTGCAATGCAGCTATAAACAGTGCTCTGGTGTTGAAGGAGAAGTTTGCCGATCTCAAGATTTACCATCTTTACCGTGACATGAGGACGTACGGTAGAAATGAACAGATGTATGAGGAAGCAGGGAGAGAAGGCTCGACGTTTGTCAGGTTCGATGATGAGAACGAACCCCGGGTGACAGAGCGAGGCGGCAAGTGCATG
This sequence comes from archaeon, assembly GCA_021792315.1. The sequence continues at coordinate 9,877 of JAJYUX010000010.1, forward strand.
GTGACCGTCAGGAGCTCTCTTGTTGATAATACTCAGATTGAGTTCGCAGTGGACTTGGTGGTTCTCGTTACTGGTATGGTTCCCACATCGAACGCCAGTCTAAATGAAATGCTTTCACTACCAATCGGTTTGGACGGTTTTTACAGAGAAGTGCATCTGAAGCTCCGACCAGTGGAGACAAACATTGCAGGTTTGTTGATTGCAGGAACTGCGCAATCACCGAAAGATGTGAGAGAGACGCTCGCGTCGGCCTCAGCCGCCGCGGCGAAGGCTGCTGCTTTTGCGCTAAAAAAGGAACTAGAGCTGGAGCCTTTCGTTGCAAGAGTTGATCCAACTACATGTGAAGGAACCCAAGCTTGCATAGCTGAATGTCCCTACGGCGCGATAGAGCTCGAAAACTTAGAGAGGAAGAGCACGGCCAATGTCAACATCGCAAAATGTAAAGGGTGTGGAGCTTGTGTTGCGGTATGTCCGACTGAAGCTATACAGCTTCAGGGACTCACGAATTCAGAAATTCGTGTCATGATAGGAGCACTCGCTAGGTGATTTGAATGAGTGCAACAAAGAAGACCTTCACAAGTCTGCTGTACAGGAAGAAGACAGGAGCAAAACCTAGGCAGGAACTTCTGGATCTGAGGAAGACGCAAGCTGATATTCAATCAAAGATCATGAACTCTCTCAAGGATTCTCCGAAAACCGTTCCGGAACTTTCCAAAGCAATCGGAATGGATGCCAAGACTGTACTATGGTATCTCTCGACCTACTACAAGTACAATCTGGTCTCAGTTGTCGAGAAGACGGATGGTGGTTTTTACAGGTATGCGGTTAAACAAAAGGAATGAATTGGATAAATGGCGCAGACTGAGTTAGTTCTAAAATCGAACCCAGACCTTGTGACCAAGGTCAAGAAGCTCGGAGCAAAGAATATCGATATCTGCTTCAACTGCGGCAACTGCACGGCCACTTGCCCGCTATCAAACGAAACGACAAGCTTCCCACGAAAGATGATAACATATACTCAGCTGGGACTGGAAAAGAAGCTTTTGGAAAGTCCTGATCCATGGCTCTGTTACTACTGCGGAGATTGCTCGAAGTCTTGCCCTAGGCAAGCTGAACCAGCTGAAACAATGATGGCGATTCGACGCTACCTAACAACCAGATATGATTGGACTGGTGTGTCTAGAGCAATCTATCTCTCAAAGCCGGCGAAGTACATTTCCACAACAGCGCTATCCTTGTTCACAGTTCTCGTCGTTTGGTTGTTTCATGGCCCGATCATCACCAGTAGCGTCCAATTGACCACATTCGCTCCAGTGGGCCTTGTGAGCAACGCCGGATTGCTCTTCGGAGGAATACTTGCGCTAATCCTAATCAGCAACTTGGCGCGCATGTATTGGTTCACCGTGAAAAAAGGAGGATCAAACAAAGAGAGAATATCTCTATCGATATACATCAGAGAATTTCGAAACGTCGTTATGCAATTCTTCACACAGAAACGATATTCAGGCTGCAATGACAAGACGGCGTGGAGAAACCATCTAATTTTGATGTGGGGTTATACCGTTCTCTTCATCTTGTACGGAGTTTTGTTATCATTTTCAATGTTCAATAAACTGCCTCCGATAGCGGATCCGATAAGACTGACCGGTTATTTTGGATTCGCGGCACTCACATACGGAACAGTCTACGCGATCATCGGACGACTGCGAAAAAGCGAACCTTCTAGGCGATTCTCACAAGCCACTGACTGGATGTTTCTCATATTGCTCCTACTGACCTCAGTATCGGGAATAATGCTCGATGGATTTGTAGGACTTGGTATGCCACTAGCTGTATACACAACGTTCACAATTCACCTTGCTGTGGTGGTGCCACTTCTGGGATTGGAAGTTCCGTTTGCAAAATGGTCGCATCTCGCTTACAGACCGCTAGGTTTGTACTTCAGCAAGCTCAAAATGCGCTGAACGCTATTACTCCTTCTTCTTTCATGAGTGTTAGTTATCCAGCAGCGCTCATCGCAACCTTGAGTCCTGCGAGAAGTGCGATAAAGCACGTATTGACTCTAGGTATTCTTGGAATGATCGAACTATCGGCCACATAGATGTTATCGCTCCCAATTACGAGTCCAGAGTAATCGACGACCGAATCTCCGTCAGAAACAGGTCCCATCCTGCAAGTTCCGACTGGATGATGATAACTTGAACTATTCTGAACAATGTAATCCCGAACGCTCTTCCCGCCTGGGGCCAGTTCATCCGCTATTAGCTGCGATGTCGGTTTGCTTTTCCAGATGCGTCTCGAGATCGAAATGCCGTCAGTCAGCGCGGAAATATCTCTTTCCTCTGAAAAGTACCTGTAGTCAACCCGGGGGGCCAGCTTCGGATCCGCACCAATTAGTCCCAGATTGCCGCGCGACTTGGGATCGACACCGAAAACAGTGGTTCCAAATGCACAACTGTCATTAGAATTCAAGAATGCTTGAAGAATTATGTGCAAATCATAGCTTCTTTCTGAGACGGAGCTCTTCGCCCGAAGGATTGAAGGGACGATCAATCTCCTTCCTTCCTTTACATCTCTTCGAATCATTTCAGCACCTTCATTTCTCGGCGAAAACTGAAGCGTGATTCCGGGATGATCCTGAAGATTTGCTCCCACTCCCTCCAGAGCGATATTTCTTGAAATTGAGAATCTAGAGAGTTCCTTGGTGGGGCCTATTCCAGATCTGAGAAGAACCAACGGAGATCCGTACGGCCCTGCGGAAAGCACGAATCTCTTTGCGCCTAACGAAAAGGCGGAGTCTGACGATGTCCTACAGATGACTTCTGAAGCAATCCCACCATGAATCACGAGCTTGTCAACCAACGTATCAGAAAGAATAGTCAATTTCTGAGAGGTTCTGATCGGATCAATGAAAGCGAACGAGGAGTTCCATCTCACCCATTCATTGGCAATGTTAGCATGTCTTCGTCCGAGTCCTTCCCCAGGTGCTAGCGTTCCAAGGTCAGTCAATCTTGGGAACCCACACGCAAGGACGGATTCAATCAGTCTGTTTTGCCAGATGCTCAATTTACTTTCATCAGCCATCCTGGTAGGCATCATCCCCTCTTTTCCTCGGAAGGGAGTGACAGAGTCTGAAGATACTTTTTCGACCTTGTTGATCAAAGGAAAAAGCTCTTCGTAGCTCCATCCAGAATTAGGCGGAAACCCCCATGATTCAAAATCATCTGGTGGCGGCCAAATCGCTGTGCTGTGATTGTGTGAGGAGCAACCTCCCATCACTTTTCCATGAATATCGTTCAGATCCTTTCCGGAGGAATTAGTATTCTTGAATCCCCAATCATGAGTTGTCACTGGAGCGACTCTGGCATTCAGTATGTCGTGAGGCCATCTCCCACCAGGATACTGTCCGTAATCGGGTCCTGCCTCAATGACACATGTATCCAGTCCACTGTTTACGAAATGCCAAGCTGCAACGCAGCCGGCTGTGCCTCCGCCTAAGACTATAACGTCAAAATTATTCTTCAAGAACGAGTCCGAGCATTGCGTGAAGGGTATTATGCTTTATCTGACCTAGCTAGGGTTTGGTCTCAACAAATCTAGCGCCACCGTCCGTTCTCATAAGCTTACCCAGTGGCATGTGACCTCCCTGAAGCAAAGCATCCTCCTTCAAAGCGATGTCGATCATTTCCTTTCTGCTCTTTATGATAACTTCAGGATCATCCCACTTTGACATCCAGGTTATTTTCTCCACTTCGACAGGATGGTGAAACAGGTCACCTGTAAAATAGATAGTATTCCCCTCGCCATATTGCACTCGAACAATTTGGTGTCCGGGACTTTCACCGGGACACGGAATTATCTGAATCCTTGGTGAAAGGTTTCTCTTCTCCTGTACCAATTCGAGCAAACCAGATCTGCGGAGAACTCCAAGAGTTCGGCTGTCGTTAGAGTTCGGATCGTCAAGCGCTTTTTGGACCTTCGCCGACTCCCAGTCATGTTTCCCCAGAAAGTGGCGAGCGTTGGAGAATGTGGGGGCGTACGAGCCGTCATGCATTCTTGAGGTGACCGCGGCATAATGATCCCAATGAGCATGAGTTATGACCATCGACTTCACATCGTTCGGACGGACAGAAATCTCAGAGAGTTGTTCGACTATTGTTGGAGGCGGTTTGTAACTATCAGGTCTGAACTCAGAACCAATGGGCGCCATGAGAGAATAGTCTCCAGCATCTATTAGAACCGACTCACCATTTGACCTTATGAGAAAGCATAGCATTGGATAAGGAAGTTTGTTTTCGTAGATGTGCGAATGAGCTGGCCGCCATTCACTCTCAGGAACAGAGTTGATTCTTGTTAGGGCGTAATAGAGATCGCCGACATTGAAAATAAATATCTCCGTCTCATCCAACTTGAGTTTCTGCATCGTCTTTCACTTGCCGAACTATTCGTTACTTGGCCATTCAGGTTTTCTGTAGATTCCCTTCTCGTATAGCCTCTTGACTGTGGCGTCACCAGCTCTATTGTATTCCTCTGCTATTTTCATGCGAGCCTCCAGCGGTTGACTAGTCATTCGGTCACTGGGAAAACTCTCATATTCTGCGTACGCTTTAGCGAACAAATGTGGTCTCACAAATGTCAGCGCAGCCCTGTTTCTTCTATATCTCAGCATGTTGATATCAATCATCGCAGTGATCGTTGCTTCGCCGGGGCCGTTTATTGATGCCACGACTTCACCCTTGTAGTCAATGATTTCCGAGCCGCCATGCGAGCGAAAAGTGGGGAAGCTACTTCCGTACATGCTACCGTGGTTGGCAGTCATGAGATAGAGAGCATTCTCAAAGGCTCTTGCTCTCTTCGCGCATTCCCAGCCCCCTCTTCCTTCTCCATAGGGCTCGCCAGTAGGATGAAGAATTATCTCGGCTCCCTTGAAAGCCAGCATCCTTGCAATCTCAGGAAAGCAAACGTCGTAACATATCATAGAACCCATAGTTCCTATTGGCGTCTTTAGAACTGGAAACAATGCATCATAGCCATACTTCTCGAGGTACTCTTTGAAAACATCTCCTGGTTTTGTGGTGTTCATGCTGTCGCTGTTCTTGCGGTATCTCAGAACGACTTTTCCGTTCGGATCTATAATGAATGAGGAATTCCAGTAGTGAGAAGGCCATTCAGGGTCGTATTCAAAGACGCCACCGCACATGTAGACGCCGAGACGCTTGGCTTCAGCGCCGATTAGATCAGTTTCCTCGCCAGGAATTTGTATGCACACTTCCTGCATCTTCTTCACGCTCCGTCGCCACATCGAAGTCGATCCAGGAAGGTAGAACTCTGGAAACAGGATGATTTTGGTCTCGCTGATTCCAGACCGACCTCTCGTGCACGCAACGTCCGCTAGCTCAAGACCCCGCGTAAGATTCTTTCTGATTATATTCCTGTCAGAAGAATCTTTTGCAACGTGAATTTCAGTCTGAATGCATCCTACAGTATACGGGTCTACCATGAGATCGGAGAACATTCATTCATTTATGTGCATTGCGCTCAGTGTTCATTAAGAACGCCTAACTCGACAAGGAACCAAGTAAAGTTTCAGGGAGGAAGGGAGTTTGTCTAAGACGGACGCCTGTCGCGTTAAATAGGGCGTTTCCGATTGCTGCCGGCACAGGAAGTAATGGTATCTCGCCCAGAGGTTTGGGACCCAATGTGTCGTTTCTGTCTCTGACGAAGACGACCTTAATGTTAGGGGCCATCGAGTTGCTTGGGAGTTTGTATTTCATGAAACTCGCGTTCGACATTGCCCCGTAATTCTGATCCACAAGTACCCGTTCCGAAAGTGCCATTCCAATTCCCATCACTATTGCGCCACGTACTTGGTTTCTTGCAGTAAGGCGATTAATTATCTCTCCAGATTCGTGAGCGGCGGTATACCCGACGACAGCAATCTCACCTGTCTCTATGTCCACTTCCACTTCACAGAAATGTGCTGCAAAAGCGTACCTCGGTGGCAGGTTTTCTGGAGCAGCGGGGGCTTTGACCTCCCGTTCCTCGATCTCTTCTCGGCCCATCAATTCCAACACCTTCGCAAGAGACAGAGAGATTAAAGGTCTCTTTGAAGAAACTTTCCCTCCTCTAATGTAGATATCTTCCAGTGGAACACGATAACGTTCACTGACGAATGACAGAATCGTTTGTTTCAATCTCCGCGCTGCTGCCCTAACTGCAGTTCCCACCACTGTTGTCGCCCTACTTCCGCTTTCACCAGGGCCTATAGGGCAAGACTCCGTGTCTCCCCATATCACGCGCGTGTTTTCTAGCGGGATACCTAATACATCAGCAGCTATGATGGCCATTGTTGATTTTGCACCAGTTCCAATGTCGACTAGCCCGATGCAAACCTGAAGCACTGCTAGATCTCCTTTTCTGACTAGTCGCAATAATGCGTCCCCGCTTCCTAGATTTGCATGGAAGTTCGCCATCGCTACACCAACGCCCCTCAATTTGGAGCAGGCACCATTATCTCTCATCACACCTTCGGGTCTTCTCCACTTCTGCTTCCATCCAAACGTCTCCGCGCCGGCTCGTAAACAGAGATTCATGCTGGTCGAAACGAAGTTCTTCTCCCCATGATATCTTGAGACAGAGTTACGAAGTCTGAACTCGAGAGGGTCATAACTGAGCTGATGCGCGATTTCATCTGCAAGTGTCTCAGACGCAAAACATGCCTGTGGCCCAGTCGGAGCACGCATGTGGGCTGTGGAAGGGCTGTTTGTGTAGACTCCACGAACTTGGGCTGACCATGCTTCACACGAGTAATAAATTTCAGCCCCATTCACAAAAGAACCCTGTTTCACGTGCCGAGTATAACCGCCAATGTCGCAGAACGCATCGAGGTCTACAGCTAGGATTCTCCCTTGCTTTGTATCGACGACAGCTTTCAGATGTTGGTCTGAAGACCACCTCCCGTGAACCGCCACAAAATCCTGTTCTCTCGAGAACTCGGTCATTACAGGCTTTCTTGCTTTTTTCGCAAGGAGAGCACTGATCAAATCGTAATAGAGGGAATTTCCTTTATTACCGAAACCTCCGCCTTTGTACAGGCAAGTCACATGCACTCTTTCCTCCGCAAGCACTAGGCTATCGGCAACCGCCTTCCTGCAATTGAAAACACCCTGAGTGGAAGCTATCAGCGTTAGTTTCTCTAACGATGAGTCCCACCAAGCAAGGGACACAGCTGTTTCCATCGGAGCGTTGTGCACTCGAGAAGTGGAGTAGTCACGTTCGATGATCAGGTTGCCTCTATTGAACGCCTCAGACAGATTTCCAAAACCGTACTTGAGAGGGCCGATAACGTTGCCATCATCCCAGATCTTTGGGGCTTCGGGCCTCATCGCGTCTTTAATGCTGAAGACAGCAGGGAGTGCCTCATATTGTACCTCGATGGCCTCTACAGCTTCCTGCGCGACCCGCCGCGAGGTGGCGGCGACCGCTCCAATACAATCTCCAATGAATCTTACGTGATCTGTGAAGACCCTTCGTTTGTGTTCTCTTTCTCCAACACTCCATAATGTGGTATCATCCAGGCAAGTTATAACCGCCTTAACACCTGGAATCGAAAGCGCTTTCGTAGTGTCAATACCTCGGACGAATCCGTGTGGGATCGTGCTTTGAATGATCCTTGAGTATAGCATGTCGGGGACTTTCCAGTCTCCGGTGTACTTCGCCCTGCCGCTCGTTCTCTCAATTCCGTCTATCCTGGGAATATCTGAACCAATTAGATGTATTTCTTCCGACGTTTCGGCCATATTTCTACTTCCAATCGTTTGAGGAGAGACCAGTGTTGTCATGCTAGTGCGATTCGTAATGCCTCGTAGCAAGTCATCTTTATAAGATTGTTATCGTCCGTTCGATGAAGAAGTGATAGATAATGGTTGAGCCATACATGGCATTCGCAATCCAAAGCAAGACCTATGGTTGCACGAATCGCCGCGATATTAGGGCGAACCTAGCGCATGTCTCTAGACAAATCGACGGTTGCATGTACATGGCCGATGTTCTCTTTCCTGCAAAATTGATCGCCCTTCCTGAGGGAGGTATCCAAGGCTACTATGATGAACACAGCAGGATGGATCACAAGGAGGTCTGCGAGAAGATTGCAATCAGTTTACCGGGTGAGGAAACTGATGTTCTGGCGGAGAAAGCAAAACAGTGGGGTGTCTACATCATAGCCCAAGCAAAGGTAGTCGAGCCCGAGATTTCAAAGAGTCTTTTCTTTAACACTGCTTTCATCATCGACCCACAAGGAAAAGTGATTCACAAACACAGGAAGAGCAGGGTCTTCACTCCGGAAGGGAGCTGCACTCCGGCGGACATAAAGGACATTTGGGATGAAAAGATCGGTTCAGGGCTTGACGCCTACTATCCAGTTGCAGATACGCCGATTGGAAGGATAGGCACCATGATCTGCTATGAGGGTTACTTCTGCGAGACCGGCAGGATGCTCGCTCTGAATGGCGCCGAAATATTGTACCGTGCTAGCGACTTGGAATTTCATGCCAACAACGGAATGTGGGAGGTCATGAACCGGGCACATGCAGCCAACAATGGATGCTACGTCGTCGCTCCCAACAATGGTCCGAAATTCTACACCACCGATGAAACAGTTCCTTCGATGACAGGTTCTACTGGCAGCAACAGCATGATCATAAATTACAAAGGTCAGATAATGTGTCAGGTGGACAAGCCGCACATCTCATGGGCTGCAGCTGTTATCGATGTAGATGAAGTGAGAACTTTTAGAACAAAGGGAATGATGAGCCTACTTCCTCATTTACCGCTAGAGTTATACTCGGACCTCTATTCAGAAGCGGCAAAGGAGTATACTTGGCCTTTGAATGTGTACAAGAACAACAGTCCTCCACTTTATCCGGAAAGGAAAAAATTCTACAAAGAAATGATCAAGAAAATGATAGATAGCGGGATGTACAAGGACGCCTAGAAATGATGTAACGATTTTTGAATTCCAAGAATCTTCCTCGTTTGCCATCTGGAAGTAACACTCCTTCCTGTGTGTTTTGCAATTATCGTCAATCTGTTGACGGGCTGGCCGTTGCTTTTCGTAGGAACTACTTATCCCTTGCGAAATGAGCGTATCAAATGTTAATCGTAGACCGGCTTCTCCGAATCGTTGGGAACGGCCAATCTGATTCCATGATCCATTTCCGAAAGTCGCTCCGCCGTTTTGACAGTGGGAATTGAACAAATGTCGCTTATGAAGTCTAATCTAAAATCAACATCGAATCCGTTGACAACCAGTGATGTCTTGCGACATTGTTTTGTATCACGAATTCTAATTGGCAGAAAGAATGATAATTGACGCTGAGACTCATCCGGTAGCCCGCTCGCGTGACGGACAACTGAGGGACTCCACTCCAAAGCTAATTGACTACATGCGCAGAAACAAGATTGACGCGGCAATTATCCTGCCCGGAGCGGGAGAAAGTAATGTCGCGGGCAAATATCTTGAAGATATGGCGAAGAAAGATCGGATCCGACTGATTCCATTTTGCAGGTTCGCTTATGAGGAATCATATTCATCATCATCGCAAAAAGCTGACGACTCTGCCGAGGCTGACGTAGATCAACTTGCACGAATGTTGAGGAGTGGAATATTTCGCGGCGTAGGAGAATTGAGCTTAATCCAGCTAGGAAATGACGATCCTCTGAGAAGCGCGAGAGCCTTCTATCCTTTCATGGATGTTGTGTCGAAATTCAAAGTTCCTGTTCAGTTCCATACAGGGACCGGCGTCGGAAATCCCCTCCCGGCTCACACGAACAGAAGTGTCCCGGCACGCTTCTTCGATCCAATCAACATTGACGATTTGGCAAGCAGATATTCTGAGATCCCATTCATCATCAATCATTGCGGCGGTATGCTGTCTCCATTTTCAGATACATCCCTGTACGTTGCCGCGAAGAATTTCAATGTCTATCTCATCATATCAAATCTCAATCTGGTTGGCGATGACGAGGGTACAGAGGTCTATGCCAAGTTTGTTGAGAAGGCACTGAATCATTTCGGTGTAGGGGCCGAAAGATTGATTTTCGCAAGTGATTGGTACCCAGAATTTGCCTCGGTGGGTCTTCCTGAAAAGACCATAAGAGCTCTATCTGGAGTCAAGATGACTGAGAGAGAACGCGAAATGATCATGGGAGGGAATATTAGAAAACTGCTCCGAATTTAGCGAGGTACGGGCTCACCACGCAAGGTGTAGCCCCACACTCTGCTGTTATCTGGATACATGTCACGCCTAAATATTCTGACATCTAATACCGATGGTTTGCCTGATTCATAGCATCTCTTGAGTGCTGGAACAATCTCCGTCGCATCGGTGACAAGTTCACCATAGCAACCAAGAGATTCTGCGTACTTGTCATATCGCGTGTTGCCAGAAAGTAAGGTCCCCATCTTTGCCGCCTGACTTTCTCCAAAGGCATTCGCCATGGAATAATGCTCCGCTCCCCAGGCGCGATCGTTTCCAATCACACAGACAAAGTTGATTCCGTGTCTTTGAGCTGTTTCGAGTTCTCTTGAGTTGAACAAAAATGATCCATCTCCTTCCAGGAGCAGGACTGGCTTATCTGGATGAGCAATCTTGACTCCGATCGTGAATGGAACTCCTGCGCCCATATTACCTAGGTTTCCATAGGCGCTGATAATTCGTCCTGGATAGTATGCTTTGATAATCCTTCTCGCAGCCCCAGCTATCGTGGCCCCATCATAGACAAACCACGAATCCTTGGGGAGAAAGTCCTTGATCTCTTTTACGAGCCGCACATGAGAGATTGGGTTGGACTTTGATAACTCGTCCATTCCTGGCAATTCTTGTTCACTCTTTCTCATATCCTCTCTCACTTCCTTCAGCCACTCTGTGTTCTTTCGTATGTTTTGATATTTCACCTCGTTGACTATCTGTGACAGCGCCTGTTTAGCATCAGAACAGATCCCTATTTTCAGATTGACATACCTGCCAAGTTCTGCCAGGTCGATGTCAACCTGAACAACTTTCACTCCCGCCGCAATGGGGGGAACAGTTGTGGCGGCATCAAACTGGATCCCAATTGCAAGTATAAAATCGGCCTTTCCTAGTGCAGAATTTGGGCCGCGCGTCAGAACTCCAAATGATAGAGGATGGTCTTCTGGAATGCAACCTTGCGCCTGACCGCTCCTAGTTACTACGGGGATACCGGCAAATTCAGCGAGCTCTTTGATATCCGCGGAAGCGTCAGACCAATAGACTCCATTTCCTGCGAGGATAACTGGATGGCTACTGACTCGCAGAAGTTCTGCCGTCTCCTTTACGGCCCTTGGATCTGCTGCCGGGGGAGAAATAGGATCATAATCGTTCAAGAATTGCATACTTGCTTCCTTGTGATGATTTGCCATGAGGCTGGTAGGAAACTCCAGTACAACTGGTCCGGGACGACCGACATTTGCGTGGCGAAGAGCCAGATTGACATAGTCACCGAAACGCGTTCCGTCAGTACAAATCCGTCCGAATTTGATGAATTGCTCAAAGACCCTTATCGCGTCAAACTCATGATTTGCACCATTGTCTACCTTGTCTTGCGAAGTGTGGCCGCAAATTGCAAGAACAGGCGAGCATTCATAGAAAGCCGCGGCGATCGGGGTAGTTATATTTAGGGCGCCAGGGCCGGTGTGCACAATACAAACTCCAGTCTGCCTAGTGGCCCTCGCATAACCATGAGCCATGTACGCTGCGGCCGCTTCATGTCTTACGTTGATCAACTCCATACCTTCGTCTAGGCAGGCATTCTGCACGGGAGACATGTCAAGTGCCACCCCGTTAAAGACGAACTTCACTCCGTGTTTTCTTAGAGCGCGCGCAATCAGCATTCCACCACTGGGATCAGTCATGGACCGGAGAGCTCAAAGAGCCGTTAATCAAGGTATTGCGAATCGGTCTGATGCGGCAAATGAATATCGATGAAAGTGCTTGAAGATGACCTGCCCTAATTAAGTACTACAGCGCACTGGCCCTAATTCCATTCAAGACGAATGTGGGTCCGACAGAATATCCTTGTCTGTTTGTGCTTTTTCGGGAGGGCCTCTGAGAACCGACGGGATTATAGTTAAGAACAATAGAGCAGAAGAAACGAAATAAACAAGATGTATTGAGCTCAGCAAAGCTGTGCTGGATGAGACTGAAGTGAGAGCAGAAGAACCTGCGAACAACTTTTCGATATCCCCAGTCGGTAGAACGAGGCCCATGATCAGAAAAGCAATTGTTCTGCTCAGAGAGTTACCAAAATTCAGCATTGTGGAGGACATGCCTCCGGCTAAACCCCTTCTATCGGCAGGGACCGAGCTCATGACGGAAGATCTATTCGGGGCGGCGAAGAGGCCGACACCAACGCCAGAAATGAGAAGAGGCACGGCTATTTGGATGAAACTGACTTTGGCAGGGATCTGAGCCAGCATGAGAACTCCAATACCAGAAATCACAACGCCAGTTGAAGCAATCAATCTTGTTCCGTATCTGTCCGAAAGATATCCTCCAAGAACACCGAAACTAGACATTGCGGCAGACTGGGGCAAAAGGTACAGTCCTGAAATCAGAGGATTCAAACCCATAATCGGGCTCTGAAGATAGAACACAAGGACGAGGGTTACTGCTCCTCTAGCTACGGAGTTCATGAGAGTAGCTATTATGCCTCCGTCAAAGATTCTGATCTTGAATAGAGAGACATCAAGCATTGGTTCAGCAACTCTTCTTTCAATGAAAAAGAATGCAATGAGTGTCAGAATTCCTGCAAAGGTCAGGCCCAGAGAAGCGGTAATGGCAACCGATTCGAACGCGTAAAGTGTTAGCCCAGCAAGAACTAATATGAGGGCTGATGCGAAACTAATGTTTCCCAGAAGATCCATTTTGTGTCCACTCTTTTGAGCTAGTTCCTTCAAACGGAAATGTGCCCATAACGTGGCGAAGACACCGATTGGGACGTTTACCCAGAAAATTGATTGCCATCCAGCAACCGTTGTCAGGAATCCTCCAAAAACTAGACCTGCAACGGAGCCTCCGACCATGGAGACCTGATTGATTCCAAGAGCTCTCCCCCTTTCTTCCAAAGGAAAAGCATCTGTAATGATAGCAGAACTATTGGAAGTCAGCATTGCTGCTCCGAGTCCCTGCACTAGCCTGAATGCAACTAGCTCATCTCCAGTCCGGGATAAGCTACACAGAAATGAAGTTGCCGTGAAAACGGCGAAACCGAGATTGTAGATCTTCACGCGTCCGAACATGTCTCCGAGTCTGCCAATGTTCACTAGAGTTGCGGAGACGACTAACTGGTAGCCTATGAGAATCCATAGCAGATCGAAGGGAGAGGTGCTCTTCAGATTCTTTGCAATGTTGGGAAGGGCAATTAGCACAATATTGGCATCAAGAGAGGACATGAGCACTCCGATGGTGGTGTTGGAGAGTGCGATCCATTTGTATTGGGTCGTTTTCTAGTCCTGTTCCGGATTCATGTTATTGCTAAATAAATCAAATGGGCTGATCTTGGATTGTGAATGCACATGGCGAATCCCCCAGATTTTAAACTTAAGTACGGATATAGTAGCACAGGACAATAACAGACCATGATTCTCAAACCCTTCGAATATGTCGCACCAAATTCACTGAGCGAAGCCTGTAAGGTTCTCAGCGAGCATTCTGACGCCAAAGTTATAGCTGGAGGTCAGAGTTTACTGCCAATAATGAAACTGAATCTGACGGAATTGGACTACTTGGTGGATTTGAAGAGAATACCTGGTCTGTCATACATCAAGATAGACAAGGATGTTTCATCAGACGGAAAGGAAGCCCTCTTTGCTGGTGCGCTAGCCACTCACTCTGATGTGGCTTCTTCAGATCTAGTGAGGAGAACGATTCCACTTCTTTCAAAGACAGCTTCCTCAATTGGACATCCGCTCGTCCGAAACCGGGGAACAATAGGAGGTAGCCTTTCACATTGCGATCCTGCCGCGGATATGTGTGTTACATCTCTTGCTCTAGATGCACGAATGACAATTACAAATTCAAGTAACACCAAGCGTGTTGTCCACGCCGAAGACTTTTTTCAGGGGACGTTCACAACTGCGCTTGAAAAGGGCGAGATACTGGAGAAAATCTGCTTCCCAATTCCACCGAATAGTCACACTCAAGCTTTCGAGAAAATCACTATGGGCCATGGTGATTTTCCTCTTGTCGTGGTCAGCACTGTACTGGATATTGGAAAAGGCATCTGCAATCAAACTAAGTTGGCCCTCGGGGGAGTATCCGACAAAGTAATCAGGATCAAACGAGCCGAAGAAGCACTCATTGGCAAGAAACTGGACGAAGATTCAATAGACAACGCGGCTTCGATTGCCGAAGAGGAATCGAAACCTGCGGCAGACTTGGATGTTTCGGCAGAATATAAGAAGAAAATGGTCAGAGTTCTGGTAAGAAGAGCTCTCAGAAAGGCTTCCCAAGGAGCTGCATGAATGATGGTGACGGAGAATTCTCAAACCTTGAAGAAGGTCAGCATGGAAGTTAACGGATCAAAAGAGACCATCGAAGTTGATGTTCGAGACTCATTGCTTGATGTCCTCAGGGATACTCTAGATCTTACCGGGCCGAAGAAAGGATGCGACGAAACAGTTTGTGGAGCTTGCTCCGTACTGCTCAACGGGAGAGCGATATGCTCTTGCACAATTCTTGCAGTGGAAGCAGACGGCTCAAAGGTTACGACGATAGAGGGTCTTTCCAAGGGAGACGACCTCGATCCTCTGCAAAAAGCGTTCATTCAACACGACTCGTTGCAATGCGGTTATTGCACATCTGGGCAGATTATCGCAGCGAAGAGCTTTATAGATGAACTTCAAGGGCGAGTTCCTAACGAAGAGGAGATAAAAGAGGCTCTTTCGGGAAACATTTGCAGATGCGGCGCTTACAATAACATAGTCGACGCAGTAGCCGAAGTCGCAAAATCAAGAGCTCGAAGGTGAATCGCCGACGGCCGCCTCACAGCTGCTGGAAGAAAGGCCAAGAACAAGAATCGATTCTCACCCGAGAATTGATGGAAAGGAAAGAACTACCGGAAGGGCGACTTATGGCGCAGATTGGAAGGTATCTGGAACTCTTTATGCGCGAGTGCTATTCAGCACAATTCCACACGGAATTGTGAGAAAAATCGATACAACTGATGCAATGAATATTCCTGGAGTAAAGGCAATCATCACATGCCTTGATGACAAATCGATCTGGCATTCAGGCGATAGAGATCACCAAAGACGAGTACTTCCAGATAGGGTGAGATTCGTTGGAGAGACAATAGCTGCTGTTGCCGCAACTTCAAGAAAGATAGCAGAGACTGCGGTACAGGCCTTGCGAGTTGAATACGATGAACTACCTGCAGTTTTCTCCATCGAAGAGGCAAGAAAGCCGAACGCTCCCAAAATCTGGGACGAAGGCAATGTAACGAGCTCTATAACCCTGAACTACGGCGATGTAAATTCACGAATCGAACATGACGCCGACTTTGTTCTTGAAGCAGACTACTCTACGGTCCGTGTTTCGAGGGCGCAGATAGAGCCTCCGGTTTCCTTGGCTTGGTGGGAGGGTGATGTACTGACTGTAGTTGTAGCATCCCAGACAGTGCATTTGGCCCGAGCCTCCCTTTCAGCTGATCTCGGTATCCCTCAGGAGAAAATCAGAACTATTACTCTCTACAAGGGAGGCGGGTTCGGTGGGGGAGGGTCATCAAACTACGATGCAATCGCGTCGATCCTCTCGAAGAAAGCTGGCAAGCCTGTGATGCTTGAGTATAGCAGAGAGCAGGATTTCTTAGGAACTCATGGCAGGTGGGGGACCGTTCAACATCTTCGAGCCGCAGTTTCCAAAACAGAGGCAAAGTTGCTCGCCTTGGATCTGAAGGCATACTGTGATATTGGAGCCTATACTCGGTTTCGCGCTGGGTTGAACTTTGTCGACGGTCCTCATACTTACTACTCTTGGGATGCATGGAGGTCTGAAGTCTACGGCGTTTACACAAATACACCAGTTACTGGCTACATGAGAGCACCCGCGGGACCAGCTTCGAACTTTTCAGTGGAGTCTTTCGTTGACGAAATTGCCCACAAACTCGGAATGAATCCTTTGGAGCTTCGACTCCGGAATCTCGTCGTCACACCTCTGGGAGAACACCTCACGTCAAACGGTCTCGAAGAATGTCTCACGTCAGGATCGGAAGAATTCGGATGGCGAAAATCATGGCGCCCTCCAGACGCTGTTAGAGTCAATGGGAGCAAGAAACTCAAAGGAGTAGGAATGGCTGTTGGAAGCTGGCATGCGGTGGTCGGACCAGGTGAAGCAAAAGTCAGAATTGGTCGCGATAACATCTTGGAGGTGTATGCGGGAATTGTGGATATTGGGACTGGGGCAAAGACAACAATGGCCATGATCGCTGCAGGAGTCATGGAAATGCCAGTGGAGAACACACGCGTCATTTACGGTGATTCTTCAACGTCGCCCTTTGCCCGAGGGGAAGTCGGCAGCATGACTACTGCCTTTACTGGTACAGCTGTTCGCGAGGCATCAATGAAACTCAGAAACAAGATACTATCAATAGCATCTCAGAAATTCGGAACTCCAAACTTGAGAATCGAAGATGGAATGGTGATCTCGAATGAAAGTAGCAAAACCGCTACTATAGCTGACCTGATCACATCGGCTGGACTTGATGGCGTAGAAGAGAGCGCCTCAACAGAACCAAAGCTTCCGGAGCATTCAGAGAGGTTATCGTTCACGGCTCACTTTGCGGAGGTTGAAGTCGATTCGGAAACTGGTCATGTCGTTGTTACAAGATATGTGGCCGCACAGGATTCAGGAG
>JAJYUX010000094.1 GCA_021792315.1 archaeon
CTCATTAGCTTGAGTCAAGGTTTTTCATTTCGAGCAACATGCTATTTGATTGAAAAGGCTTGTTCTCTATTCAAAACTGGGAAATTCCCAATCATGCATAGTTCGCAGGAGCGCTCGAAATGCGTCCTCGTGTACAACCTTTGAGACAAAGAGTGGCTAATCATAGTTCCCGACTAGAGTGTAGCTTCGTATTATTTCGCAAGTTGTGCATAAAGTACTGGCGAGACAAACGTCAAGAATTCGAATATGCAAGATATGTATGCAACGGGGAGTCGATTACTGTTTGATGCTAGAATAGAGAATATCTTGTACGTACGGGGCGCAAAGACAGCATATCAAAAGCAAATGACCTCAGAAGACTAGGTGCGCGCCCTAATAGACACGATTGCTTGACTGGGTACAAAGGTTCAAAAGTTCGCTTTGCAGTTTATCAGGATTCAAACTAGACTAACAACGCTTAAATAACGGCTGGCTACCCGAGCAAAAAACAATGGAAGTACCAGTTGTCTCGCCGAATCGTACTGAAATCAGTAAAGTGA
Source organism: archaeon (assembly GCA_021792315.1). Next base: position 540 of record JAJYUX010000094.1, read on the forward strand.
CTTTGGCTGCAACAATCGGGACGATGATAGAATACTATGACTATTTCATAGGTTCCTTTGCTGCAGGTCTTGTCTGGCCGGCCGTTTTCTTTCCAAGCAGTAATCCTGTTGCAGCAGCCGCCCTCTCGATTTCGGCGTTTGGAAGCGTCTTTCTAACTAAACCGATTGGCGCGTACGTTTTCGGGCACTATGGAGACAAGAAAGGAAGGAAAGCCACGCTTATTCTCACCTTGATCGCGATGGGTGTTGGAATGCTAGGCATTGCGTTGACTCCTGGATATGCAGCAATTGGAGTCTTGGCGCCTGTATTGATAGTTGTCTTCCGAGTCGTATTCGGTTTTGGTACAGGTGGAGAATTCGGAGGCGCAGCGACCTGGGTTTCTGAATTCGCAGCCAAGTCAAAATGGCGATCATTTTGGACCAGTTGGGCGCAGACTCCAGTTCCTATAGGGCTGGTTCTTGCATCGTTCACTTTCTCCTTGTTGAGCGCTTCGCTGGCAAGACCGGCGTTCATGGACTGGGGCTGGAGAGTGCCATTCGTTATTGGTGCTCTAATTGCGGTTGTGGGGCTGGTCATAAGATACAGATTAGAGGATGCTCCCGTGTTCAAGCAGCTGAAGGAATCTGGAGGATTAGAAAAAACTCCAGCAAACCAAGTTCTGAAGAAACACTGGGGAAGAATATTGCTTCTGGCTTTGTCGTGGACGTACATGTCCGCTCTTGTAAGTGGATTGATTGCACCATATTCGATACAGTATCTGGCAGCAAATCACGTGTCTCCGACTTTTGCCTCTCTTTCAGTAACCTATGGGGCTATAGCGGCAATCTTCACTATTGTCGCTGGAGCGATTTTGGGCGATGTGATAGGTCGTAAGCCAGTAATTATTGTCGGAGCTCTTCTGTCGCTTGTTCTGATATATCCTTACTTCACACTCTTGCATACACTCAATCATCTCAACATAATTCTTGCACAGGTCATGCTGTTGGGAGCAATTCTCTTCGGAACTGGTGTTGTTTCGGCACTGTTCACGGAGCAGTTTCAGACGAACCTCAGGTATTCTGGGTCGGGCCTCTCGTACCAACTCGGCGCTCTGTTCACAGGCATTCTTGTCACTTTTGTGATCCCTTCGATAATAGTTGCTTCCCATGGGCCAGTCAAAGCGGTGACTTCGATGACCGAGCTGGGAATTGGAGTTGCGATCGTATCGCTTGTCGCGATTTTGCTGATAAAGGAGAAAAAGACTGACGAGCTAATGGTTTAACGACTAAGAGCAGAGTCTGAAGCCTGCGTGCTTTGTACTCTGGATCTTACTCTTTCTAGCAATTCCTTGGGGAGCGACGGAATTTCAAGTCCAGGCTTAATTGCACGAAAGATTATTTTTCCATTTTCTTCGAAAAAGACGTCCTTATCCGGCCTTAGTCGGGTCGAGAGTGCCCATACTATTTGATTTGAATTCGTTAGAACGATGTCGCGATCAAGTATGACATTCACGGAGCCTTCTGTAGTGTCCTCGTGCGAAAAGACTACTTCTGACGATCCGGCGGAGAGTTTGACTTTATGCTCGCTTTCCGCAATCTTCCGATACGAAGTACTCGAACCTCCGGTCACAACTACCATCTTTCCATTAGTTCCCTTGGAGTCTGTGGATGGATCTAGTTTGATGTTGAAAACTTCTGAGATGATTTCCACATTGCCTCCTTTCTTCGCACCAGTTAGTGCCAGATTGACTAGGAGTCTATCGAGCGTCAACTCTGATTCGCCCTCGTTTACAAAAACTATTTTCGAAAACAGTGGGTCTAAACCAAGTAAAAGCACACCAAACTGCTTTGACAAGCCGGGTTCCGGCCTTTGAATCGAACCGAATGCTACGAAGTGCGAACCAATCTGAGGCCATTCTACTCTGTAACTAGAAGCAGGAGGCATGAATTCCCTAACGGCCCTAAGGATCGCACAATTGCGGGCAGTACTAAAGAGACCGACGTGTTCGCTGGAGTTTGATGGAGCGATATCATAGTAAATTGGGTTTTCTTTCCTGAGTATGGATTTTACCTGCGCGACATTTCCAGTGCTTCGCCTTGCCATGTATCCTGTAAATTCACTGAACGGTCCCTCATCGAAGTGCTCTTCTGGAAGCACCTCCGCCTCTATCACTATTTCCGCTTCTGATGGAAGCGGAATGTCATTTAGCTGACCCCGAATGTATGTTGGCTTCACCAACTTGGAGGCTTTCGCATATTCATTTTCTATGAACGAAGCAGCCAACATGTAGTAGATAGGGTGTATGCCTATGACCACAGAAACAGGCAGATTCTTTCCTTGCTCCTTTGCGGTTTGAACATACTTCCAGAAATGTCCGCGACTACCCATGTCGAATGCGTATCTTTTACCATCCATGATTTGCATTCGAGTGAAGCTCATGTTGACTGTGTCTGGTGAGAGAGGGTCACGAGCGACTGCAAGGCCTGAAGTGATGTACCTTCCAAAGCCTGTGTTAGCGCCGTCGAGCGGGTAATGCCTCGGTGCAGGGAGGGAGAACAGATCAACAGCGTCTCCCGTGAATATCTTTTCCTTGACTGGAGCTTTCGCTCCGTCTGAAACGGAGATCTCTGCGGAAAAGTCGACGATCTTTTCCCAATTCGCATAGATATCCTCAGAAGGGCAGCCAAGTGCGTATGCCATTCTCTCCGTGCTACCCAGGACATTTGTGACTAGAGAAAATTCTTCAAACCCTTTGATCCTCTTGAACCAGATAAGCCTGTTGCTTTCCTCTAGAACCTTGTAGTAAGCGGTAGTTTCAAAATTGATATCCACTTCTTCTTCGACGACAAAAACATCGCTTGGATTCGTCTTCATGTAGCGTCCTAAGTAGTCTCCCAGAGCTGAGGAGACAAGATCCCGCGCCATTTGCGCTTCAGGGAAGGGTGTCTAGGATAATATGGGTTGCGAGACATCAATCTGACAAAGAATTATTCTAGTGAATTTTGCTGGGTATCTCCTCAAGCTTTACTCAACAATCTCAAGATATTCAGTCGAAAGAAAATATTGAAAGACCCATGCTTCTGATCCATGGTAATGATCGTAGACTCCCATACACATCCTTTCACATTTCCAAGTATGCTCGACCTAAGTGACAAGATCAAGACTACGGAAGATATCGCGAAATTCAGATCTCGTTACCCGCACCTTTCGTTGAAAAAACTCGAGTCGATTGAAAAACCGATAGACATTGTCGACGCGTTGGTTATGGATATGGACAGGTACGGAGTGCAAAAGGCTGTCATACAACCCATTCCTAACGTCGGCGCAGAACAGGTTGCTCTAGCAGTAGCAAAACATCCAAAGAGGCTATTTGGATTATGCCCATTGGGAGAGACGTTCGAACTGCCGCCTAAGAAATATCAACTCAAAGACGATCTTGAAATGAGGCTCTCGGAGGGCGTCACAAAATACGGGCTCAAGGGGATTGCAGAGGTACATCTCGGATCTTTTGCTAACGAAGCGGAGAAGATACCAACAAACATGGTTCCATTACTGAATGTCTTGGCTAAGCACAGGATACCTTTGCTTGTCCACACTGGTTGGTCGCAACATGCAGGCGAGATCGAGCTGAGAGCTTCGAATCCCATATACCTAGACAATGTTGCTGCCCGGTACCCTGAAGTGCCAGTAATACTGGCGCATATGGGGCGGGGAATGAATTACTTTTTCGAACCAGCGCTTGCTGTGGCTCTGAGGAATTCGAACGTCTATCTTGACACTGCTGATTCCAGTACGGAACACATACGAATAGCCGCAGAGAGACTTGGAACTGACAGAATGATGTTCGGCACTGATTGGTCACCAACACAGCGGTTCATCAAACAGCCAGCGAACGTCTTCGGCTCAAACCTTAACCGCATTTACGAAGCAATTCACAACGAGACTGATCTAGAATGTGTCCTCGGTAAGACGGCCGAACAGTTGTATAGAATTTGAATGCGTGACACAAACTTGGGTTCAGAAATTATTCAAGGTAAAGGAGGTGGCGAACGAATTCGAATTGATACTCACAATCACATCTACACAAAGAGATACTTGCAAGCGGTATCGAAATACGGGCCGCAGGCTGGCTGGTCAATCAAACAAGACTCGATGACTGGAAAGGAGATGCTGTATGGAGAAAGAGGCTACCCCTTCGTTCTGACACAATCATGTTATGATATGGAGGAACGTCTCAAGGAGCTCAACAATGCCAGGATTTCCATGCAAGTTATGAGTCCATCAGAGCCCTTCTTCGATTTCTTGGAAATAGCAGACAGCAAGAAGCTTGCAATGCAAGTGAATGACGAGATTGCCACAATCACTGATAAATATCCTACTAGGTTTGCCGGTCTAGCTGGACTTCCTCTGAATGATACCGGAGCCTCTGTCGAGGAAACCAGGCGCGCAGTGAAGGATCTAGGGCTGAAAGGCGTAATCCTCCCGACGAAAGTTAATGGGGGAAGAAGTATAGCTTCGCCAGAATTCGATGAGCTTTTCGAGGAATTCGACCGACTTTCTCTCGCTGTATTCATTCATCCAACTCTTCCTGCTGGCGCCGAAAAATACAGGGAATTCTTTCTTGGTATGATGATCCTCTATCCTCACGAAACAAGCATCACTGTTGCAGAGTTACTATTCAATGGGGCTCTTGAGAAATACAAGAGGATGAAGATCATGGTTGCAGATCTGGGTGGAGCATTGCCTCTTATGGTAGGAAGAATGTTCAGGTTCTACTCTGCTATAGATGAGTGCAGAAAGAATCTAAGGAAGGAACCACTTGAATACATCAAGAACATATTCTTCGAGAACGGCTCGGAATTCTACGAACACTCCATGAATTGCTGCTACGATATGGCAGGAGCAGGGCAGATAGTTCTGGGGACGAATCATCCCTCACCAATAGTCGCATTCAAGGAAGCCGTAGGATCTATTGAAAGAATGGATGTTCCAAACTCCGAAAAGGAAATGATGCTCTACTCGAACGCAAAGAAGCTTTTCTCATTGGACACAATTTGAAGACCTCAGTCAGAATTGAAAGATCGGCAACTCGCTGATTTTCAAGTAATCTCTTTTCAGTCTGCCGACTCTTG
>JAJYUX010000011.1:0-25194 GCA_021792315.1 archaeon
ACATGCTACTCACGTAGCTCACCAGTGGGATCCCGAGCCAGGTTGCGATGCTAGGAGGAACCTGTTCAGTACTTCCGTCCGATGAAGCTTCACTGCACAAGACGAGGTCTACCCCTGCTATCTTCTTGATTGCCGATGATAGAACGAGAGAAGTGGAATATGTATCTGCTCCGGCGAAAGCTCTATCGCTAAGTAGAAAAGCATCATCTGCCCCCATTGCAATTGCAAGTTTCAGGAAGGGATCAAACGATAGAGGGCCCATCGAGAGAACCACGACCTCGCCACCTAATTTGTCCTTTAGGCTGAGACTCATCTCAAGTGCGTTCTTATCCGCCTCGTTGATCTCATTCTCAACTCCATCGCGAATCATTGTTTTCTTCGCTTCGTCAAACTTGAGCTGTTCTATCTTCGGCGTAACTTTGAGACATACTACCTGTTTCATTTAACGGCACCTCCTTTCGAGCCCAACTCAGAAACGAGTTCGGGAACTATTCTGAAGAGGTCTCCATTCACGCAGTAATCCGCCTGGGAGAAGATCTGAGCCTCCGGATCAGAGTTTATTGCAATTACAGTTTTCACATCTCGGATTCCAGATGAAAAATGGCTGGCACCACTCACGCCGAGTACAAGCGCAAGTTTTGCGTTGAGACTAGATCCGGTTGATCCCACGACGCTGTCTTTTGGGGCATTTCCTTTGTCAGCCACCGGTCTCGAGACAGCAACTATCGCACCTATTTCTCTTGCCAGTGATTCGGCAATTGACAAGTCCTCTTTAAGACCTAGTCCAGCAACTACAACCCTATCGGCGTGACTTATCTCAATGCTCGTACCGATGGTTTTTTCGATTACCCGACATTTCAAGTCTTCCGACTTCAGGTTTTCCAGACTTATTGGCCTAACAGTTCCACGTCGGTGTTCAGATATCGGTAGCGGTTTGAATATTCCTGGTCGAACCGTCGCCATCTGTGGTCTGCCCTTCTTGCACTTGCAGACTGCAACCACGTTTCCACCAAAACCTGGAACAGATCCAAGAAGCTTTTTTGTCTCCTTTTCAATTTCAAGGTCAACAACGTGGGCCATCAGACCTGCGTGCAATTCTACTGCGAGATTTGCGGCGAGGCTCGTTCCGTTATGTGTCGCCCCGATGAGAAAAATATCTGGATCGTAATCTTTCACCACTCCAGAGATCACTTTGGAATACGCCTCTGTTGTGAATTCTTTGAGGAGTGGAGACTCTCCTACAAGGACGACATCGGCACCCCTATGCGCACCCTCATTTAATGCCCTTTCGAGACCCTCTCCTAAAACGACTCCAGTCAGGCTCACACCCAACAAATCGGCGATCTCTCTTCCCTTCCCGAGCGCCTCTAGTGAAACGCTTTCAAGTTCTCCGGCAGTTTGTTCCAGAAAGACAAGAACCCCTCTAGTTTTTCTTGCTTCAGATCTCTCTTCAACCACTTGCATTTACTCACACCTTAACCTTCATGGATTTGGAAATAATTTCGGCCAAGTCCAACACTTGCAAATTGGGAAGTCTTTTCGTTTTGGCCGCGTCCTCAAAGTTTTGCACACAGTACGGACATGATGTTGCAAGAATCGACGCGCCCGTATCAGCAGCTTGCAGCACTCTCTGGTGGCTAGGTCTCTCTCCGATTGATTCTATCCACATCTGCCCTCCGCCTCCACCGCAGCAAAGAGAGTTGTTTTTGTTGTCATCCATCTCTGTTATTGACACATTAGGTAAGCACTCGAGTATCTTCCTCGGTTCTTCGTAGATGCCATTGTATCTCCCTAGGTAGCAGGGATCGTGATAAGTGACCTTATCCTTGGAATCAGTAGGCGCCAATGGAAGGAGGCCCTTTTCCATAAATTCGGAGAGAAACTGAGTGTAATGAAAGACGGGAATCATTTTTCCATACTTCGGGTACACGCTCTTGAACATGTTAAAGCAGTGTGGAGAAATTGAGATCATAGCCTCCGCGCCCGTTTTCTCAAATTCTTTCAGATTGTTCTGAACAAGTTCTTCAAGGAAGCCTTCTTCTCCGATCTGATAGACCACATCCCCACAGCAGCTTTCCTTTTCACCGAGGATCCCGAAATCAATCTCAGTGCTCGAAAGAATATTTGTAAGAGATTGCGTTATCTTCTGCAACCGCGGATCATAAGAAGTCGCGCACCCCACGTAGAGCAAATACTTTGCTTTGCTCTTCTGTGCATCCTTTATCCCCAGATTCTCGGCCCAAGCTGCTCTCTGGTTCTTCTTCCCGCCCCAAGGATTTCCGTTTTCGTAGACTCCCCACAGAGCTTCCTCAAGTTTGTTAGGATTCTTCTTTTCTTCGTGCCCAAGTACTCTAAGAGCATGAACAATATCTGTAATGCGGACTCCTCTGGGGCACGTAGTTTCACAGAGCTTGCAGGTGGCGCACTTCCACAAATCAGTGTTTGCGAGGGTGAAATCTTCGAGTCCGAGCTGTGATGAACGTATCAATCGTCGGATTGGCACCCCCAAGGGGCATTGTGCTGTGCATGTTCCGCACTGGTAGCAGAGGGAGAGAGTCTCTCCTGATATTTCCTGAACAGTTCTTGAGAACTTTGGGTCCAACTCTTGAACGGGTTTCATTGTCATCTACTTGTCACGAACTCCTCTCCCCGAGGAAGCGACGTCGGAATTGGTACTGATCTTGGGAGCGGCAGGCTCTTGTTGCGCAGTCACTAGACGATTCAAGAGTTCACTCATCTCCTTCGCCTTATCTGCGAATCTCTTGCCTTCCCCTGCACTGACCCACCAAAGTTGCAATCTGTCTGGATTCACTCCTCTCATCTTGAGGAGATGCTTCCAATTCTCGACTCTCTTCAGAGTTTGTTGGTTACCGCTGATGTAGTGGCAATCCCCCGGATGGCAGCCTGTCACAAGTATTGCTCCTGCTCCCTTTGCAAATCCGTGGAGAACTAACCTCTGCGACACCCTACCCGAGCACATTGTACGAATGATTCTGGTGTTCGATGGGTACTGTATCTTCATAATCCCGGCCAGATCCGCACCTGCGTAGGAGCACCAGTTGCACGCAAATATCAGAACCTTCTTCGATGCATCCTCTTCTAGAGCTGCGTCGATCTGTGCCTTTACCTGCTTGTCTGTGAAACCTTCCTGTGTGAGAGCGCTTTCTATTGCGCATTCAGCGACGCATGTTCCGCAACCCTGACACATTGCGGTTATGAATTCCACACTCTTGCCCACTTCACCCCTGATCGCATTATATGGGCAGACTGGAATACAGTGAGCGCATTTTGAGCACTTTGATGGATCGAATACAGCGACGAATGGTTCGCGTTCAATTTCATCCTTCGAAATTATTGAAGACGCCTTTGCAGCTGCTGCAAGCGCTTGGATGGCAGATTCCTTCACACTTTTCGGATACTGTGAGGTGCCTGCAAGGAAGACTCCCTGTACCATTGACTCTGCTGGTCCGAGCTTTGGATGACTTTCTAAAGCGAAACCGGCCTGATCTGTTGAGACTTTGAGCTGTTGGGTCACTCCGTTCTCCTCCTTCACTGGATAGAGTCCAACATTTAACACGACGAGGTCTGCAGGAATCGCGATTTCTTCACCCAAGAGTTCGTCCTTCAGAATCAATTTGTTATTGTCAAGCTTAATCGCATGCTCCGGAACAGAATCCTGTGGATATTGAATGAAGTTGACTCCGCGCCTGCAAGCGTTCTCATATTCCTCTTCACCGAATCTTGTGAATGCTCGCAAATCCTTGTAGAGAATAGTGACATTGTTCCCTCTCTCTTTGAGCTTGGCTGCCTGATCTATCATAGTCTGACAGCAAAACCTTGAACAACCAATCCTTTCATTCCTCGAGCCGACGCATGATACAATCGCAACGTTTTTCGACTCGATGTTATCCGCAATCCCTTCCAGCTCAAGACTTGTTAGAACGTTGGGGTTGTCGCGACACCCGAATTCAGTAGGATGGTATGGTTGAGCGCCCGTCGCAAGAACAACCGCTCCCACCTTGAGCAATTCTCCGTCTGAAAGCTGGATCTCATAATTTCCAACAAATCCACCGACGCTCTCTATCTTCTTGCTAAGGTGAATCACGGCTCCGCTTTCTTTCAACTCTTTGATCAAGAGTGAGAGGAGATCCTTTGATTTGATTCCCAGCGGGGCTATTTCCCTCAAATCATTTAGGACACCTCCGAGTCTTTCAGTTCTTTCCACGAGGTGAGTTTCGAATCTTTGTGAGGCGAGATTGGTTGCTGCAACGATTCCTGCGACCCCTCCGCCAATGACAACTGCCTTTTGTGTAACAGGGAATTTGAGAGGTTCTAGCGCGTTCATATTTAGGGCTTTGAATACCGCCATTCGCACCATGTCCTTCGCCTTCTTGAGCGCACCCTCTTTGTCCTCCTTGTGCACCCAAGAATCCATGTTTCTGACGTTAGCCATTTCCAAGAGGTATGGATTGACTCCCGCCCTGTTCAACGACCCCTGAAATGTCGAGTAATGCGTCTTCGGCGAACATGCCGCTACCACAACCCTGTTAATTTTCTTCTCTTTCAGGACGCCACTGATGTCACTTAGCGTATTTGCTGCGCAAGAGTATTTTTGATCCTGAGCGTGTACGACGCCAGGAAGCGTCTTCGCAAAAGAGACGAGTTCAGGAATATTCACAGTTCCGGCGATGTTTGACCCACAGTGACACGCAAAGACACCAACCCTTGGTTCGCCTCCTGACTCGATTTGAATTACTGGTGATGACTCTGGCCATTTTCTGTGCTTGATATGAATAAGTGCTTTGGACACCGCTGCGCCGGCTTCAAGTACGCTATCCGGTATGTCCTTCGGTCCGGTAGAGCAACCCGCAAGATATACCCCGTGCCTTGTGCTAGATACGTAGTCCCCAGATTCGTCGCACGTCTCAAAAAATCCATCATATGCGAGTTCGACTCCGAGAACTTTGCTCAATTCCGGTGTATTCTTTGAAGGAAGGATCGCTGTGGCAAGAACAACCATATCATAGCTCTCTAAGCGTCTAAAAGATGAAACGGACTCCGTGTCTTCGAAGAAGACATTCAAGTTGTTGCCGTTCGGGGCCACTCGCGCAGGTTTGCTTCTGATGAACCTGACTCCAGAGCTCTTGGTTCTGTCATAGAATTCGTCAAATCCTTTTCCATAGGCACGGATGTCCATGTAGGCAACATCGACGAACTCTGTTCCATGATCCTTGAGCTGATAGGCTTCTTTGATGCTGTACATGCAACAGATTCTAGAACAGTAGTTGCAGTATCTCTGATCTCTTGAACCAGCGCAGAGAATAAACAGTACTTTCTTTGGATGTTTCCCATCTGACGGCTTCACAACTTCGCCCATGCTCGGACCTGATGCTTGGAGCAATCGTTCGAGCTCCATTGATGTCAGCACGTCTGGATGTTTTCCATATCCAAACTCTGGAAGCAAGAGCGGATCAAGCAAGTCAAAACCAGTTGCAACGACCACTGCGGCTATGTTCCTTTGAATTATCTTGGGGGTCATGTTAAAATTGATAGCATCGGGGCCACAAGCATCCATGCATCTGTTACAAGGAAGGAGATTTGGAGGCTCGTTGAGGCAATTCTCAGAATCAATGACATATGTTCCAGGAACGGATTGCTCGGAGGGTGTGTGTATAGCCTTTCTGGCAGACATGCCAAAGTCAAACTCGCTCTTCAAAACAACAGGGCAGACTGCCACACATTCACCGCATCTTGTGCAGGCATCGGTGACATATCTTGGATTCTGACTTATCGTTGCCCTAAAATCTCCAGGTCCACCCTCGAGCTTCTGGATCTCAGAAAGCGTTAGAAGTTCGATGTTAGGATGAAGTCCAATGTCGCTCATCTTCGGAGACTCGATACAGATTGAACAGTCTAATGTTGGGAAGTTCTTGTCTAGGGCCGACATTTTTCCACCAATTGTCGGCGCCTTCTCAACTAGGCACACTTTGGCACCAGCGTGGGCTGCGTCTAGAGCAGCTTGTATCCCTGCTATTCCTCCACCGATTACGAGGATTGTGTTGGTTTCTTCAAGCAATGTTTACCTTCAACTCCGAGGCCGCTTTTAGGCCGAGTTCATATCCAGCATCAACTGCCCTAACATTCAACTCACCGGCTTTTGGAAATCTATCCAACAACGCTTTCTTTAGCGAGTCGATTTGAACTGGAGGTGCTATTGCTTCTAGAGCTCCAAGCATCACAATATTCGTTAGTACTTTCTTTCCAAGTTCATCAGCAACAGCGGCGGCAGGCACTGAGAAAATTCTCCGCGCATCCGGCCGATTTTCTCCAGAGACACTTACAAGTCTGCTTTCTGATATTGCTATTGCGTTCGGTTTGAGCATCTTGAGATTAGTTTCAAGGCCCTCCTGATACATAGCAACTAGTACGTCCAAGTTTGATACCAAAGGATAATCCACTGGCTCATCTGAGATGATAAGATCTCCCGTGGACCAGCCACCAGTGACATATGGACTATATTTTTCAGTCATCACGGCTTCCTTTCGATCATAAATCACCGCGGCCGTGCCAAGGATGTTGCACGCCGTTATAGAGCCCTGGCCTCCTAGACCAGTTATTCTAATCTGTCGCCTCAAGTGCTTGCACCCTTTGACTTTTCATGTAGTCCGCTCAAGAGTTCCTGATATGATGGTCTTCTCTTATCAACAAAATTTCCCACAACTATCGGATCTTCTGGCCGTGCTGTCATCGTAATCTCCCTCAGATCAACGCTATTGTCTACAACCGATTTTTCCCTGAAGTGTTTCATCATATCCAAAGCAGCAGGGTAGTTGTTGAACTCGCCGAAGGTAGGAGGACATGGTGAGACAACTTCCAGAAGTGCGAACCCTTCGATCTCCATCATGCGCCTGATAGCCCGAACCAGCTGGCGTACATGCAAGGTCGTCCAACGGGCTACGAATGATGCGCCGGCTGCCGACACAAGGTAAGGAATATCGAATGGAGACTCTACATTTCCATAGGGAGAAGTGTAAGTCTTTGCCCCAAGAGGAGTGGTGGCGCCATGCTGTCCACCCGTCATTCCGTAATTGAAATTGTTCACCATAATTACATTGAGATCCACGTTCCTTCTTGCAGCATGAATCAGATGATTGCCACCAATGGTGCTCAAATCACCATCACCAGCGACAACCGTTACCTCAAGATCTGGACGAACCACAGACATACCGGTGGCGAATGGAATCGCTCTTCCATGAGTTGTGTGGTAGGTATCCAGATTGAGATAACCTGAGAATCGTCCCGTGCAACCTATTCCAGACACGCAGATGTGTTTCTCTGGCGGCAATGATGACTTAGAAATGGCGTTTAGGTACGAGGAGACGACTATGCCAATACCACAGCCAGGACACCAGATGTTTGGGTATCTGGCGGAACGAATCAGCGGGTCCCATTTGTGCGACGCTGTCGTTACCTCGTGAGAACCAACTGGAGATAGAGATTGTGTCAACTTGGAACCACGACCTGAAGAGCGTCAAGAATCGCTTCTGGTTCGATCAGACTCCCGGGGGCCCAATTTGCCCCTACAACCGGACATCTTGAGTGCTCTCGAATTGGGTGAATGAGCTGTCCGTAGTTAATCTCCGCTACAACTAGCGAATGAACCCTGCTGCTAACTCGCTCTATGACTTCAGTTGGGAAAGGCCAAGGAGTAATCAGTCTGAGAAGACCTGCCTTGATCCCCCTCGACCTTGCAACTTTCACCGCTCTTCGGGCCGAACGAGACGAGCTCCCATATGAAACGACAGCTACTTCGGCGTCTTCGAGAAGAAACTCTTCCCATTTCCAAATTTCTCGTGCGTGATTCGCAATCTTCCCAACTAGATGCCTTGTCAATACTTCAGACACAGAATGATCAATGCTTGGAAAACCTCTTGAATCATGCGTCAGGCTATCCACATTTAGCTTGCAACCAGTTCCCGCGATCGGCATAGGAATGAAGTCTTCTGAATAATCGAATGGAGCTCGACCATCGAACGACTTGGGTTCAAGTACGGAGCGCTCGGAAATCTTCACATCTTCCAGACGGGGGATCCTAAGACGTTCCGATGTCATTGCGACTATCTGATCCGCCATAACAAACACAGGGGTCCGAAACTTTTCGGCAGTGTTGAACGCCTGAATTGTTAGGTCAAAGAACTCTTGGACGCTGCTTGGACAGTAGGCGATAGTCTCCACATCGCCATGTGTTCCCCACTTTGCTTGCATCATATCTCCTTGTCCAACTAGTGTAGCAATTCCAGTGCTTGGACCAGCTCTCTGGACATTTACGATAACCAAAGGGGCCTCCAACATGTATGCGAGGCCGATGTTCTCCATCATCAGACTGAAGCCTGGTCCTGATGTGGCTGTCATCGCCTTCGCACCAGCGTACGACGCTCCTATCAAGGCAGCGATGCTCCCCAACTCATCCTCCATTTCGATGGCGTATCCTCCGACCTGAGGGAACCTTGCACATGATCTCTCGAAAATCTCAGATGAAGGGGTTATCGGATAGCCGGCATAGAATCTGCAGCCCGCCGTTATAGCCCCCTCAACACAGGCAAAGTTCCCCATTAGGAAGTAGTCTCCAGGAGAAAGTAACCCGTTTCTTTCGTAACGAATCATGGTTTCACCTCGACACTGAAGATGGCAAACTCCGGGCAGATCCATGAACACATCCCACAGTTGACACAATCTCTTTCCTTACCACTCTTAACTCTCGGGTGTCTGTATCCGTTCTCATTGATCTCCTCAGAGAGCTCGAGAACTTCCTCAGGGCAGAAGGTCCAGCAGTAGTTGCACTCCTTGCATCTCGAGGGGATAATGTAGACTTGCCCCAACGGCCTTTGGAACTTCTTAGCGTCAATGGGAGTGCGGACAAATTGCTCCGCTGCTCTTGGACTCACACGACTCACACTGCGTGACTTGATTTCCTGAAACTGCGCGATTCCTTTCAAACTAATCGTCTTAGGCGAATTTTGGCATAATACCGTTTAGTAGCTTAGATTAGGCCTTGATCGAATATTCTACACTGTCTAATATACGACGAAAGGTTAAAGTCGCCGCGCTCCCCTATTAAAGACAGCCGAGACTTCTGAATTGGCAACCGCCCTGACCCTTCTAGGGTCGTTCTCCCCTGCGGACTGGACTGAAGAGCTATACGCTAGATTGCCTCCGTATGTTGTGGAAAATACCGGCGGAAAAATACTTCTTTTGCCGACGAAACTTAACTCAGAACTCATTCTCGACGATCTTTCATCTCGACTTGGGCTCAAGAAGAGGAAGCAGGATCACACGTATTATGTCGTGACTAAAAGTGAGTCGATTCGTGCATTTAGGCAATTTGACTGGTTTGTCAGAAGGAGCTGGAAGAACAGCGATTTTGCCGTATTGTGGTCTATAATCCACATCGCTCAGACTAAAGGTTGGAACCGTGGTGTCTCTCTCGAATCTGTCTCAGAAATGGCCGGTCTAGACTCTGAGCAATGCGCAAGAATTTTCGAAGAAGTTCTCGAAGCAAAGGCTTCAGAGTCCAGGATCAATGGTTTTACTGAGTATGCTGTCGACAGAGATAGAGTGGAATTGGTGCTTGCGAAATTCCTTTCTGATCTACCTTCATGGCCGGAAGAGGTCGTTATGGGCAACCTCTGCTCTGGAACAGGTGGGTCAATCGCTGACATTTATGAGAACCTTTTTACCCTAGGTGTTACTATGGGCGCAGCTTACAAGATAGTCGAGAGATTAAAGAATCAAGGATACGTCTATCCGATGAGGCACTTTCGCGTCAATGACAAGGGGCCGATGAGAGAACTTCTCTCAGCAGACTGCAAGAATTGCTTTTACGGATACACGAACGAAGAGAGATGCCTATTGGATACCTTCAGACAGCTAGAGGATGCCATTCAGAGGTACTATGGAAAGAAACTTTCTGAGGAGGAGAGAAATTCGTTGTATCTTTCTATAAAGTCGATTCCTTACAGCTCTAGGATTTGCAGAAGAGTTATTGAATCCTTACGGTTGATGCATCAGGTCGGTCGGATCACTAAGGAAGGACGAGTTTTGAGCATGCTCAAAAAGATGGAAGAGCGATATGGAATAGAATTTCCTCTGAAGACCCCCGACGCTTTGCCCATCGATTAAACGACTCGCTCCAATATTCGACCACGCCCAACATAATACTATCCTTTAATATTTGCTGGTGCTTTTTTCTATATTATGGCAGTCGTTGTCGCGAAACCAAGTTCCCATCTATACGTAATGCATTGCCCGAAGTGTGGACTGATCGTTCCAGATCCTAAGGGTCCTTGTCCTTGGTGCCTCTACTCGGAAGAAACAGCACTTACCAGAGAGGAGGCGAAGGAGTTCACCTGCGCCGCAGACTGAAGTTAGACTCTCTCTGTTGACATTGGATCTGACTCTGTCTTAGTCAATTATGTTTCTCCTAGAAGATTTATGACTTGACTTAGAGATCTCTATCTTAAACACCAATGGTCTGTTCAAGCACGTTCTTTTTCCGATCGCTGTCCATTTCTGGACTTACAGAGGTTGTTATTGAAGTGAGTTCTTTCATCAAGGAGAGTCGATTGTCAAGTGAATAGGAAAATCGCTTTCCGACG
This sequence comes from archaeon, assembly GCA_021792315.1. The sequence continues at coordinate 10,656 of JAJYUX010000011.1, forward strand.
AGTCTCGTAAAATTGATCTGAAGACATTCTTCACAATATCACTAATTACTGAGAAATATTTCTCTGATTTTCTACAAAGTATTTTCGATAGAAACACTGCCCTCTCGCAAGGCCGCGAGATGAAATGATGTCTCGCAGAATAGGAGGAAATAAACTCTTCACTGTCGTGTCAATCGCTCTTCTTGCAACTCCATCAATCCTAGTACTCTCTCCGCAATTCGCGACCTTAGGTCAAGGAAACAATGACAGCAACACCATCTTTTTTGTAAGTTCTATGGTGCTTGTTTTGGTGGATAGACTCATATCTCTCTAGTTTCACATCGCTCGACATGCAAAAAGCGCTACTGAGGAATCGATCAACCTTGACGCAGGTTCCTCATCACGAACAGCAATATGAATTCACCTGTGGTCCGGCTTCACTGATGATGATCTTCAAACATTTTGACAAGAAATTCGAATTTACGAATGCTATGGAAACAGACATCTGGAGAGAAAGTTCGCTGGCACCACTTCCCCCTACCAGCAGGTACGGGTTGGCGTACTCAGCACTAAAACGCGGTCATGCAGTTGAAATACATACCAACGTAAAGGGAATCGAGTACGTAAACAAGACTCCACCTCGTCTTACAGGGGGACGCCGTCTTTCAGGGTTCTTCCAGCAGTTTCTCGAAATGATGCAGACGCAATTCGAAGAGAGGAAGAGAAGGGCATTGGAGCTTGGCCTCTTAGAAAAGAAGGTGAATAAGATAACTTCAAACGATGTAGCAAACGTTCTAAGCAGAAAGGGACTCTCAATCATGCTAACCAGCGCCCGATTCTTTGATGATCAGGATTGGGCGCACTGGGTCGTTGTAACCGGTCATGACAGTAAGGACAATTTCTACATCAACGACCCGGCGTCCAATTCGAACAAGGGTCGAAGACTCTTTTCAAGAGAAAAGTTCGAAGAAATCAATGGATACTACGGAGACCAAGTTTTGGTATCTGTTTTCCGTTAGACCAATCATCACTACTTGAAGACGATCTTCTGTCCTTAAGAAATTTGACCTACTTCAAAATTAAGCCTTAAATCTCAATTTCACTTAAATGGCAGACTCGTGGTAACGATAACTTATCGTCCGTGGAATGAGCTTGTGATCCATGAGATAATCGAGAATTCCCCTGAAGAGCTTTATTCGTTTGTGATTCGCCAGACAATGGCAATGGGAGGGGCAGGAATAATCCCTTCAATCAACTGGGCGAGAGGCGTCGCTTTTGCGGTGGGGCCAATGCCTGATAACGACGATTTGGTCAAAGACAAGTTAAAGGGAATCGTTCATTACGGCCTGGTGCAGTACGCTCTCGTTCCGGAGCACAAAGACGAAGTAAGAGTGAATGTTGGTGGAGTAGCTCACGTCGTGCGTCTTCAGAAAAATGACAAGAATCCAATTTTCGTCGAACTAGCTACTTTCCTGAAGAACGGCTCGTATAAGAACCAAGTCTGACTGTCCTAAGCAAGTTGCAATCCTAACCAATCTGTTTTGTATCGAGACGTTCTGTCTTCAGTATTATATCGCTCTCTAGCCGAATCAGCTTGCTGTCTAGGAGGCGTTCAGCCTCCTCTTTCGACCGTGCAGAGACTGTGATTCTTGACATTATCTCAAAAGTTGGCAATAGCTAATCACGTTACAATTTCAGACCTTCGAATGATGTAGTATTAAGTGTTGAAAGCATTTTTAGAATCTATTGTTCGAATGTCGAGCATGTCTGACGAAGAATATCGCAAGCTGTCCAGAGGCGAAGTCTCGAAGAATCTAGTATCACTGAAGAAATGGAAACTGGTTAAAGACAAACTGCACCGGGAATACGTGTTCAAGTGTTTCGAAGATGCAGTCTCATTCATGATTCGATCGTCTCTTGAAGTAACAAAGCTGGATCATCATCCAGAATGGTTCAATGTCTACAACAAAGTAGTCATTGACTTGGTGACGCATGACGTATCGGGAATCAGCAATTATGATTTTATCTTGGCGAAGAAAATCGAGGTAGTTGCCTCTCAGTTCAAAGCAAGATGAGATGCTAGAGCGTCGAAGAGTATTCCTTTTTGGAAAGATCTTTCGACTTTCTCTTAATTGTAGCTTGCGCTGACGCCAGCCTTGCGATCGGGACCCTGTACGGCGAACACGAGGTGTAGCTCACGCCGACCTCGTTAATGAAGAATTCAATGCTCTCTGGATCGCCGCCAGTCTCTCCGCACACTCCTACCTCGAGCTTCGGATTCGTGCGTCTTCCATCCGCTGTTGCTATTCTCATCAGTCGACCGACTCCTTCCTTGTCCACGACTTCGAATGGATTGTTGGGCAGAACCTTTTCTTCAACGTACTTTACCAAGAATTTTCCTTCGGCATCGTCTCGCGACATCCCAAATGTCATCTGTGTAAGATCGTTTGTCCCGAATGAAAAAAAGTCTGAATACATTGCTATTTGATTCGCAGTAACCGCTGCGCGTGGTGTCTCAAGCATCGTTCCAACTGGAGAATCAGGGAGTATCTTCTTGATTAACCCCCGCAAACGAGCTAGCTCATTTGCCTCCGAAGTCAGAGGGAGCATTATTTCCACCCTAACTTTTATCCCCTTTTCCTCGACCTGTTTCTTTGCCTCTGCGATTGCCCTTGACTGCATTTCATAAATTTCAGGATAAGTCATACCAAGCCTTATTCCTCTGTGGCCAAGCATTGGATTGTCTTCTTTCAAGCTGGGAAGCTTTTTCGTAATTAGTTCGCCCAATTCAGGGCTCGCCGGAGCGTGGAGAAATTCGTGCTGAGGGAGATCCAGCAACCTGACTACTACAGGTCGGCCATTTGCAGCCAAGAAAATATCGTAGAAGTCATTCTTTTGGAATTCCTTAAGTTTGTCCAACCATTTCTTTCGCTCCTCCGTATTTTCTGAAATGATCATTCGCTGAACAAACGGCAATCGGATTTTTGCGTTGAACATCCTTTCAGTTCTAACGAGTCCAAAGCCTTCTGCCTGAAATTCGATGGCTTTTGCAACCATTGTTGGCGTGTCAGCGTTAGCCCAGACACCGGTCTTCCTGAACTTGTCAGCCATCTGGAGAAAATCAGTAAGGTCTTTGGATATCTCGGCGTCCACCAAAGGCGCTGCTCCCAGAATCACGTCTCCCGTTCCGCCGTCAATCGTAAGAATATCACCCTCGTTGATTGAGATATCTCCCATTCTCGCCTGTTGTTCAGTAATCAGAAGGGTCTCAGCCCCGACAACTGCTGGCTTGCCCATCCCCCGAGCTACAACTGCCGCGTGGCATGTCTTGCCTCCTCTTTGAGTCAATACCCCTTGGCTCGCGATCATTCCATGGATGTCTTCGGGAGCTGTCTCTCTTCTGACAAGAATCACGCTTTCACCAAGCTTTCCAAGCTCCGCTGCCTTGTTCGTGTTGAAGATTGCTTTCCCGACTGCAGCCCCCGGACTAGCTGCGATACCCTTCACCAACACATCGACATGCGCTTTTGGATCAATGTGTTTGTGGAGAAGTTGGTCGAGTTGTGTTGGTTCTACACGCATGACAGCTTCCTCCTCGGCGATCAGACCTTCATTGACGAGGTCAAGCGCTATCCTCACCGCAGCTTGCGCCGTTCTTTTCCCCGTCCTTGTTTGGAGCATCCAGAGCTTGCCGTTTTCGACGGTGAACTCGAAATCCTGCATGTCTTTGTAATGTGCTTCCAAGAGTTTAGCGATCTTTATGATCTGGTTGTGAAGATCTGGCATCTTATGGTGGATGTCTTCGATCGAAAACGGAGTTCTCGTCCCTGATACTACGTCTTCCCCTTGGGCGTTAATCAGAAATTCAGCAAAAAGATTCTTTTCGCCTGTGCTAGGATTTCTTGTGAAACCTACCCCAGAGCCCGAATTGTCGCCAGTGTTGCCGTACACCATAGCCACAATGTTGACAGCCGTTCCCATCTTGTCGTCGATCTTATAGAACCGCCTGTACTCGATCGCTTTGTCGCGCATCCACGACTTTAGAACTGCCTCGATCGCCTGTTTTAATTGCTCTTCAGGATTTGTGGGAAACTCCCTTCCAGTTCTCTCCTTGAAGAGTTGTTTGAATTGCTTTGCGAGATCCGCGAGGTCGCTCGATGATAGATCAACGTCGTTTTTGACTCCCCTTGCGTCTTTCTTCTTCTGGATCAGGTTTTCAAACTCCGAACCTTCGATACCCTCTACTATCTTTCCGTACATCTGAATGAATCGCCTGTAGGTATCGTATGCGAATCGTTCGTTCTTGGTTGAGGAAATTAGGTATTGCAATACTTCTTCATTGAGTCCGAGGTTCAGAATTGTGTCCATCATCCCCGGCATTGAGAGCGGGGCGCCACTCCTTACTGAGACCAGAAGTGACTTTCCGAACTTTTTCCCGCTACTCTCTTCCATCTTTTTCAGTTTCAGCATAACTACAGTCATCAAATCGGCAGGGAAATTTCGGCCACTTTCGTAATAGCTACTGCATACGCGAGTGGAAATGATTATGCTCGGAGGAACTGGAAGTCCCGCATGACTCATTTCAGCCAATCCGTGACCCTTGCCACCAAGGATGTCTTTTCCAAGCCCATAGGCTTCATCGAGAAGATACACATTCGCCGAGGCAGTAGTTTGAACAGTCATGTTCTCACTGAACCGAATTTGAAGCGGCGTCATATATGTGTGTACCTTTCTCGAGGCGAACAGGGAATCCGACATTGGCATTCTATGCGGAAATTGTGAGAACTATCGAAAGCTCGCCGACTGGCTAACATCAAGGTCCTTTTGCAAATTAACGAATTTCCAATTGAATTAATTGAGCAAAGATATAACAATAATTCAGTATTGATTTTGGAAACCGCGTAAATAGAAAGTAAATCTCTAACATGAATGCAATGAAACAGACACATCTTCTTGTTAGAACATCTAACTTCTGGGCTAGTGTTGAGCACTACGCTCCTTGTCACAATTGCCCAAAACACCCTCAATATGAGCAGCTCCCAGTGACGCTTCATACTGGTAACATTTGTGTAATCTGTGGGACGCCATTGAAGGAGCTTAAGGAAGACTCTCTATGGACTGAATCTTAGCTTACTGTCGCGAACTATCTTTTTGGATAATGCGCGCTCCTTGGAAATAGCTATGACCATTTATCTGACGAATCCCCTCGATTATGAAGGCAAATATAGGCAATCACAATTGCATATTATCTTCGGAGGTTGAGAAATGAGAAAATGAGAGACCGAGCATCGAGATATGCGTCAACCAGGTCCGAAAAGAAAATGGGAGATGCTATTCTGATCGCGTACGTGGTGAGAACTCCAAAAGGCAAGATCAGACTGAAACGAATTGGGATTAGGCTACATGAAAAGGAAGAGGAACAGGTCTGTGAACTTCCACCAACCGATCCGAGATACGTTTTTGAAAATGATTACAAAGTGAGAAAGTCAACTCATGAAGAGGTCAGACGTTCTCGACAGTTCGCTAGGTTCTGGGACTCGAGCGCAAGAGTCATTTACGTGGAAAATTAGTCTCACTACCTGAGAATCTAGCTTTATAGAGTGGATCTGTCAAAGTCGGATCTGCTCCTGAGAAATGAAACTGATACGCGTACTTGTGATTGCCATTCTGGTGTTTGCCGTGATTCTCGGCACAGTTTCCGGTCTGTTGATTCAATCAAATCAACCGCCCCATCAGATCTTTTCATTTGAACCATTTGCAGTTCGTGTCTCGCAACCAGCTCAATGCGATTCCATTCCTCAGAACTATACCAACTGGCTTGGTATCAATGTAATCGGGAACAGAACGGGAATGAGTTTTTCTCTAATCTCGATTTACGCCACTGGTATTAACATAAGAGTAGACGTACCTCTGAATAGAACTGCGTTTGTGGAATACAAGGTGACTAATTCAACACTTGAAACGTTAATCGTTCCGTTGCCAGCATATTTCGGTTCTGGAACAGTTCTAAGTCTGGCTCTAACCTACGAGATCGATGGATATTCACCTGATACAGTTACCTTGGTGGAGACCCCTATCACACCAGGAACCATTAGTTGTTGAAAAGTCGTTTCGTTTACAAAGCGAGTTGCTCGGCAACGATTTCTGCGATATCTCTAACCTGCATCTTTGTTCCGCTCGCTCTGGTCGAATCTTCAAACATAGAAAGGCAGAATGGGCATTCTGTTGCTATGGTGCCAGCTCCAGTCCGCGAAGCCTCTTTTGTTCTAATGCCAGATATCGTTTCTCGCTGCGGAACCTTGTACCAGTAGTTAGAGCCTCCCGCTCCGCAACAAAATGTGTGTTCCTTTATTCTCTTCATCTCTCTGACATCGTTTGATGCGGCTTTCAGCACTTCTCTCGGTTCTTCAAATATCGAATTGTATCTGACCGCGTAACAGGCGTCGTGTAATGTGACAGAGATCTCTTTGATCTTTTTCTCAGGAATCTTCACCCTGCCCTGTTCGATAAGGTCTGAAATTAGCTGGCTGTGATGGATTACTTCGAACTTGCCCCCCATGGCAGGATACTCATTCTTGATCGAATTGAAACAGTGAGGGCACGCAGTGATAACTTTTTTCACTCCGTATGAATTCATCTTCTCAATATTTTGGTAGGCGAGTTCTTGATACCGCCCCTCTTCTCCCAATCTTCTTGCGGGATCTCCAGTACAGCCTTCCTCATTACCCAGTATTGCAAAGGAAACTCCCGCATGATGAAGGATCTTCGCAATTGATTTTGCGATGTTTTGAGCGCGCTGGTCGAATGCAGAAATGCATCCGATCCAGTAAAGATATTCTGCTTTTGGATTGTTGGAAAGTGTGTCTATTCCTTGATCCTTAGCCCAGTCTGCTCTCGAACTCGAACCTAACCCGTAGGGGTTCTGGTTCTGCGATAGATTCTGCAAGAGAGCCAATTTTTCCTTGTCGAGTTTTCCCGCGTTGACAAGACTCCGTCTCAAATCATAGATGATGTCCAAGTGCTTCACCTGCACAGGGCAGCTATTGACGCATGCTCCGCAGGAAGTACAGGACCAAAGCTCATCTTCCTTCACCGTTCCGAAGACGTCCACGCTCTCTCCTTTTTCTCTCGCTAGCGCGCTAATCTCCCTGACAAGTACTCTTGGAGAAAGTGATCGTCCAGAGGCCGTGGCAGGGCAAGAGGATTCGCAAGCTCCAATCTCAACGCAAGAATCATAAGATATCCTTTCTCGCTTGTCGAAGTCAGCTATATTTCCAACTCCAATCTTGACTTGCGAAATGTCTGTCTTGCCTTCAAGTACCTCGCTTAGCTTGAAGGGAAAACTGACTTCTGACTGTGGGCGGTCAAAGTTCTCAATCAAGCTGACTACGGGTTTGCTGTAATATCCAACGACCAGACCATTTCTCACAATGTTAAGTCCAATGTCTGTAATGGCATACCTTGCAAACCATCCCAGAATAAGCTCAGATGTCGTGAAGAGAATTGTAAGTATCAGTATGAATTGCAACTGGGAGGAAGCATTCGAGAAATTTGATTCCTTTCCAAGCTGCTTCTCCACCCGTTTGCTTTGTCGGAACCTCTGAACCCTCCAGGCAAAAGCTGCCAAAAGCCCTATGTCTAATGGTAACGACAGGATTAGGAGAATTATCCTCAGTGGCTGGATCGATGACCAAATTGGATCTAGAATGCACATCAGGATTGAAAGTCCCACGCCAAGCACAATGGCAACGTGCATTAACTGGACTGGATCCCACCTGAAAGTCCGTTCGGCCTCGTCCTTCCCAAGCTTTAAGAGTCGTTTGAAGTCTAGTCCAGCACCGTTCTTCCTTAATCCACTTATCACCGCGATGAGAATGGCTACAACGCTGGCTAATGCGACCGCGTAGAGCGCATAGTAGGCGATGGCGTACAACGATGGATCAGACAATTTACCAATCCTGTTGGAAAGCGCTAGTCTTGAGAGCTAATTATGATTTCCACTTATCAACGGCCAAGTTTAGTCTTCAATGCTTTCACAAGCTCAGGAACAACCTGGTACAGATCTCCCACAAGACCGTAGTCGCACTCTTGGAATATAGGCGCATTCTTGTCTGAGTTTATAGCAACCACTACTTTGGAATCCCGCATCCCCGTTAAGTGCTGTATCTGGCCCGAAATCCCGACTGCAACGTATAACTTTGGCTTCACAGTTGTTCCGGTCAGACCGACCTGTCTCTCCTCCGATACCCAGCCTAGATCTGACGCAAGAGGCCTAGAAACGCCCATGACACCGTTCAACATCTTCACCAAGTCATCAAGTATTGCAAGATCCTCCTTCTTCTTGAAGCCTCTTCCCGCAGAGACAACAGTCTGGGCGTCCTTCAGACTAGCTTCTCCTCGGGGTTTTTCCTTCTTTCCGACAAGCACAACTCGATTAGTTTTGGGCTGAAAATCTATACTTGTAATCTTGGGGGATGAGGGTGACTCAGCTCGCTCATAAGCTCTAGGGGGAACTGTGACCACTGCACACTCTTTTGATACCATGCTCGCTATTGCATTTCCACCCCAGACTAGCCTTTCCGCCGTTGTATCAGATCCATTCAGCTGCAACTTCACCGCATCATTTATGCAACCAATTCCCAATCGTGTAGCAAACTTCGCCGCAATGTCCCTTCCGCGTTTGGTAGAACCAACTAAAACAAGATCAGGTTTTGATTGTTGGTAGACTGCCTCAAGCGCATCAACGATCGGCCCTACCAAAAGATCCTTCAGTGTTTCGTTCGAGACTTGATAAACAGTTGAAACTCCTTTTACAGAGACTTTCTTTGTTGCTGAAGATTGATCTCCATGCCCTAACAATGCCACTGATGTATCCTTTCCGAGTCTTGTTCCGAGAGTGACAAGCTCAAGGACAGTGTTAATGTCTTCGGAATAAACCAAGATTCCCAAGCTACGCCACGACTCCCTCTCGAATCACTGCCTCGGTTAGTTGTTTGGCAGCATCTTCTGGTTTTCCCTCGAACAAAATCTTCTTTCTAGCAGACTGCGGAACAGACAGTGAACTCACGGTAACCTTGGAAGCACTCTTTCCTATGCGAGAAGGATCAATTCCGAGGGCTTGGGCGTTCCATTCGATCATCTCCTTCTTTCCCGCGCTCATGATCTGAATCAATGTAGGAAATCTCGGTTGATTGATTTCACGTGAAACAGAGACCACAACTGGAAAATCGCACTCAACAGTCTCTATACCATCTTCCATCGACCTTTCAATACTCACTTTGCTGCCAGTGATTGAGATCTTCATGGCATACGATATGAACGGCAAATCCAGTTGCTCAGCAAGGCTTGGGCCTACCACTGAAGAAGACGAATCGGTTGTTCCAGTAGCAGTAAGAATTAGATCGTATTTGCCAATCTTCTTTATCGCCTGCGTCAAAATAAAAGCCGTGTTCATCGCATCGCAGTCTTGGAAGAGAGGATCAACCACGAGCCTTGCCCGATCGCATCCCATTGCAAGCGCCTCCTTTGCGCTTTTCTTCGCGTCGGTCGTTCCGACGGTAATTGCTGTGATGCTTCCTCCATTCTTTTCCTTAATTTTCACTGCTTCCTCTATCGCGTTCTTGTCATCGTCACTGATTTTTGTTTTGGCACCCTCGAGGACAATTCTATTGTTAGCCCGATCTACCTTTATTTCGGATTCGTCGATTACCTGCTTGAAACATGTGATTATTTCGGGCATTTACACTAGTGACTCCTAGTTCTTTCAATTCTTCAGCGAAGTCTATTTCACCCTTTTGCACTCTGCAAGAAACGTATAGGTAACAATTGGAAATGCAAGCGAGCTTTCGTATTTTATTGTAGAGACTACTCGTCTTCTTTCCTAAGATAACCGAGCTTGTATCCTCTCTCAGTGGTCTTGCGCCAGTGTTCTTCCCTGCCTTTCTCGAGATCGCCAGGGATCTTCTTTCCAGTCCATGCATTTGATGGCCAACCATCTAGATTCTCGTAATAGTGTGCAAAAACTTTCGAGCGCAGGCGGGCAACCTCGTTATGAACTTTCGATTTCTTCGCCTCTCTCAAAATGCTCAGGCTGATCGGCGCCTTCACGTACTGCATGGGAGCTGAAGATAGCGTGCGAGCCAGAGTCCTTCCATAGTAATCAACTATTTCGCAACCCCCTCTCGAATTCGCCCTCGGAATGTAGCACTGGTTCTCCACTGCCCTAGCTCTCCTACAAAAGCTCCAAGCAAGCATACTAGGATTTGCTTCCGCTTCGAGCCCTGGCTCTGGATTCCCTGAGCTGTCGCAGTGTGCCAGAACCTCAACTCCCTTCATCCCGAACATCCTTCCCACTTCAGGGAACCGGATTTCTCCGCATGCGTGCGCTCCAAGTCGTCCCAGAGGCGTATCCACAACTGGGAAGATGTTGTCCCAACCCACTTTCTTTACGTATTCGTCCCATATGTCATCAGGACTTACTGCCAGAGTGTGAAAGCGCCTGTACTTCGTCAATATCTTTCCGTCTGGGGACATTATGAAAGAGCAGTTGAAGAATGCTCCAGGAAAAGCGTCATCTCGTTCAAAGCCGTTTCCGATTAGATAAACGCCCGCCGCCGATGTTGTTTTTGCTACTGCGTCTGTCTCCTCGCCCGGTATGTAGACGGCTCCTTTCTCTATCCAGTCTTGTATAGGAATTCCCTTCTTTGCAAACTCAGCCGAATTAGGGAGTCCCGCCAAGCTCATCTCAGGGAATACTACCAGGGCCGCAGTCTCCTCAGAAGAAGGATTCTCCTTTGCGCCATCGCCGCAGATTTTTTCTACCATTGTCTGATAGGAGAGAACATTCTCTTTGCGCGCTTCTTTGAATTTGTCCGCAGAGTCTCCTGCTTGTCCAGTCTTACCGAAAAATTGAGCGCATGCAATCCAATAACTATCTATCTTCTTTGCCAAGAGATTTCGCCTTTCGTTGTGCTTTTAATCCCTCGTTAAATGAATTTCGCGGACAAATATCTTCGACGTTTTTTGGCCGCCTGATTGCATCGCGAGGTAAAAGTTCGAGAAGCATTGATCCAACAATCAAAAGACTTTTCTCTCTAAATTGAAGTATTTTGCTCCAATGTCGGACTCTGGCAAACGAGTGAAGAAAATCTTCTCCGAGATTGACAACGACCTTAGCATAAAGAAGAAACCGCGAGCTCTGATACTCTGGAACGGCGTTGCACCGCATGCAGATTCTTCTCTCTTCTACGTGACAGGCATCCCTTACGGTCTGTTCGAAGGATCTATTCTAGTCGCCGAAAGAAACGACGGAATCACGCTGATAACATCTCCACTGGAGGAGTCGATAGCTAGAGAAAACGCATCAAAGGATGTTGAGATATTCATTGATACTGAAACCAAGGCAATCGAATCTCGCTTGAGGAAAACTCTGGGAAACAAGTCCTCCGTGATCGGCCTAAACTCTCCCGAATTGAGTTACAAATCCTTTCTCCAGATAAAATCGATTTTTCGAGGCTCCGAGTTTATTGATGTGTCCAGCGCTTTCGAATCAGCTCGACTGGTGAAGGATTCGGGTGAAATTGAAAAGATCCAAACGGCCTGTAACATTGCTTCGAGAGTGTACAAGAACATACCAGCGATGCTCAAATATCGCGTCCCTGAAAGCACGATCGCAGCAAAAATGGCATATGAGATGCAGGAGTTGGGAGGATCAGGTGTTTCTTTCGACAGCATCGTGGCTTTTGGAAAGAACAGCGCTCTGCCCCACTACTCAGCCGGCAACGGAAAGCTATCAAAAGGGCAGTTCGTGCTTTGCGACTATGGCTCAAAGTATCAAATGTACTGTTCTGATATAACACGAACGTTAGTATTTGGGACCGCTTCAAAGAAACAGAAGAGAATGTACGAAGTTGTGAGAACAGCTCTTGAAATGGGAAGGGAGTTGTGCGTTGCCGAAAACGCCGGTGATTACGTGCACAACAAGGTAGCCGAATATATCGACTCCACAGAGTTCAAGGGTCGATTCATCCACTCGCTCGGTCACTCTCTCGGAATGAACGTCCACGACGGACCAGGACTTTCGAAGAGAAACAAGAGAAAGCTGCTTCCAGGAATGGTCGTGACGGTTGAACCCGGTGTATACTTGCCCGGCTTTGGTGGCATCAGGATAGAGGACGACGTGCTGATCACGAAAGGCAAACCAAAAGTCCTAACCTCCGCGACCCGCGAACTTATCGAAGTTTAGAGTTTTGAAAGTACTGTTCGGTGTTTCTTCCCTGGGACTGGGTCATGCCCGTCGAAGCTTTGTCCTCGCCCAAGAACTTCGCAAATTAGGTGATTATGATATTGAATGGGTTTCTTCAGAGCCCGTCCTTTCTTTTCTTCAATCCAGAGGAGAAAGAGTCCTGCCGATCTGTGCCAAGTTGCAATCCAACAGCAGATCCATGGAGATTAATGTGAGGGACGGTAAGCTCAGAGATATCTCGGAGGTCGCACGGGCTTCGAATGTCATTGGGAAGCAGAACTACAAGATTCTAAAGGAATCTTTACCACAATTCGATGCACTAGTTCAAGATGAATTCATCGAGACTATGTTTTCATTCATGTGGGACAAGATTCCAAAACTTCCAAGAAAGAAAGTGATCGTCACTGATTATTTCCGTTTCGAATCAAGCTCTCAAAATCCGTTCAGAAGAATTGTTACCTGGTACGCGAATAGGATGCTTGCCAAAGCTTTCTGCAATTCCGGTCTCATAATCTTCGCAGACCACGCCGACTACTTGCTGACGAATCTCAAAAGGTTTGAAATCGTAGGTCCTATAATTGAAGAACCGCCTTCTGAGACAAGAATGCAGTTAAGGGATAAATTCTCTATTGGAGAGCACCAGTTAGTGGTTGTCGTTTCTGGAGGAGGAACCTCGACAGGAAAGTACATCGTAGATTTCATAGTGTCAAATTTGAAATCTATTCAATCCTCGCTCGGAGAAGTGTTATTTGTAATATTGCTCGGAACAAGAATGGAAAGACCAGAGATTGCCGGAGATTCCAAAGGTATTGTTTTCATACCATTCACATCGAACTCGCTAGCTTATTTCAAATTGGCTGACTGCGTTGTCACACAATCAGGCGGGTCCACCCTCAACGAGCTGGCTTCGCTAGGTACTCCCTGCGTCACGATTCCGATAAGGAACCATTGGGAGCAGGAGGCTAACGCAAGAAAATTCAGAGAGAAATATGATTTTGAGATTATCAGATCTGACGAGCTCGGGGTTCAACCACTAGCGAACTCAATCAAGCGAGTCATTAACTCAGAATATGAGCCGTTAATCTCCGACGGCGGTTCCCGAGCGGCCAAACTCATATCAGATTACTTGCTGGCAGAGTGACGGAATTGGCTCCTCTTTCTATCGAAACCGAGATGAAGAAACTTGATGATCGAATCCTGGGCTGCACGTTATGCAAACTCTCAGAGGGACGAACTTTAGCAGTCCCTGGAACGGGTCTCATTGGCAGCGAAGTTGTTTTCGTCGGCGAGGCACCAGGAAGAAACGAAGATCAGGAGGGTAAGCCGTTCGTCGGTTCCGGAGGAAAACTACTCGATGAGCTCCTCAAGAACGCGAGACTGGACAGGAGCAGTGTCTACATATCAAACGTAGTAAAGTGCAGACCCCCAAACAACAGAAAGCCTGAAGATGACGAAGTGAGGATGTGCACTTCCAATTATCTTGAGAAACAAATCGCCCTTCTCAAACCGCTTCTAATTTGCACACTCGGCGCAACCGCCCTCGAATACTTCACTGGGATGAGCAAGATGGGCGAGGCACACGGCAAGCTCGTGAAATCTCGCGGAGGAACGCCTTTGCTCCCGACCTATCATCCGGCCGCCATATTTCGGAACCCATCCTATCGAGAGCTCCTGCAAGAGGATCTACAAAAGATACCCAAGATATTGGAAGAGCTCAAGAGAGGGCGGAGTCAGACCACTCTTACAGAATACCAGAAACCCTAATTCACATTTTCCATACGTAAGATTGATGAAGTCTAGAGAATACAGAAGGATTTCTGTATCCGATCCGCTGCGAGATACCTACTTCGCTCACTGCTTCGATCCATTCAGTGAACCAGACTAAATATGAAAGTGCGTTCAGACAAAGAGCATCACGCATATCGAATGGGCGAAACCCACAAAGCATCAAGTGTGTAACCGTTATCTGGTTTTTATATTAGATTACACCATTAGAGTAATATGCAACCCATATGCCCTAACGGGATCTGGGAGCATGAATCTGGCCCAGTGCACCTTCAGAGATTCCATCTCGACAGTTGTCGAGGTAACAGCTGCCGAATATTCGAGCTGTTTTTCGAGATTTCGCCAAGGACGTTCAAGTCGAGTGAGCAGGAACCCCATGCATTAGCTTCTTAAGCACGGAGCCATTATTGAATAATCTGCGCGCTTTGTTATTTTGCAGAATTAGTGTTTCGCCATGAAGGGTGAAGAAAAGGCGGCTGTCGTTCCGACGGTTAAGATCAAAGGCAGATCAGTGGCGTACGAAGAGTGTGG
>JAJYUX010000011.1:25204-26553 GCA_021792315.1 archaeon
AGTGTGGCACAGGGAAGTCAATAGTATTTGTCCATGGGGCATGCGAAAACTCATCTTTCTGGAACCACCAGAAGACGCTTCAGGATCGCTACAGGGTGATTACGCTAGATCTTCCTGGTCACGGCAGATCCGAACCCATGGAAGCTGAAGTCCTCGTCCGCAATTACTCCGAAATTGTCTCCGAGTTCATCGCAAAGACCTGTCCCGATAAAGCCGTACTTGTGGGACATTCGATGGGGGGAGCAATAGCGTTGTTGAACGCCATTGAGCATCCTCAGAATCTTAGGGCGGCAGTGATAGTTTCTGCTGGTGCAAAGCTTGGAGTCCTTCCGTCGATCAGAGAAGGTTTGAGGACGCGCTTTGAAGAGACCGTAAGATCTGTCGTCGGACCGAGACAGTTTGCTTCAAAGACAAACCTTGAAACAATCCGGTTTGTAACAAACGAGATTCTAAAGTGCGACAGCAGGGTCGCGGCGGCCGACTACGAAGCGTGCAACAGCTTCGATGCGAGACAAAAACTTCGTTCTATAAACCTCCCGATACTTTTGGTAGCGGGTGAAGAAGACAAGATGACTCCAGTTCCTTGGTCTGTCTACCTGAAGGAGAACATATCAAAGTCGAAGATGGTTGTCCTCCAAGAAGCATCGCACCTACCGATGCTCGAGAGACCCTCGGATTTCAACCGGCACCTGAACGAATTTCTAATATCACTGGGCTAGTTCGGCAAGAGCCAAAATATGTTTCCGTCAATGTCGCGGAACATCGAGTACATCCCCCATCCATCGTCCCTCGGCTTTACAGTGAATTTCACGCCCTTCCTTGAGAGATTCTCGTATTCCTTTTGCAGGTCGTCTGTGAGGAACGCTATTCCAGTATTTCCCTTCTCCAGAGGTGTTGTCTTGCACAGGTGAAGAAGTGGTCCTTTCGTGCCTTTCGGAACCACGGTGACCCAGTGTCCTTTGCTTGATTCTATCTGAAAACCAAGCTTGTCTTTGAACCATTTCGCAGATTTCTTCTCATCTCGTACTACAACGGCAAACGAACTGATTTTCTTTATCATGAATAAGAAATATCAATCAGTTGCATATTTCATTTGCTACTGACGTGTCTTTCTGGGTGTCCAGTGTATATCTGACGCGGTCTCGAGATTTTTTGATCTTGATCCAAAAGCATCTCCTGCCACTGTGCTAGCCAGCCGGACATCCTTCCAATCGCGAACAGCACAGGAAACATCTCCATCGGAAGACCCATCGCCTGATAAATAAGGCCAGAGTAGAAGTCGACGTTGGGATACAGCTTCCTCTTTATGAAATAGTCATCTGAAAGAGCCACCTTTTCAAGCTCAAGCG
>JAJYUX010000012.1 GCA_021792315.1 archaeon
GGCAAACTTTAGTGCGATGGTTGAACCGGCGCTCGTCGATTGGCACGCTTACTATTTGATTGAACATTCAGGCGTGTCCGAACTTGTGAACGATAGAATGAACTTGAGGTTCTACGGGAGAAGGCAGCTTGAGGATCTTCTTGAAGAAACAGGATTCAGGGTCCTAGAGGTCCTTTCAGGGCCATCAAAGAAATACGAAAAGAAGTCGCCTAGTCTTTATTTCATAACTGAGAAGGAATGACAAAATTATGATATACACAATCTTGAGTAAGTTGAAACAACTGTAAATGGAATCAACTTACCATCAGAAACCTCTATGGCTCAAGACAAGGCCTCCTGCTGGAGAGAGATACAAGAGACTAAAGTTACTCTCAAGTGAGATGGGACTTCATACAGTCTGCGAGGAGGCAAAGTGCCCAAACATTGGCGATTGTTGGGGTGGTGGAACAGCCACGTTCATGCTCCTCGGAGACATCTGCACTAGAGGTTGTAAGTTCTGTGCTGTCGAAAGTGGCAATCCGAAAGGCATCGTCGATGAATTCGAACCATTGAAGATATCCCTAGCACTCGAAAGAATGGCGCTATCGTATGTGGTTCTCACTTCTGTCGACAGAGATGATCTTTCTGATGGAGGGGCAGCCCATTTTGCAAAGACGATTATCGAGACAAAAAGGAGGAATCCAAGAATTCTAATTGAGGTCTTGACATCAGACTTCGCAGGAGATCTGACCTCAGTCAAGAGTATAGTTGATGCAGGTCCGGATGTCTACGCACACAATATCGAGACTGTGAGAAGACTTCAAAAAGTTGCAAGGGACAGAAGAGCTGGTTACGATCAATCACTTCGAGTGCTCAAAGCCGTTAAGCAGTTCAACCCGGACATATATACAAAGTCATCAATCATGTTGGGTCTTGGTGAAACAAGAGAGGAGATCGTCGAAGCTATGAACGATTTGCGAAAGATCGAAGTAGACATTCTTGCAATTGGTCAGTATCTTCGGCCGTCCTCTTGGCACCTTGAGGTCAAAGAGTACGTTTCTCCGAAAACATTCGATGAGTATAGGGTAATGGGTGAGTCTCTTGGATTCTCGTGTGTTGCTTCGGGTCCCCTCGTTAGGACTTCCTACAGATCAGGAGAATATTTCATCGAAAAACTAGTCAGGAGGGGAAGGTAACTGGCACTCGTAGAAGAAATTGTTCCTGGTTTACATAAGATAGCGCTGCCTCTACCAACGAGAAGCCTTGATTATGTTTTTGTGTATCTCTTCCAAAATGGAGATGAAAACCTACTCTTAGACACAGGCTGGAATGATGTCAAGGCATACGAGTCTCTCCTAAACGCATTTTCAGAAATTGATTTCAAGGTTGAAAATCTGAAAACTATCCTAATTTCGCATCTCCATCCGGACCACATTGGACTAGCGTCGAAACTCAAACGAGAAGCGAAAGAGGTCGCTGTACTAATGCATGAGAAAGACTGCGAGGACATGGCGTACACACCGGAAGCTTATGGGCTATTCGTTCAGAATATGAGCTCATTCCTCAAGAATCATGGAGCGCCGGAAGCTGACCTGAGAGAGATGATAGCAACTATTAAACCGCTCGAAGATCAGTTCAGTGGTGCGGCCAAACCAAGCACTCTCTTGAAAGGTGGAGAGACGATTCGTGTGGGCAGATGGAAACTTAGAGTCATAGGAGCTCCAGGACACACAAGAGGAAACATCTGTGTTTCTGATCACTCTGGAGAAATTCTTTTTTCAGGAGATCACATTCTCCCTAGGATAACTCCTAATGTTTCCCTTTCGCCCATCTATGATGGAGATCCGCTTGGCGATTACCTGCGGTCGATTGCAAGTTTGAAGAAATTACAGCCAAAAACGGTTCTCCCGAGCCATGAATACATCTTCAATAATCTTGGAAAAAGGATCGAAGAGATCGAGGGACACCACCGAGAGAGACTTTCTGAAGTCTTGCAATCTCTTGAGACTTCTGCAAAATCCGGCTTTGAAGTTGCAGCCCAGTTGACTTGGTCGGTCGGCCAGTTTGTGAATCTTTCCCCCTGGCAAAGAAGGGCCGCACTGACAGAAACGCTAGCTCACATTGAATATTTGAAGAGACAAGGCAAGGTGATCGAGTCGCGAAAAGAAATAGTCAGATATTCGAAAGTCACTTCCTGATTGAAGCGAACCTCTTCTTATGATAACTACCAAGATAGAGTATTGGGCGATAGCCCTTGAACTTCCAATACTCGTCGAAATCAAGTGAAGCCATCGCTCCGATCACACGTCCGATGAAAAGGTCGTGATCTCCTAAAACAATTACCCGCTCCTTTGCGGCAATTACGTAGGCTACTGAATCCTCAAGTATAGGGGATCCAAAAATCACCCTGTAAGGTACTTTCATGGAACGTAATTTGTCATTCCCAGCCGCCGATCTCGAGAGTTCCGTAATGATTGTTCTTTTTTGGTAAGGAAGCCAGTTCAACGATAGTGTTTTTGCACTTCTTAGGACATGATGCGTATTGGATCTCCTTTTCACAGAAACTGCAATCCTAGGAGGTGAATTCGAAACAGAAAGAGTGCTAGCAACAGGCATAGCAGCCACGCGCTTCGCTTTGACGCATAAGATCGATGGAACCTGTGGGTAGAAGATCCTGTAGATGAGCTCTGGGTGTACTGAGAGACGAGGAATCAATGCGAATTGAGATTAAGAACTGGCCGCAATAAGACTGTTCCCAGCGGCCAAGACATTCATTATGTCGTTGTTCTGCATTGAAATCGGTTGTAAAATTGGGAGATTCAAGCCGGCTTTTCGGTATGCCGAAACCCTTGACGCGATTTCGTCGTGTGTTCCAACAACAGTGAAGGAATCTATCATATCCCTTGTTATGAAGGAAGATGCTTCTGAGAGATTGCCTTTAAAGTAACTTTCAGCAATGGGTTTCTTTTTTTCCGGATCAATTCCAGTCCCCTCGTAGAGGTAATCGTCTTGAACCGAAAGCATGTATGCTACGAAAGGATCTCTCCTTGCCCGCTCCACCGCAATATCCTTCGACTTGTCAACGAGTGTCAAGAGATACGCGCAAACTTGAATCTGGTCAATTTTCCTGGCCGCCTTCTCGGCCGATGTTTGTATGGCCGAAACTATTTGCCTAATAGACTGAGTGGACTCTCCTCCTTTTGCGACATAACCATCAGCGTATTTTCCTGTCAGGGATAGCATCTGTTGTTTCCACCCGGCGATGTATATTGGAACCTTCTGAGTCTTCCCAATCAGTGACTTCACATTTTTTACCGAAAACACCTTACCCGCATAGTTCAGCGCCCCTCCGTTCCAGATACTTCTACATATTTCAATAGTCTCTCTAATCGCAGCTATTGGTTTTTCGTGTTTTATCCCCATGAGATCCAAACGCATTGGAAAACCTGTTCCAATACCCAAAATTGTCCTACCTCTGCTTGCCTCTTGCAGAGTAGCTGCAGACACTGCAAGAAGAACCGGATGTCTAACGAATGGCGAAAGACATGCAACGCCGTTCCTGATATTTTCTGTGCTGTTCGCTATGCAGCTGAGATATGAAATCGCATCTCTTCCGAAAGAATGCTCGTGCATCCACATACTGTGAAAGCCTTGCACGTCAGCGAGTCTTGCATATCTTGTTATTTCAGGAACAGAAATATCAGCGTTGAATCCGACACCAACTTGCAAGGTAAATTACCACTACAAAGGAGTAATATTGGAGTTATAAATGATTTTGAGTATCTGCGGTTCTCGCATTGCATAAGTGGACCATCAACATATTGACGCAACATTTCTTTCGCAGAAGAGTCATTTAGCCCATTTTGACAACCGCAATTGGGATAACGTGTCTTCTGCCCAACAAGCTGCGAAGTCAATTCGCGATCTCGAGATAGAAGACTGGACTGTGCTCGAAGCTATCGAGAAATCGATGTCGCGGTACGAATCAATACCTATCCAGCAATTGCAGAAGATTACGAAGTACTTTCGAGAACAGATTGAATTCAGGTTGGGTCGCCTGAATCGCTGGGGATTCGTGATGAGAACTGCGCATGGCTATATCATGAACGCCGCAGGACTTGATCTTTTGGCGCTCCATGCGTTTGTTGAAAGGGATCTGATTTCCGGACTTGGTCCGACAGTTGGAATGGGAAAGGAATCCGATGTCTTTGACGTTGGAAATGACACTGGAGAAACAGCAGTGATCAAATTTTACAGAATTGGTCGAACGAGTTTTAGAACCACTAGAAAGAGTCGAACTTATGTTGACCCTGCTAGTCAGCACCAGTGGCTATCTGTGAACATAGGAGCTGCGCAAAGAGAAGCTGAAGGACTAACGCGGGCATCCTTGGCGGGAGTTAACGTCCCGCATTTCATCGCTCGTGATCGACACGCAGTTCTCATGTCGAAGATTGATGGTGTAATGCTCAACAATTGCAAAAGGGGTGACATCGAAGATCCTGAGCTTCTATTGAAGAATATATTCAGGAACATGAAGAGAGCCTATATCAATGGAGAGATGGTCAACGGGGACATAAGCGAGTTCAACATCCTATTTGATGGCCACCCCTGGTTTATCGACTGGCCTCAATATGTTTCAATTTCCCATCCGAATTCGAGAGAACTTCTTCAGCGAGATATTTCAGAGCCGTCGATCTTCTTTAGAAAGCGCTTCAAGGTAGATACGGATGAAAAGTCGGTATTGTCTTTTGTAACTGGAAATGGGATCGATTTGAAAATCCATCAGATTTGAAAGCTATCAGAGATTTTAATGAATAGCACGTTGTTCCCCCGAATTACTACTCTACCATAGTTCGCTGACGGGTTTCCGCCGCTAAATTCAGTCGCATCAATCAATATCACATTCATGTAAGGGTCGACGCTATTCATCTTCCCCCGATACTCCAAATCCATCTTAAGTCGAACAGATACTTGCTTGTTTATCGCTTTTTGGAGAGTGGTGAGAGGTCTTTTTGTCTGTTGTGACATTACTTCGGCCCTGTTGGACACGTCAGTCGTCCACTAGAAATAAAAACATATCCTGCTTTGAAAAGACAAGCTAACAAGCCCCTATCTGGCAAATTAGCTGAGGTGTCATCTGGCGGAATGCAGCATGGCTGGTGAGCCCAAAAGTATTCTGTTTCAAAGGATCGGACTTCCAAGATGTTCTACCGGCTCGACTGGATTCGATCATCTCCTAGGTGGAGGCCTCCCTGCTTCAAGTATAACAGATGTATACGGAAGCGCGGGGACAGGTAAGACTCAGTTTGCCTTTCAAAATGCCGTCATGAATTGCAGTGAAACTTTGATAACTCGAAAAGGATCGCCTAGAGTGATCTTCATTGACTGCTCAAACTCGTTCAGGCCGGAGAGAATTTTAGAGATTGCGAAAAGCCGATCTCTTGACGCGGAGCGAATTCTCAGCCAGATATTCTCGGTAAGAGCAAGAGATGTTAGGCAACAGATTACAACTTGCAATCAGATTTATTCTGAAACTTTTGCGAGTTGCAAATTGTTAATTGTTGACGACATAACTGCGAATTTCATGACTGATTACAAAGATGATGAAGTAGCGTTGAGACAAAGCATGTTGGCAATCTACCTCCGGAATTTGTCTTATTTTGCTCATAGAAGGGGAGTCCCCATCCTTCTAACCAATTCATCTCGGTCACGTGGAGAAAATGTTGAAGGTGAAACGACAGGAGAGGGGATAGCTCAGTTCTCATTATATCGCATCAGGTTCATCAGAAAGGATAGAGTCAGGTCAGCAGAATTGATGCAACCTGAGCTGAACTTACCATCAATCAGCTTCGAAATTAGGACCTCTGGCATATCCTAGATATGGCATGCGTTGAAGAACAGACAGAAATGATAGGTATTGAAAATTATCCAAGAGAAAATGAACATAATCACATATGATCCTATTCCCTGAGTGAAGAGTTTGTTCCTATCCTTTGGATTGATTCCTCTCACTAGACTGTACTTTGCATAGTAGTAGGACGCGATGTAGACCAAAATTCCAACATATATCCCGTAGTAAGCATTCGAATTAGCAGGCGGTAGAAGAGTGACGAAACCTGCCAAGCCAGCTGCGATGCCGGCGACCGCTCCGAATCCCACTCTCAACCAAGCCAGTCGAGAAAGTTTTTGTCTCTGCAGTGCAGGGTCTAGAGGAGGCGAACCTGGAGTAATCCCCGATGATTTTCCTGGAGGTCTTGAAGCCAATCTTTTCGCCTTCGTAATAAGTCAGTGATATCTGAATGAGGAATTCTGTAGTTTTTGCCTCGACATCTTTTTAGCGTTTCGGTGACGTTTTCTGACAAACTCGGGCAAAGGCGACTCCCAATGGAAATATCCGCTCTGGAAATTAACCTCTTGCTCAGAAGGATTGATGATCAAATCAGAGGATACTTCCTTAGTGGAGCTTATTCTATGGATGATGGCGTTCTACTCAGGTTCAATCATGAGATCAAACCAGAGAAAGTTGTTGCGCTTACATCATTCGCACCATGGATAACCAAAAAGAATTTTTCAGCCCATGAAGCTTCGAAATTTGTTTCGCGTTTACGCGATCAAATTGACCGCTGTGAAATAATCTCTGTCGATCAACTGGGCAATGAGCGAATAGCCCGATTTTCATTCGAGAATAGAAAGAGCGAGAGAAGGAATTTGTATGTTGAGTTTTTCGCTCATGGCAATGTCATATTGACCGACCCATCAAATGACGATTTGATTATCGATGTTGCCACTCCTCAGACTTTTCGACACAGAATATTACGACAAGGTGAACGTTACGTCCTGCCTCCACCAAGAGGCTATGCACTGCAGGAAGTGAGTGGATCCGATTTGTTTGCTTCGCTCAAGGATTCACTTGCCAGAAAGGACGACTCGACCATCACGGCTGTTAGATGGTTCGGGAGAACAGTGGGCACCTCGCGCAAATTTGTGGAAGAGGTTTTTTTCCGAACTAACCTGGATCCGAATGCTTCATTTTCATCACTCAACTCCTCATCATTGGATGATATCGCACATGTCTGTTCCGAACTTTGTACTGAAGTAGAACGCAGTGATTTAGGCTACGTTCTAGTACCCTCTGACGAGAGCGACCTAGAGGTTGATGTCTGTCCTATAGTCACTCACCTTTGGCGCACATATTCTGAGAGAGGCTTGGCGACTATAGAGAACCACCCTGCACTTAACGACGCTCTTGATGAGATAGCAATACAATCATATCTTCTCCAGAAGCGCCGTGTGGCATCGGCCACAACTAGAGCAAAGGCGGAAGAGTTGTCATCGGCAATTTCAAAGCAACAAACATTGCTGGAGCAAAATAGAACTAATTCAAAGCATCTTAGAATATTGGCGAATGTATTAATCGGTTCAGTCGACCCGAAGATTCCAGATGATGTTGTGCAACAATTAATGACTTTCAAGTTGGTGAAACTACTTCCAGAGTCGCCCAATCAGCCCAGATTTGTGACCGAACCCAAGTCGTATTTGAGATCTTTCACATCCACTTCATTAGCCTCAAGGTTATTCAACGAAGCTAAAGGGATGGAAGCGGCCAACTCACGAATTGAGCAAGTGATAGTTGAACTCACTCATCAAAGGGCGGATCTGCTTGAGAGAACCAAATCTCAGGAGGATCGGGTCTTAAGAAAATCCGATACTAACAGACGTGAGCGTCAATGGTTCGAAAGGTACAGATGGTTTGTATCCTCAGACGACAGACTAGTTGTTGGAGGCAGAGATTCTACGTCGAATAGTATTGTCATTAACAAATACACAAATCCGAACGACATTGTATTTCATGCCGATATTCATGGCTCTCCGTTCTTCGTTTTGGGAAGTGGTGGAATGCGAACGGCTCCCTCGGAAGATATGGCACTAGAAATAGCGCAGGCTACTGTGGCATTTAGCAGAGCTTGGAAAGATGAACTCGGATCGGCTGATGCATATTGGGTCTTTGGAGACCAAGTGAAGAAAAGCGCCCCTTCCGGAGAATATCTTCCAAAGGGTTCATTCTTCATTGAAGGCAAGAAGAACTTTGTCAGGCACCTAAGAGTGGAATTGGCGATTGGTATTACATCCCACATTCCCGACGAAAACAGTATGGAGATTGATCAGAATCAAGTTGTCATTGTCTGTGGGCCGGAGAAGTCTATAGGAAAGCATTGCTATGCATTTTTGAGAATTGCCCCTGGCAAGGAAAAAACAAGCGAATTCTCAAAACACGTTTTGAATCGACTTGTCGCTCGGATCAGTAATGAAGAGGTGAAAGAGATTACGAAGAAGATCAGCAAGGATGACGTAATCCGAGTACTTCCGTCTGGAGAATACAAGTTGGTTTCTGAGAAGTAGGAACTTGATTGCAAAAGTCATGAACAACGGGAAATTGGCTGAAGACACGCAAGATGTATCCTTTCTGCTAGATGGCATGCTAGGTTCTCTAGCAAGGAAGTTGAGAATAATGGGATTTGATACTGTTTACGATCCCAAATCCGAGGACTTGGAGCTGCTTAGGAAGGCTGAAAGTACAAGAAGATGCTTAGTAACATCTGATATTGCTCTCTATATCATTGCAAGAAGGAGACGCATAAATTCGATTCTCGTCGCATCAAGAACTGAGAGTGGGAGAATTTGTGAACTTCTTACAAGCATCGGTGAATCGAAAATCAACGAGGAGAGGGAGACCAGATGCTCCCTTTGCAATGGCGAATTAGCGGTCCTTGGTAAGCGCGAAAATGGAAGAGACATCTTTGCTTGCAAAGCTTGCGGAAAAGAATATTGGAAGGGAAATCATTGGAAGAAGTTGGAGCTTTTGTTTCGGGAAGTAAACGTTATGCTTCAGGAAAAATCAGGAAGCGATTCACTATGACCTCGAAAAACGAATTGATATTTGCTTCCGACGGAAAGGTGTTAGTAGAAGCTGCCCGTGACACGATATCCCGATTCCTTAGAGTCAAGAAGCTCATTACCCCTACAGCATTGTCGTCTGAATCCAAATTTGAACAAAAGCTCGGTTGTTTTGTCACATTAAAAGACGTGCGGAACAAGAATGCATTGCGAGGGTGCATCGGATTCCCAGAGCCAGTGTACAAACTTTCAAAGGCATTGCCACTGGCCGCTGTTTATGCCGCAACTGAGGATCCCAGATTCCCAGCTGTTAGCCTGTCTGAGCTTGAGAACCTCACATTAGAAATTAGCATCCTCACAAAACCTGAACGAATTAACGTCAGAAATCAACATGAGCTGCCACAGAAAATAGAAATTGGAAGAGATGGACTGATAATGAATTGGAGCTTCGGGTCGGGTCTTTTGCTACCTCAGGTAGCAACTGAAATGCGCTTGAACGCAGTGGAATTCTTGGAAAATTTGGGCCTAAAAGCAGGAGCTCCATCTAATCAATGGCTCGATCCTGCGACTGTTATTTCGAAGTTTCAAGCGATAGTGTTCCAAGAACTACGACCAAATGGGGAAGTCGTTCTATCAAGCGAAAGTGTCCGACGATAGGTTAAGTATCATAATTCAGCTTTTGAAATTCCATTGCACAGCATATTTCAGCCAAGGTAGCAACAGACCTGGTAAGTAAAACGAATGAATAAGATATACTTTCCAGTTTTCGGTTCAGGCTTGGGACACGTCGCTCGAATTTACGATGTAGCACAAGCGATTCGAAACGATGATGTCCACTTATACTCAGCCTTCGATGAAGCGTTTGATTTTCTCTCGGTGAAAGGAGAATATGTGAAACTCTGCCCGTCTATTGATTTGAAGTGGAATGAACTTGGCGCCTTTTCCTCAAGAGAATCAATAATTAGATTTCCATCACTGATGCTTGCTTTCTCAAAACAAGTTAGTTTTGAGTTGAGCAATATCGCACATTTTCATCCGAACGTCGTGATAGGTGATTCTAGGCTCTCGGCTGTTCTGGCTGCCAAACTTAGGTCTTACAGAATAATTACAATCCTGAACCAGTTTAAGATCCTGTTTCCACCTCGATTTCGAAATAGCTTTGGCTCCGAACTTTTCGAACGTATCGCGGGCGACATTCTCGGTCTATTCTGGAATTTGAGTGACGAGGTTCTAATGCCAGATCTCCCCCCACCTTACACGATCGGTGAAGCGAATGTAGAAGGTTTGGATGTATCGAACAAAGTGAAATTCGTTGGATTCATAACCCCAAATATCAATCTAACAGATCAGCGACTTCAATACGCCAGAAGTCTTCTGAGCTTGGATCATCGTCCCCTTGTGCTTATGCAAATCAGTGGCCCAAGCGCTACTAGAAAGCAGCTAGCTCAAATTGCATTGGAATCCTCAAACTCACTTGTAAATGAATACAATGTTGTGATTTCAATGGGCGAACCAGGTGGTTCAACACTACCCAGAAAGCTCAGCAACAATACATGGATATTTGACTGGTGTCCGATCAAGGACGAGTTATTCTCTCTTTCTAATGCAATTGTTGCCAGATCCGGCCATGGTACCATTAGTCAATGCATCAATTCAGGCAAGCCCGCTGTGTATGTGCCAATAAGTAATCATTCTGAACAGATCTGGAACGCAGAGAAATGTGAAAGGCTTGGGATTGGATTAGAGCTTAGGTCTGAGTTGTCTTCTTCCAAGAAATTGATAGAGTGCGTTGAAACCTGCCTCAAGGATTCGAGATATGTCCAGAATGTCGAAAAGTTGCGAGAAATTTCTCGCCAACACAATGGGCTTCAGAATACTATCAAGATAATACGATCCTACCTTTAACGAAGTATTCAAAAACACATAATGGGTGGGTTTGTCTCAAATTCGGAAAAGCTGCGAAACGACATGATTGGGCAACGAATGCAACCAAAGGTAAGATCACATACGATCCGAGAAGCCCTCGATCAGCCAGAGGGAACTTCGGTCACAATAATGGGATGGATTGCGAACAAGAGTTCTATCGGCGGCATCAAGTTTGCCACTGTTCGGGACGGCAGTGGGTTCATTCAGGTTGCTTGCAAGAAAGACAGAGTATCAGAGAAGGCTTTTGCAGATTTCGAGTCTGCTAGTAGAGAATCTGCCGTGGCTGTTACAGGATCCATCAGAGAAGACAGACGAGCTACTGGTGGAAAGGAAATTTCTGTGACAGATTTCTGGGTGCTGGCGCCTGCGGAGAAGTGGCCAATCACTAAGAGCGCCGTAAAGTCCGCGTCATATCTATATGACAAAAGGCATCTTGCGATACGTGGAAAGAGAGCATCTGCGATTCTGAGAATAAGGGCTGAGGTAATTTATGCTGCATTCGATTATTTTGTCGAAAACGGATTCACTCTGATTTCGGCTCCTACTATAGTGCAAAATGCTGTTGAGGGAGGCGCGACACTTTTTGAGATTAACTACTTCAACAAGAAGGCGTATCTCAGTCAGAGTGCTCAACTTTACGAAGAGGCGGCCATCACCGCGTTCGGAAAAGTGTTCATATTTCAACCGGCATTTCGAGCTGAAAAGTCCAAGACGAATAAACATCTTACGGAGTTTTGGATGATCGAGGCGGAACAGGCGTTCGCAGGTCAGGAGGAGAACCTGAGGCTCCAAGAGGGTCTCGTTAGAGCAATGGCGACTAGAGTAATCGAAAGGCGAGCTGACGACTTGGCAATATTGGGAAGGAGGTTGAAGTTCCCCGAGATTCCTTTCCCGAGAGTCACATATGATGAAGCGAGAGAAATCTCGGTAAAGAACGGTGTGGTGTTTGAATGGGGTGAAGATCTCCCAACCGAAGCGGAAAGGATCGTATCCAAGCAATTCGATGTACCCTTCTTCATAACAGGTTATCCATTGACCGCGAGATCGTTCTACCACATGACAGAGGAGACTAACGAAAAGGTGACGAGGTCTGCGGACATGATAGCTCCAGAAGGTTACGGCGAAATTGCGACAGGCGGTCAGAGAATACACGACTATAAGCAGTTAATGGATAGGATCGCCACTCAGGATCTTCCGACAGAATCATTCGAGTGGTACTTGGAACTTCGAAGATACGGGATGCCCGAGCATTCTGGTTTCGGAATCGGCGCTGAACGAGTTACACGATGGATGTGTGGCTTGAAACACATTAGAGCGACTAGCTTGTTTCCAAGAACGATTAACAGAGTAAAACCCTAGTTTAGCAAGGTTGATTATGCTCATCTTGTCGTAGTGGTAGGATTCCAGAGGAAAGGAATGCCCAAGAAAACAGACGACGAAATGCTAGATGAGAAGTCCAAAGAGAGAATTCCATCCAAACTTGAAATTGATGAATTGGATGGAGTGGGACCCGCTACCAAGGCGAAACTGAATCATATCGGGATAATTACTGTCTTGGATCTTGCGGTCAAATCCCCCAGCGAAATAGCTGATGCCATGAATACTGATTTTGTCTCTGCCTCTGAATTATGCAACAAGGCAAGGGCCAAACTTGTCGAGCTGAACTATTTCGATGGCGATTTTGTCTCGGCTACTGAAATCTACAAAAGGAGAAAATCAATTGACAGAGTAACTACAGGATCCAAGAATCTTGATGATCTCCTCGCCGGTGGAATAGAGACACAGGCAGTTACTGAATTCTACGGCGAATTTGGATCCGGCAAGACTCAGATATGTCACACATTATGCGTAACTACGCAGATGCCCCGAGATAGGGGCGGACTAGGCTCCAAGGTAATCTATGTAGACACCGAAAACACTTTCAGACCAGAAAGAATTGCCGAAATTGCACACGCCAGAGGTCAGGATCCGGAGTCAATCTTAGACGGAATCATAGTAGCCAAAGCTTTCAACTCATCACACCAAGAGTTGATTGTAGGCGAGTTAGGCGCTCAAGTCCGCAACTCTGACATTAGGCTCGTGATAGTAGATAGCGCAGTAGCACATTACAGAGCAGAGTTCTTGGGAAGAGGTACACTCTCTGAGAGGCAACAACGCCTAAACAGATTCATGCACTCGTTAGTCCGAACGGCAGAAATATACGATCTGGCCGTGGTTGTGACAAATCAAGTTCAATCGTCGCCGGACACTTTCTTCGGCGATCCTACCAGAGCGACTGGAGGTCACGTTGTCGCTCATACTAGCACGTATAGAATATACGTGAGAAAATCAGGGAAAAACAGAGTTGCGAGAATGGTCGACAGTCCATATCACGCAGAACGAGAGATCGTTTTCTTGCTGAATGAGAAAGGAATTGATGATCCAGCTGATGACAGTTCTCGTAGGAAAAGCTAGTTTGCGATTTTCAAGATCGTGTAATTGCAATGAAAAATCCTAGAGAGCTATTGCAAACTTTATAACCATTATTCAGACTGTCTTCTCCGGAAGCCTGTTGCGTACTCGTGTAATTGCTTTTCTAGCATTGCTCATTGTCTTCTTGATAATTTTGCCTTGTGCTTATGGCACAACACCTACCCAGTCGGTTAGTAAAACAGGGATACTTTCGTCAACAAATTACACAGAGAATCTCTCTCTTTATTTGACCTCTAGCGAGACCCTCTGGAAAATCCACCTCTCTGGAGGGAACATCAACATCAGTTCCATCGATGTACCAAGTTCCGTTAGTGGGTTCTCTCTCACTCTGACGCATTACACGTCATGGCAGTCAAATTATGAAATCTTTACTGGATACGGATTCGGACTCTTGGGGACTTCCGAACCGTATCCCAACGGTGCTCTGCTTGTGATAAATGCTTCATCCGCATCTGATGCGAACTCTCTTGCTTCTTCATTGAGCTCTAGATTCGCCCTCGCATTTGTTCAAACGATTTCGTCTGGATCGAGTTATGCGTTCTTTTCTCCTATTGACTTCAACACAGTCTTCGGTGCTTACTTCTACAAGATAGTACCCCTATCTGCAGGCGGATTTGCGACTTTATTTACAGAGAGTCAATTCGAGAACAACGCCCTAGACTATTATCAGCTGAGCTACAGTGGTTCGACTTACTCACTTTCAATTGGAGGTATCACCACTCTCCACTCGGACAATTTTCAACTTTACGCTCAGTTAGGCCTGTCCCAGAGCAGTTACAATTACTCTTCTAGTGCGTCGGCTTCTTCGATTGATATCTACATCTTAGGAGGACTGATCGACAATTCAAGTGTCCCGTATACGAATCACGTTTCGAACATATCATCCACAATAGAGATTATGCGATCTGCAAACAACTCAATTCCGAATATTAATGCTACGCTTAATTTTTCATTCCCCACCATCGTCGCTTATAGACAGGTCACTCCGACTCTGACACCTTCTACAGGAAGCAGCGTAACAGTCACAATAACGGTTACTAATGTCGGCTCCACATCGGTAGGCGCGACTGCAAACGATGTTTTCGTTAACGATTCATGGATATACGCGCAAAGTGCGAACTTCCATCTCACACAGACTCAGACATCCAATAATGAAACTCTTTCTCCTGGCAATTCGTACAGCGTCATCTACGCATTCAACGTTACAGCTTCGAGCGGTACTTTCGTAATCCCAGCGACTCCTGTGACATACAGATATGCTACATCAAACAGCACGGAGGCGCAAGGTAAGGCGATGCTCAATTCGGAAACAATGGTAGTCGGAGGACCTAATACTCCGGAGCTGGAAGCCACTGCCTCAATTGTTTCAGGAACGCAGATCCAAGTTGGTCAACCAAATTCAGTTAATGTGACTGTTGTGAACAAAGGTAGTGGGGTCGCCTTCGGTCTGACTTCTGACGGTTTCTCACGGCAGAATCTCCAGCCAGGTAGCAGTTGGAGTTTCATTTCTAACCAGAGCTCTAGCTCTCTGATTAATGTAAATGAGAGCATATCCTATTTGGTTCGCTGGCAGGATGCAAATGGAGTCTTGCACTCC
The DNA here is from genome assembly GCA_021792315.1 of archaeon. The sequence goes on from JAJYUX010000012.1 coordinate 14,870, forward strand.
ACGCCTACTAACACCATCCATACTGTGCTAAGTTATTCTTCCCCGGGTTCTCCCGCCTTGAGCCTGACAAAGACAGTTGGAACTATGAAATCCGACCAAATTAACGTTACAATAAGCGCCTTCAACGGATCTCCTTCAACAATCTCCGGTTCAAGCGTCAAGGACGTTTTTCCGTCAGGATTGATTTTTGGTAAGAGCTACAATTCTTCGAGTATAATCTCTTCTGGAAACGACATTACCGCAAACTTGAGTTCAATTGCCCCCCAGACGACCGTAATATTCGTCTATTCATTAAACGTATCAAACTCGAATAACAACTTCGTATTTCTCCCGGCAAGCGTGTCAACAGCCTGGAACAATGTCACCATAATACATTACAGCGGCGGTTATGGATTGCCCTTGGGAGTCGTAGCAACCAAGGTATTTACACCAAATCAGGGGTTCCAAGGAGCTAACGTTTCAATTTCAATTGGACTCGTAAATCATGGAACGCTTCCGATATTTCAAGTAAGTCTTAACAATACATACGATTCATTCCTTAGAGTATTAAGTTCGAATTCAGGTTACGCAGCAGTGCTGAACAGCGGAAGTCAACTTAATGCCATATTGAGTGCAAACTTGACTGGGTCTCCGGGTGTCTACAACTCTTCTTCATCTGCTGCGAGTTTCATCTTTGCTGGTGAAAACCAAACGGCCACCAGTTCGGCCGTGGAAGTCACAATTTTCCATCTCCCAGAAGCGAACCTGACGTACTCCGCTACAAAGGTCGAGGAAGGACACAATATAGTGATCTCAGTCACTATTACAAATCCATCAAACGCTACTATAAACAACATTTCATATTCCATCACATTACCCAAGGACCTGAGAATTGTTTCTGGCGGATCTCTGAGTTTTACGATTCCAACGCTCGGCCCTGAGTCCAGTTATGTAAACAACATCACAATAATCACAAACCAGCCAGATGTCTATTCTTTCAACGACTCAAAATTGACCTTCGAGTACCAGGGGCATCAATTGGCCGGCGTTGTCGGCTCTCTTAGCTTGAACATCAACGACGACATTCCTCTTCGCTATGGAATACCCGTCTTAATTGGTCTAGCAATAGTGGTAGCAACGCTCATCTACGTGAGGAGATTAACGAAGCCGGGCCCCTCCTAGAACGCATGCCCCAACGTGCACATGTTCAAATAAGCCTTACATTTAGAATTCGGCGGGCTTGGAAACTATCGTAAGCGAGAAGACAAAACGTATTCTTCAGCAAGTCGGACTTACCGACTATGAAATCAAAGCATATGTGAGCCTCCTATCGGTCCCAGGCGTTCAAGCGAGTGAAGTGAGCAAGAGCTCTGATGTACCGATCTCCAAAATATACGAAGTACTCAACAATCTAGAAAGAAAGGGATGGGTCGAATCACAAAACACAAGGCCTACGAAATACTTTCCCAAGTCTCCTTCGACTGCGTTGCAAGCGCTCAAGATGAGAATGGAAGCTGAACTAAAATCAAACGAAGATCACTTGCTTAGCGAGTTGATGCCGCTATACGAACAGAAGGAGACACAGGAGAGACCGGATATCTGGATAATTCGAGGAGACTACAACATAATTGCAAAGGTAGGCGAGTCGATCGATAGGTGTAAGAAAGAGCTCCTAGTTGTGGTTCCGGCCGAGCTCAATTCCGTAGTTGATCTTCTCATTCCTGCTTTAACAAGCGTGAAATCATCTGGAGTAAACGTCAGAATTCTGATGAGTGGAGGAGTTCCTCAGAAATCTGCTGCAAAAATCAGCTCGCTTGCCGAGCTTCGCTTCAAAGAGAACATGTTTGGAGGAGGAGTTATCATAGATGCGAGCGAAGTTGTCCTGCTGCTTGGAAGGAGTTCAGGAAACACGGATGATCTGGCCATTTGGTCTGACCACGCCGGGCTCGCGTCGTTCGCAAAGAACTATTTTGAGTTTCTTTGGAAGGAAGCTGCGCCCTCGAAGAAAAACTAGCGTTCTCTTTTGCCTTCCACGAATTCCATGAATGCCTGTTTAGCCTGAGTATAAGGCATCTGCATCGGAGGATGCTTGAAGCAATAAGCGGAGATACTCTCCAAAGGACCGCTTACGCCCCTGTCAAAGGCAACTTTCGTGCCCCTTATGGCATCCACCATGACACCTGCACTATCATAGGCATCAATTACGTGCAATTTCAAATCGAGTGTTAGAGGGATGTTTCCAAAGTATCGCCCCTTGAGCCAAACGTAGCAGACCTTATCGTTGTCCAGAAACGGGACGTAATCGCTTGGTCCTATTCTAGTTGGAACTTCATAGGGTGACATAGCTCTCACCGCGCTTGTCTTGCTGATTCTCTTATCAACCAGTCTACCTTCTTCAAGCATGTTCAAGAAATCTGCATCACCCCCAATATTCAATTGATAAGTTTCATCGACCTTGACGCCCCTGTCAACACAGAGTTTTACAATCGTTTTGTGGAGGACAGTCGCTCCTAGCTGGCTCATCACATCATCGCCTGCTGTAGGAAGTCCCGCCTCCACGAACTTCTGTTGCCAGATTGAATTGGAAGCGATGAAGACCGGCATCGCATTGATGAAAGGCACACGTGCTTTGATTGCCTCCCCCGCGTAAAATTCAACCGCTTTTGTACTCCCGACTGGAAGATAATTCACCAAAATATCCGCTCCCGCATCTTTCACAGCTTGAGAAACCGAGGCAACATCTGGCTCAGAAGAAATCTTCACTACTGGCTTCAGATATTTTCCGATGCCATCCATTGTGGGTGCTTTCTGAACTCTGATCCCAAGATTCGGCACGTCTGTAATCTTGACGGTATTGTTAGGTTTCGCGAAAATGGCCTCTGAAAGATCCTTGCCGACTTTCTTTTCGTTCACATCGAAGGCTGCTACGACTTCGATATCGTCAGGAGTAATACCAGCCAGTTCATATTGAGTCAGTCCAACAATCTCATCTGTATTGACATGGTTCTTCTTGTAGTAATGGATTCCTTGTATTAGTGCCGAAGCGCAGTTCCCTACACCCGAGATAGCTATCTTGACTTTTGACATTTTGAAGACTCCAACATCTAGGTGTCTTAATTATTGCGTTGGCAAATTTAGATTTCAATCGAAATCAAACGATTAGTTTCGAACCAAGGACCAGATGGTCGATTCTTTTTTATATCGAAAGACGCACAAGACGAGTATAGAACAAGATTACACATGATTGAGGAGGTATCGGCAGGCGCTGTTATCTACCATTACGAATCAAAGAGTGGTCTTCGTAGATATTTGGTTCTGCACTATCCCGCCGGCCATTGGGACTTTCCGAAGGGAGCCGTGGAGAATGGAGAGACAGAACAACAGGCAGCTATTCGAGAAATATTTGAAGAATCCAGTCTCCGAATATCAGAGTTTGTTCCCAATTTTCGTAAGGAGATCGAATATCACTACAGGCGACAAGAGGGGCTCGTCCACAAACGCGTGATTTTCTTTCTGGCAGAATCAAGTGCAATCAGCGTCAAGATATCCTTTGAGCACTCAGGCTATGATTGGCTATTTTATGATCAGGCGCTTCGCAGGCTCACATTTGAAAACGCTAAGAGTGTTCTCAGAGAGGCGGACTCCTGGCTTTCGAAAGAGTCTGATTGATCGTGTTTCTCGCCGCTTTCCGCGGATCTTTGCTTTGAACTATCGAGCGTCCGAATATCAAATAATCAGCTCCAGCGTCTATTGCGGCACTAGAATCTCCTCCTTGGGCACCCGACCCAGGGCAAATAATCAGTATATCTTTCCCCAAGAAATTCCGCGCCATCCTGATCTTTTCGGGCCGAGTTGTTCCCAAGATCACTCCAGATGATCCCCACGTCACAGCGCGAAGAAGAAACTCTTCGAAGATTGTGCGGTCATCAGCCAGTTTTAGTCCATAGCCTTCGTCGGCCCCTTTGTGGCTCATGTAAGCTAATGTTATCACTCCCTTCCCCAATTTCCTCGCATTACGGAAAACCACGTCGAGCCCTCCCTCATACCCTGCAAACGGATTCACTATAACAGCCGCGAAACCTGAGTCCCACAAGTAATCTGTGGCCACTCTGTTGGTATTGTCGATGTCATTCAACTTAATATCGGCAATCGACAAAAGCCCACTATCTATAATACAATGATTCAGTTCTGACATCTCATCGAAGGAAAGTGGCAATAGCAGATGATAATTCACCTTCACTCCACATATGAATTCAGAGGTCTCCGCGAGGAGGCTTTTGGCATCTCTCAGAATACTTGAAGTATCTCTTCTATAATCCAAATCAAGAGCGAGAATGGATTTTGTATTCCTCGACGCAGAAATACTTGCCAAGTTGTCGCTGAACTTATATGATTTGTTTCCTTTCTTGTCCATTATCGCTTTCAAGCTGAATCAACCAGCGGGTGATTCTCCTTTAATCTCACTATCTTGACAAAGAGATTCCCATGCTCATCAATTCTGTTGGTCAGAAAAGCTTGAGCCTTAGAAGTCGAATAGCCGACGAAATTTTCTTCAGGCTTGAAATCTTGTTCGAAGAAAAAGAACAGAGAGGCCTCTTCAAAGTCTTCGATCCTAGCAAAGGTTCCTATTCTCCACCTTTTAGAAGCAGGGAACGCGAAAATAGGCAGCGGGGGTTCCTCGAACATCATCTTGTAAGTGGCCACTTTCATCAAGCTCATCAAGTCCTTCACCTGAATAGATTGAAATTTGTGTCGAACCTCGTGTTGCTTTTCTGAATGGCTTTCAAAGAGCTTGGGAAGCTTGATCACTTCGATTATAGGAGAATAAAGCATGGATGGGTTTGATGGAACGTCTACCAAACTAATCTCTTCTCCTGACATCGTCACTTTGTAGCCCAAGTACTGCTTGATTTCTCTCGACAATGAATAATAGAAAATGGGAGATCCATGAAAGAAATCAAGTTGGGTTGACATTCGATAGTCTGACCCGAGTTTACTAGCAAAAGTCGGAAGTGGTGCTCTTTCGAGTGCGCAGGTGAGCCTTGCCAAGTCACTTAAGCTCTGGAGCTCGATGAATGTTGCAGGTTTGGTGATCCTGTCACCATCATCTTCCTTATGAGCTCTTGGCAAATCGACAGTTCCTTCGGAGCAAATTAAATAAGCATTATTACTGCTATAAAGTTGATTAAATGAATAGCAAATATGGAGGACGTTTCCTCTACTCTGTCATGACGTTTCAGTTAGGCGTTGTAAAGAGGAAAGACCCTCGTGACAGGACTAGGAGTTCGCAGTTCTCAGAGCAAAACTCGACAGATAGCTCTGCCCATTTGGTAGGTTAGGAAGAAGAGAAGCACTTCGTATCCTACAACAATTACCGCTGCTTCCGCAAACGTCAATTTTCCTAGCGCCATGTAAGTAAGTTGTGCTATTGGGATTGCTATGGAATTGAAAGTCGGATAGAATATTAGTAAAGCCATCAATCCAGAAAAGAGCGCAGTCGTGCATGAAAGTGCTAAACCATACATCCTTCGGTTCGTTTTTCCAGTTATTATGAGCATACTTACTAGCAGAAAATACAAAGCGAACATGACCAAAATTTCCGAGAACAAATTGGTAAAACTTGCAGGCGCATTCGCTGGAACGAGATGACTCCAAGCTCCTAGGAGAAAGACGACGGACGCGGGCAGAAGGGTTAGTACTTTCAGTCTATCTCCCTTTGATAGTTTGCGCATACGAAATTTGACGAGGTTCCAATATTTAACGTTGAGTCTATGTTATCTATCCACTCATTCAAGCCTAGCGAGTGGCGAAAGAACCGCTGTAGGATATGCGGTTATTCATGCTCGGATGACGTTCACGACACTACTGAGCAGAAGACGTTGGACTAGTATTATTCCAATGCACATTGGACAAAATCAACGAATATTCGTGGAATACCGTCACGGCAGTGCTTTCATCCACTTTGGTATACTTCTATCGGTTCTGTGACGGTAACAGTATACTGGTTGAACGGTGGAGACGTCGTGACATTAAGAGTGTAGAACGACATCGTAAATGAACCTCCATTCTGAACGATGTAGTTCCAGATGAAACAGTTGGAAAAACCAGAAACTTGACCGTAATTTGAATTACTGCCACTCACAAATCCAGTGAGTGAGACAGTCAAGTTCGTTTGGCTCTGGTAGCATCCTTGAAAGATTAGATTTACTCCTGGCTTTGCGGTGATTGTTAAACTGAAGTCCATGTAGTTAGGATAACTTGGATTATTACTACCAGAACTCCAAATAGGAAAAGTCTGGCCTGTTTGCTCGAACACAAGTGTATTGGGAGATGTTTTGCAAGTTGCGAATTGGTCAAAACTACAAGGATCTAGCAAGCTGCCTTTTGAATTGCAAAGACCTTCAGAATCCCCCGAACATGTGGTAGCTGCGGTCAAATTAGTGTTGTTAGTTGAAACTAAGCTGTAGGCCAAACCGCTTAAGGCGATGACGAGAGCAATGATGAGAACCATCGTAATGACATTATATTTTCTCATTCTATGGCAGGATCTCTAAAACAGATAGTTAAGGCGATTCCTTCTCAGGCCAAATTCTGAATGACAATGGAAGCAGATGGGATGTGGTTAGCGCTTTAACTTACTTTATAGCATAAATAATAAGCATTTGGAAATTTCATTCCAAGAAGCAATCTTTTCTTGGAAATTTCCGGAGCAGAGCAAGGTCAATGAGCACTTCGAAGGGGTATGAGTTTCTGATTTCATCACTGAATGGTGCGAGAAGGCGCCTCGCAGATTTGGAACACACAGACGGAATTAGTTCTGCCAATGAGATTTGGGAAACATATTGTGACATAGAGCAAGCAATTGAGGTATCAAAATATATTTTTGGTCTCGACGACCGTTTGGGCAACCCTAGGTCATTACGAGCATCCCAGAAGAACAATCCTGCATTATTGCCAAGAGACGACCTGATACAGAGTTATAGAATCGCAGATGCAGCTATCTCGTCTGCGATTCAACGATTCCAGCGGGGAAACGGCGAAGATGGAATCGAATGCTCAAGAAAAGCTAGAGATGTGCTCAAGACTCTTCTAGTAGGCATAAGAAAAAGTGAGAGAGGCAAAAGGACTCAAGGTTCTACTTTTCCTCCTCGTCGTTCTCGATTCTCTGTTTGACGAATTTAAGCGAGCCTTTCTCGCTCAACACGCGGTAATTCTTGCGAACATTCTTCGCATGAATGTATTTTTTCATTAAAGTGCGAACTTCGTGAGCAGTGACATGAGATCTTGGAGATTTGTCTTCGAAGGTGATCACATTTCCATTCTTTTCGCTCTTAAGTGGCAATCTTCCCTCGATGAACGGAGCTATCCCTTCCTTCAGGTCGTCTTCCAAGTCAACTACATCTATTGTTACCAATTGTCCCTTCTTCTCCTATCAATGATATCCTCAGCATCTGGACCCGTCCCAATATAAACTACTGGGAGACCGAGCTCAGATTCCACGTTCAAAATGAAATCCTTTGAGTTTGGAGACAACTTCTCGAATTCTCGCACTCCTCTTGTTTCAGGCCATACCGTATCCAACTTTGTGATTGCAACTTGGCTGGCTGAGTTCAACCTGACGGATTTCTTTGCTAGTCTGAAGTTGAAAGGGGCGGCCCTTCTCATGCGACCAGTGACACTACCGAACTCCTGCCATCCTCTTCGAAAAGTCTCTTCAGCTTCCAATTCACCCTCAAGTTGTCCCGCTCCGACGCGAGTCAGATACGCCTTGAACACAGCGAGCACATCGTCGACCCTCTTGGGCCCTATGCCAACATCAGAACAGATACCGGATGCGCTTACGTCCTTGCTGGTAACGTACGGATAATCTCCAAAGTAAAGAGAAAGCAGAGTACCCTGAGTACCTTCGACTACGACAAATTCCTTCCTGTCAAGGGAATCATTGACCGCAGACATCACATCACTCACATATTCCTCAATCGATGGCTCCTGCGATGCAATCCTGCAGACTCTCATCACACGATCCGCATTTGCAGGGCCCGTCCCGGTCCCCGTCGTTCCTATCTTTTCTTTCAGATGGCCTTCGTTATCTTTCAAAATGTGCTTTGCTTCTATTATCGCACAATTATGGTCAAGGAATACTCGATTCTGACAATCTGTGTCGTGAATTTCCTTTAGAAGAATCTGAGGATCAACTAGTACTCCCGCCCCAAGCATCAATCGAGTGCCTTCATTCACAACTGCGCTTGGAAGCATTTGCAACTTTATGGTGCGACCCTTGTGAACTACTGTATGACCGGCGTTTGGACCCACGCCTCCACGCACAGCAATTGATGGGTTATCTCTCAACGCGATGTAGGAGATTATTTTCCCTTTGCCCTCGTCACCGAATGTCCCTCCGACGACCACGCAACAGCCCAAATGTAATCAGTGGCCCCTAAACAGAACCAGAGCCCGATTATTCCACTTAAAAGATTAGCACGAGATTTAGCGGCCGAAACGACGCGCACGTCTTTGATATGTTCTCACAGCACGCATTAGATCTATCTTTCGGAAATCAGGCCAATATTCGTCTACAAATACTAGCTCAGAATAGGCGCTCTGCCAAAGCAGGAATCCAGAAAGTCGCTCTTCGCCCGATGTTCTGATGACAAGGTCCGGATCTGGGTTCGGTAGATAAGATGTGTAAAGAGAATGTTCGATTGTCTTTTGATCGATTTCATCAGGAGCGAGTTCTCCTTCTTTGACAAGAATGGCAATTTTCTTGACGGAATCCACAATTTCTGTTCTCCCTCCGTAAGCGATCGCAATGTTCAAGAAGTGTTCTGAATAATCTGCTGTTTTGACTTCAATCTGACGCAGAATTGTCTGGAGATTGTGCGTTAGTAATTCAAGCCTCCCTATTGCCTTTACTCGAACCTTGAATCTCGTTATCCGTTCATCAGTCAGAAGTCTATTGAGTCTATCAGCAAAAAGGTCAAAGAGCTCCTTGAGCTCTTCCTGTGATCGATCCAAGTTCTCTGTCGATAAAAGGTAAAGAGTGATAGTCTTGATTCCTATCTCATGGCACCACTCAAGTAACTCTTCTGCAGTGTTAGCCCCTTCTATGTGCCCAACTACTCTCTCAATGGATTTTGTGCTGGCCCACCTTCTATTTCCATCTAGAATAATCGCTATGTGTTTTGGAACCTCGCCGCCCTTGATACTTCGCGAAAGAAATGACTCATAGAGCTTGTACACGCCGAGATAATTCAGTATTGAAGGCAACTTGCGATATCACTATTGCTGTTTTGGAAACATATAGTTTGGAATGATTACTTGGAATCTGAGATGGAGTTGTTATTTGACTTCAAATAGAAAGCAATCCAACTCCATTAAACTGGCTGGTTCTCTCTTCTCCTTGTGCTAATTACACTGTATAGATAGGCGGCGATCGTGAAGTTTACGGCAAGTGCAAACAGGATTATGGCAACGTCAATATTGCCATTTACACCGCCCGTCACAAGATTCTGGGCGAACAAAGACACTGGGAAGTACAAGAGACCAAGCACAAATAGCTCAACTATATAGCGAGCAATATGTCTCGATTTCGGATGCAGTATATTGAAGAAGAGTGTTCCCGCGACATATACTCCAGCCCCAAGCCAGACAAATTCCTGTGCGCTTCGAACAAAATATCCAAGTATCTTCGGGATTGCAAAAAGTACAACCGTAAACTTGTTCCATGCCAGTGTGCTCACATACACACATGCTTGAGTGGTGCATCCATTGGAAGCGCTAGATGTACTCGAAGGAAAGAATATGGAAGCCCCAGTCACGAATCCAACGATAATGATCAGAGTGCTTGCTATGGCAAGAAATAGTCGCAAGTATCCGGTGGGCGAAAGCTTGCCGATCGTCTCGACGCGTCTATCGATGTCGAAACCTCTGATTAGGAATATGATGCCGACGAAGATAGCAAGAAGCAGTAAGACTGATGCCGGATAGAACTTGGAGATTATGGCCAAAGCGATGAAAATGACACCTGGGATACCAAGCGAATACTTTGAATATCGCGAGTCAAAAAATAACATTCGCAAATATCTTCCAAATACAACGTACGATTCCTCAAGTGAAGCACTATGCTTTATCACGATCTTCTTCAATGAGATAATTGGAAGAAGACTCTGGAGTGTGGGGACCAATTCCTCCCCTTCAACCCCATCGGAAACGAGAACAGCCCCATCAGCAGGATAGATCTTCAAAACATCGACGACTTGAGCTCGAATCTTTCTGTCGCCCATCACCCCCCTATCATATAATCCACTTACGGTAATAACCTCACACGATTCCTCCTTACTTCGCAAATCATCACATAATCTAACAGCAGCGAAAATTGCATTCGCGTCTGCTTCCTCAGGATCGCTTAGGGCAAGTTTTGTAGCAGCCTCGAGACAAGCGTCGCGCCCGACAATTGGAGTCTTGACTCCTGCCCGGCCAATGTCATCATCTCTATCAATGCATATGATTAGAGTTTTGGACTTCTTACTTTCTTCTCCATCTATGGAGGATGACACGGAGCGACTCTCACTTAACTTGTCTTAAGCGCTTTTCTTGGTTCATTTATAAAAACGGTTACTTCATGACTTCGTTGTCATCACCGAAAACCAGCTTTAACTCATCAAGGCTCAGTTTTTCTCCCTGTTCATACTTCTTTCTAGCATCATCCCTTGCTTGACTGACAAGCTGTCTCGTCTTAGCCTTGCTAGTCTCATAATCCCGCGAACGTCTGCCATCAAGTTGCGATCTTCTCTGACCTCGTAAGACGTCAAGCTCACCTGTGGCGTTGGTAATCTTGCCGTCCAAATCGACAAGTGTATTGTCTATCCCTTCAATTTCCTGAAATAGTTGATGTCTTTGATTTAACATGGTCGCAACTCTTTCGTGTTTAGCCTTGATCTCAGGATCGTTTTCAGCTTTGAACTTGTTCATTTCATCCAGTTTGGACTTTAGACCTTTGATCTGCTCCATCAGTTTGGTGTATTCCTGCTTGGTTGAGTATGCTTTTTTCCATGCTCGAAGCTTTGTTTCCAAATCTTTCACCACAGCAACGAGTTGCTTCTCTTCGTCTCTGGATAATCGCTCAGCTTGAAGTCGCCACTCTACTTTCTTAAGTCGGTCATTTAGAGCCTCTCCGCCTTTTGGTATGTTCCTTTCATACCCACTCAGGACCTTTTCCACTTCAGTGGATTTTGACTTCACGTCACGAATTTTGGAGAGAAGCTCCCGTCGGTTCGCCTTGAAAGTCGTCATATGTTCGTAGTATTCATCAAGAGACTTTCGATCCGCGTTTATCTTTTCGGTAAAATCGCGAATTTCTTTCCTAATGTCTCGCCGCCGCTGATCAAGACGCTTGTACTCGTTGATCATATCGAGTCTTTGAGAGGCGAGAGTGTCAATCTTTTGGCTAAGAGCCTCGAGATCTACCTCCCCTTGAGGTTGCATAATTCGAACGATTCACCATTTTGCTTATTATAGTTATTTTGATGGGTGTATCCACCTGAAACATAGTTATCCTTTAT
>JAJYUX010000095.1 GCA_021792315.1 archaeon
AGGCTTCGGAGTATCCAATTGGAGGAGCTTTACCGAATCCTTTCTTTGTGGCCATGAAGCTATTGCTCGGATACGAAATCACTGTCACGTTTCCAGTTCACTTTAGGGAATTGATTTCTTCGGCAAGAGCGCTCCATGCCGACTTGGGCATCCCGGATTTGTCGATCAACCCAAAGTGGTTCTCCTGATCTGGGAAAGATCTCCACGAACTATCCATATACCTCCAAATCCCGATTCCGCTCACGTGATCCAAGTCGTGTGCAGTTCGGCAGGCGCTCTTGATGTATTCGGCCTGGCCACTTTCAGAGTAGCCCAAGATTCGCGGAGCGCTCGGGTAGCCTGTTTCCATGATCAGGACCGATCGACCAATTGATCTAGCGACTTCGTTTGCATTTCTGATCACTGCTGTGTTTATCGGAGTGGAAGATCTGTAATTCGGGTAATAATCCAACCCGATAACATCAGCAAACTGGGAACAAACTCTTGCTTCATCGAGAATGGAGTTAGCCGAATCAGATTCTAGGTTTATTATGGTAGTTGAACCTGGATCCTCATTTCGGACAGCCGCACTCAACTCCTTCAAAAGTTTGAGTCTGAATCCGTGCGGGTCAAGCCAGGAAACTCCTTTGCGCCATCCACCTGCGCCGTGCATCTGCCACCAGTTCGGCTCGTTTTCTATCTGCCAGAATTTCACGAATTTCCTGTACCTTCTGACTAGAAGTGACGCGTGCACTGACGCTCTACGAATGTAGAGATCCCTATTTGCGTCCACGCTCAATCCTTTCGGAAGCATCCTCTGATATCCACAAGCGAGTACAGGAATGACTCTGATTCCATGGTTCGACAGAATCTCTACAAAAGAGTCCATAGGCCAAAGTCTGTAAGAATTATTGTATAGACTTTCCAGATCTTTTTCTGGATAGGCTTCACTTTCGAAGAATCTCCATGGAAACCAGCAGCGGATGAAATTGATTCCTATTTTTTGCAGATTTTCCGCCAGCGAAAGGCTGGCCCTCTCTGCGGAACTCTTGGGTTCGTCATGACCGTGTTTGGAAAGAATTTCTTTATCCATTCTTTCAACAACCCTGCCCTCTGGAAGGCTCACAGAAAGTAGGTGTGGAATAATTATTGATTTGGGACCACTAATGCCCGCATATCTCCAGGGATCGTCGATGTTGATGCCAAATGAAAATCCCTTACTCATATCGAACATTTTGGAGTTTCTTGTCCTTTGTCAACCAAGTCTGCAATCATTTAGGCAGGCTGCACTGGTCACATGCTTTGGCGATCTCTTATCTTAAGATTCTCCTTGTTGTTCAAGTACAGTTGCAACTGTTAGACCTGACGTCACGAACGAGATAAAATGCGTCAAGACCGATTTCCTAGCTACATCATCCTACGTGAGCGCTCCATAGCAATTCCATTGAATATCATCAATACGCCTATGGCGAACATCCCAAGACTTGATAAAACCGATCCTACCATCATCGGAGTAAGACCTGAAAGCATTGATGCGCCTACAAGTAACATGACTATCCCATATCCTAACATGAGTTTTGTCCGATAGTAGCCATCATATTTCTACCAAAACTGGATATGCTCACGAAGGCCGTCACAATCAAAATTATTCCGAGTGCGGCAATCCCTACGCCCCAAATAACCGCTGACGCGTCCGTGTACTCAGTCACGGTCATCCCCATCCCGTTTTGCGTCATTGTTACGGATTGCGCGATAATCAAATAGGCAGAAGCAAAGTCCAGCAACGCGCCCACAAGTCCAAGGACAAATCCTACAATATTCGTACGATTCGAGAATGCCATGCAATGATAGTTTGAGGTTGCGGCTTCTTATTGATTGAGGACCCCAGTCTTGAACGAGTCAGAATCAACAGCAATTGTGTTTCGGCCTAGGGAGAAAACTTCATCCGGTTTCCTCGGATAGTTTCATTCAATAATCTGTGATTACCGGTACGACTTACTAGGGACAAGCAGTTCCCTGAGCGACTACTTGCAATGGATTGCTCGTCGTCGCCTTAACCACCTGCCCTGATGAGAGCGTCCAGTTTGCCTCAAAATCATAATAGTTGACAGAAGGCGGATTCCAAGTGTGAGAAAAGTTTCCATAAGTAAAGAACGTCGAACCCAACACTAGATCATTCAGTTGATACCAGTTATTCCCAGAGTTGTGGTATCTCCACCAAAGAGTGACCGATTTTACGTCAACGGCTGAGGAGGGTGAAATACTCCCGGTCACGTGCACACCTCCTGGTTGATTCAAATAGATGCAAGCAGGAGTGTAATTGAATGTCGTAGAGGCTGACACGCTTGGCGCCGTAGCAGTAGAGGATGATGCAATGTCTGAGGGCGACCTTCCGTGAGACAGGTAAATGCCCCCTAGGGACGCAATTATTATGACAATTACGATAACGCTTGCGATAATTATTAGATTTCTTTTTTGTGAAGCTCCTCGCTCTCCTGTTCTCCTTATGGATTCATTCTTTCTCTGGATTTTAGGTGGTTCCGCATCTTGATGCTTTGCTCTGTAATGTTGTTCAAGCGCAGCATAGCTTTGGAATTCCTTCACACATATTTCACATTTTCTTGACATCAACAAACGAACGCTATCCAGATGTTACAGGAGTCATGATCTTCTTATTGTTCAATATTAGATTTTGTGCTTTGGAAAATTTATAACTAGTACAAGAGAATGCAAGTGTTTCTATCTAGGAGAATTGGTTTATCCGTTGCACAATCTTTGCTGTCGTAAAGTCTGCCCTTTCATAATTAAACAAGACGTTTGAAGATAAGGGTCAATCATTTATTCTCGTAATGCCCTAGTAAATTGCCATTGAACAAACATGGCATGGCGCGATGGGCGAGCTATTTTCTATCAATCAAATAATCCAATTGACATGGTTCGCCCTCACCCTATATTTTTTCCAATAGTGAAAGTGATTTCTCTATGGTTAACAAGGTAGCAATACTCGTCCTTGCGGACACTGAATCCCATGCTGATAGAGGCAGACTAACAAACGCGATTGAGACTGCGAAGGAGTTCAAAGAAGCTGGTGACGAGGTTCAGCTAATCTTTGACGGCGCGGGAACAAAGTGGATTCCCGAGCTATCCAAGAAGGAAAATCGCTTCAATGCATTCTTTACTTCATTGAAGCAGGATAAACCAAGTGGCAGGCCATCCGTTGTGGCCTGCAAATTTTGTGCCAAGGCATTTGGCGTGGAAGATAAGATTAGAGAATCGGAAACTAAGCTTGTCGATGAGTTTGACGGACATCCAAGCTTGCGCATGCTTGTATCCCAAGGATACCAAATAATTAGCTTCTGACAAATCATAATTTGGAGAGCAGGTTTGGTAAAGAGCCGTACAGAAACGCCGCTCCGATAATGACAAACAGGAGCGCGATCAACCTTTCAGTCTTTGAGGAAGACAATCGTCCCTGGAGCCTAGCCCCGACTTGTCCACCAATCACTGCTGCCGGAATGGTGAAAATAAGTAGATTCCAAGGTATTACAGTAGCACCCTGCCTTAAAATAATAGCAGTGAAACCGGTGACTGAACCAGCCCGGACTACCACAGTCATAACAACGACCGACGTAGCCGCAGATACCGCGACAGGAATCTTGCATCTTCTTACAAGATCGGGCATCAGCAGCTCACCCAATCCGACTGAGAGCATTCCTTCGAGAGCAGACCCTATCCCAGAAATCAATATACTCCTTCTTCTGTCGCAAACGTGGTAGCGAAATTCCTTTCCAGAACGTGAGGTTATTCTCGTTTCCTTGGGAGATTCGTGCAACCCAGATATCGACAGAACGGATTGAGGTAATTTTTCTACGTTCGGATTTCGTACCGCAGACTTCGCAGTGGCAATGAGATAAATTGCCATCGACACCATCATTGCGCCGAAGACAAGTTTGAGCAAAAGGTCGCTGACTGACTGAGCAATAATCGAAAAGACTACTATTACAGGAACTCCCACCGTCACAAGACTCCATCCGACTCTGAAGTCAATCAAGTTCTTCTTGCGATAACCCACAATACCAGAGAGGAATCCAAAAAATTCAGTAACGAGTCCAACCGAGACGGCTATGCTGGCGGGGATTGGCGAGACTCTAAGCAGTGGGAACAGGAGGATCATGAAAGGTGTGAATATGGCAGTGCCATCGATTCCCAGCAATACGGCGGATGCAACTATTCCGACACAGGTCGGAAACATGAACCAATAGACCAGCCAGTAAAAAATCATACCATTTGATCATTGACCGCATTCTACGCTGTCATTGTTTCGGTAATCAGCTTTTTCGCGTACTCTTCACGATCCCTGCCGTGGATCTCTGCAAATTTGTCGGGTTCCGCTTCTTTGTAATGCTTGAAGAAATGTTCAATTTGATTCCTTGTTAAATCATGTAACTGATCTATGGATTCTATTTTCGAATAGAAAGTATCCACTCCACGATTGGGAACCGCAAAAATCTTGGGATTAAGACCTTTTTCATCTTCAGTCAAAATCACGCCTACTGGCCTTGAGCGAATCACAGACATATGATATGCAGACTCTTGACTTAGTACTTTGGTCACCAGTCGGCTGGTCAGGTAACAAGAATGACAACATGGTTCAAGTCAAGAAATCCATTTCCGAACATCAGATCCACCTCTCCCCGGCTGTCTAGTCCTCGTGCCCTTAGGAGCGATGAAAAGACTTTGATTTTACTGCTGTATCGCTTACATTGCGTGCGACGTCTTGCCGTGCCCCTGCAATTCTTCCATGGTCTCGAATTCTGCACCGCAAGCTTGGCACTTGAAGTGCTGGTGCTGGTGGGGAGTGGCAGTCATGTGATGCACCTTCGCTCCATGTTCCATCATTGCTTCCTTCGTTTCAAAGTTGATTCCGCATGCTTCGCATCTTAGTTGCTGTGACATATTCACACGGGCAATCCATGACATCGCAATTTTATTAATAGGTTCCCTTTAATGTTAAACTACGAGCTGATCTGTAGAAACCTTAGACAATGTTCGCGAAGTCTCTTTCTGCTAGTATGCAACCTACCGTGCAAGCTTCCGAAGGCTTAAAATTTGGTGAGTGCAAGGCTTGGATTTATACCCAAATGCCAGATGTTGCTCTAACTTTCGATTATGATTTCCCATCCAAGATGGTGTACGATTGGTGGACAGACCTTTCCGGGAAGGGTTACATTGGAAAGTCCTTGAAATCAATCCGGCAGATCGGGAAGGAAAATCGAAAGATTCGCGTTGAAACTAGATGGAAAGTGATGGGTCTTACCATCAAGATGATCGAAAGTTTGACTATGGACTCTACGAAACACTGGATCTGGGAGCCTCACATGATGGGCATCCACATAGTTGACGATTTCAAACTGGACGATATAGATGGCAAGTCCAGGTTGCACATAAATTCGGAGTTCCATCCCGTTGGTATCAAAGGAAAACTTGCCAGAATGATGTTTGGAAGGTATCTTCGAAGATT
>JAJYUX010000096.1 GCA_021792315.1 archaeon
ATCTCGTAATGTGAAATGACAATGAATGGGATTATGAACCATAATTGGACTCCATCAACCACTGGTGGGGGCACCTGATCGTGGTAGCCGCCTCCGTCGTACATTATGAATATTGCAGTTGAGTTCCAGTATGAGCTTCTCATTATCGAGTTGACCATGTTCAACAGCCACACCTCGCCTTGAGTGACATTGTATGCTGGATGCTGACTAACATCATACGCTCCGACTCCTACAGGCATAACCCAGACAACTGAAGGGAGAAATTGTTGCTGGATAGAATTTGCAAAATCCGACCAACTCTTGATCTGTCCTGAATAGGGCTGACTATCCGGTAACAGACTGCATAGACAGAAGAAAGGCTATCAAGAGTCCGAGCCACTTCATTTGGTTTCGATTATTACGGCCATAGGATTAAAAATGACGGGAAGAAACGCCGTAGTGCGACGTGCATGGTGAGCCAGAGGAGATTTGCGTAGGGCTCCCTTCTTACTCCTCGTTGTTCTTCTTTTTCTCGCCACTTCTCTCACAACGTCTAACGCTCAAACAATTTCCTGCGGTATAACGGCAACCGCCACTCCTCCGATTGTTCATTATCCGACGAGCCTCGCAACTCATCCTTCAATATCACAGTTTGGCGAGATACTTGATGTGAACTATTCCACGACCTATGCGGGTCAGAAACTCGTCGTTCAATACTACAACGGATCCCAATGGTTGTATCTTCAGAATTTCTCGGCTAATCAGGTGGGGTTTACCGAAACGAACATCGGACTCAATTCCGAATGGGCTCATTACGGACTAAACAACCTCCGGGTTTCAAGCGAATTGTGTTCTTCTTCACCTGTTACCTTCGCGCTAGTCTCAGACAAGAGCGCAGTTTACGAGGATCTTTCGCTTTACCTCCTGATGATAATAGTCGGCTCGGCGCTCTTCTTCGCGCTGAAGCGAACAAAAAGCATCCCATTGATTCTTCTAGCGATAGCGATCCTGTATTTCGCGCTCTCGCCTTTCACAGGGCAGAGATACGACACTTACTACCTGATAAGCTCTGGTGTCAGAATATTGCAGCATGTGAACCCGTTCAACCCCGGAAATCCCCAAATCTATCCTGGCGCACTAAAGTGGGCTTATCCTCCTATTTTCGCTTTCTATAGCGCATTTTCCTTTATGATATACCAGCTACTGACACATTCTGCTCTGCCCAGTGTTAACTCGCTCACTTGGCCAGGGTTTCTCACATCCACCTATAACGTGTGGGAAGCGTTTGCGCCCAAGTCACTTCCCGTTCTTGTATCGATCCTGAAGGTGCCGATGGTTCTGAGCGCAGTTTTCACTGGATGGTTCTTGACAAAAATGACTGGAAACAAATCAACAGCCCTAATTTGGCTCTTGAATCCAGTTACAGTATTGGTTGCCGCGATCTGGGGGCAACTGGATCCGATAGCCACCCTTCTTGCAGTCGCTTCGCTTTATTATTTTCAGAAAGATAGACCATACGAAGCATACCTGCTCGCTTCTTTTGGAGCTGCGGTAAAAATTTGGCCGTTACTCATGTTTCCGATTTTCGTTGTAATCGGTCTCAGAAAGCATGGATCAGGGAGTTTGAAACCGCTGATCGCCGTTCTGCCTGCGCTGTTAACCACTCTCGGAATGTATGCGATATTTGGGAATGTGCTTCAAACGTTAGAAATCTTCCTCTACGCCCGCGCAGTGCCCACGTATGCCGGAAAGTTTACGGTGAACGGGCTGACCTGGCAGCAGTTTCCGTTCTTGGCCCATACTGGCCCATTGCCTGTCTTCCTGTATTTGGGAATCCCTGCTTATATTTTTGCACTTTTTTGGATTTACTACAAGAAAGATTTGGAGGTAACAAAGTGGATCATTATCTCAATACTCATTTTGTTCTTGACATACAACTACGTGAATCCTCAGTATTTTTACTGGATTCTGCCATTCATAATTCTTCAAGGCAGAAAGCTGTTTACTTACATATTCACTGCCCTTCCGATGCTCTACCTTCTTCTTTCTTACAACTTGTTCTATTTTGTCTCAGCAGGAATTTTGTTCGGCGAGTTCTCCCTTGGCCCTTCCATTTTGGAGCAGTTGAAAGTCGTGTATTTTTACACCGACCCATTCCTCTATCTTCTGGTAAGCGCAGTTCTGCCAACTCTAGCTTACTTTTTCTTACTTGGCGGCGAAATAGGTAAGAAAATTCCCAAGCGAATCGAAGAAATTTTGACCAAAATAATTACTCACTGAACTGTCGTTTTTGTGGGCATTAACTTTGGGATTTTCAAACTCATTTGCAAGCGAATTTCGTAATTTACGCCTCATTTGCTTCGGCGTTCCATCCGGATTAATCAAGCATGATGCCCTTTTTGAAGAAAGATAAAATATTCACATCACACATACCGAGAATCAACCAATAATGACAATCTCCGAGCCCGGGATTCGAACCCAGACGCTTAAACTCCTAACTCACGGGAGAAAGAGCGGTCTGCCTCACTATGCGTTGGTGAGATTTACTCTATCGAATGGGTCATTTTTCGTTTTAGCAGGAGGCTCTAACAGTGATTGGGCCCAAAACGCGCTTTCTTCCAGGGAAGCAAGCTTGGTGTTTGAGGATTATGCCCAGCTAGTTCGATGCGAGGTATGTCCTGATGTCGGAGATGTCCTCAGACTGTTCGCGCAAAAGTACAGCCAAGAGTTAGTCTCCGCTTGGTACTCTAGATCTTCGCTTTGCCTCAAGCTAACGCCTTCTGGTCCAATTATTCGAAGAACGAGAAATGTAAAGGGAGAAAATGAGGTAGGAATTAATTTCGAAACATGGAAGAGAAATGAGAATAGCTATTATTCGTCAGTAGCGAAAGCTTTCGATTCTGCTTCCGAAGAATACGATTTTACGATTCGACAAAATTTCATCAATGTCTGGATTAGGAAGAGGTCGATTAAGGAATTACTTTCGATCGCGAGTACCGAGGATGTCCTTCTGGAAATTGGCTGTGGGACTGGATCAGAGGCTATCCAGATCTCGAAACACGTTGCCGGGATAGTAGCAACGGACATTTCTCCGCAAATGATTTCTCTTGTCGAGAGGAAAGTGAAGGCAAGAAACCTTGAAAGAAAGATCACTGTAGTGCCGCTCGGAGCCTCTCAGATAGAAAAGGCAGCTGATCTTCTTCCAAATGGAAAGACAAGATTAGCATACTCCTTTAATGGCGCCCTAAACTGCGAGCTCGACATCAAAGGGTTCCCGAAAAAACTCGCCGGCGTTTTGGAGCATGGTGGGAAATTCGTATGCTCTATCCGGAACACGTTCTGTATTTCCGAAGGGTTGGCTCACGCAGCTTTTCTTCAATTCGACAAGATGACGCCGAGAAAGGTCCAGCCTGTTATGGTATCGGTCGGCGGAATGGACATTCCCTCATACTATTATTCTCCAGCCAAATTTGCAAAGATCTTTGAACCGTTTTTCTCTCTAAAGAAGATGATAGGATTGCCTGCCTTGCTTCCACCTGCGTACATGAGCAACTTCTACGTCAAAGTAAGAAAGCTTCTCTCCTTTGCCGAACGAGCAGAAACTGCGCTCTCAAGTTCGTATCCACTTAACCGGTTTGGCGATCAGACTTTATTCGTGTTTCAGTTGAAAGATAATCCCATGAATAGATTCGGATAATCGATAGTTTTTGGGAATTGTTACCGGCAGAGCCGGTCTAATTACCATCGTCATACCTACTCACAACAGACCCACTTATCTACCAAACCTCTTGAGAGCATTCAGGAATGGCGCACATCTGCGATAACTTCGGTCATCATAGTAGACGATTCTGACTGTCCGTTGAATCTCAAGAGCCGATTCCCTGAATTGAACGTCGAACATCTAGTTGTGGGGAAACGTCTCTTCATTCCTAAATCCAAGAGCCTTGGGCGGAAGGAAGCTAATACCGAGTTTGTATTTTTCATTGATGATGACTATCACGCAAGGGAAGCAAGCAGACAAAAGTGAACCGACATATCATGGGAAACAACAGTACACCTTTGGGGATGGCGTTTTTTGGTCAGGGTGGGAGGAGTGATGAAGAAAGACGCGGCGACGATTGAATCTTCTGGGGCCCGATGCCAAGAGATGTTTTTGTCGAACTCGCTTCTGAATTGCGGCTCCCATTCATGAACCGGCTTACAGGATCTACGCCCTCAGTCACTCAGCGAGCAATCGCTGGACGCTGCAACGCATGAAAGGAATCAATTGTAACGGAATGCACATTAGTGATCTGTCCAGTTGCATTTATCTTTGAGGACTGGTAGTTCTGCGGTAGTAACGCTCGTCTCGTAAGCAAAGCCGAGTTCGCGAGAGCTTAGCGGTTCAAACCCCTTCGGCCCATCTTATTTGAATTCGCATCTCAAAATGCCGCTGTTAAATTCAATAAAAAACAGATAAGCAGGAATGTTCTGAATATAGAGGACTCCGAGCTTGGGCATACCTGAGAAGATCAAAAAGCTAGAGGACGACATTCACAGGACCCAGATCAACAAGAAGACTGAACATCACATCGGACTCCTGAAGGCGAAGATTGCGAAACTGAAGCGCGAGCAGGAAGAGCAAGCTTCGCGCGGAGGTGGATCACAAGTCGGTTATGATGTGAAGAAGACAGGGGATGCTACCGTTGTCCTAATTGGATTACCAAGTGTGGGCAAGTCAACATTGCTGAACAGGTTGACTAACGCAAAATCGAAGGTCGCTGCTTATCAGTTCACAACACTCACAGTAGTTCCTGGAGTCATGGACTATCGCGGCGCGAGAATCCAAATTCTAGACCTTCCCGGAATAATCGAGGGTGCGTCAACGGGCAAGGGTCTGGGAAAGAGAGTATTGTCGGTAGCAAGGAATGCAGACTTGATTCTATTCATTGCAGATGTATTTCAACCAGAAGCGATAGGCGTTCTCAGAAAAGAACTCAGACACATCGGAATTAGAGCCGATGAAAGGCCACCGAACGTCGTCATTGAATCGACATCCTCAGGGGGAATCAGCGTCAGTGTTCAAACCAAACTCACAAAGATCACAGAGGAACTTGTCAAAGACATTCTGCGCGTTTATGATGTGAACAGTGCGAGAGTGATTCTTCGGGAAGATATCAATGACGAGCAGCTGGTAGACGTCTTGAATGGCAATCGCGTCTACATCCCTTCTCTGACCGTCTTGAACAAAGTCGACCTCGTGAACTCCGGGTTCATTAACGAAATTTCGAAAAAAGTTCATTACGAGTTCGTTCCCGTCTCCGCTGAGTCGAACGTGAACATAAACGCTCTCAAAGAAGAGATATACATGAGGCTGGATTTCATTAGAGTGTACATGAAACCTAGAGGACAGGAGGCAGACATGAAGGAGCCACTGATAATCAAGAACGGATCAAACGTTCTTGATGTGTGCAACAAGCTCCATAGGAGAATGAAG
>JAJYUX010000097.1 GCA_021792315.1 archaeon
TCCTTTTCCAATTTTTGCCTTGTCCTGAAGCAAAAGGAATGATTTTTTGAAAAATGAATGAAGAAGAGGATGTTTCCGATCGATCGCGGACCATTCAGGCCAGCCTGAACTCGATCGTAGACAGTTCAATGAAATTGTTGCAGCGCCTTAACCGTAGAGAACGAAGAGTCAGAATAGCCAGTTCACTTCTGACCGCATTCCTCGGTCTTGGGATACTGGCAATTGCGGGTTCCATTGCAAGCCAATCTACTCTTTACTACTTGTTTCTTTTCCATCCAAGAGTCGGTATCGCTGTTTTGGGCTCTTCCTTTTTCGCCATGGCTGCAAGTGGAATCATAACATACTTACTGCTGAAAAGAAGACATGAAGCGCGCTTGGAAGAACTATCCTCTCTCATAATTGAAATGCAAAAGGCTGCCCAGCAAACCGTGACCAGTCACGGAATAATTGAGAATGCAATATCATTGGGAGATAAGATTACGAGACTACTCCCAGAATTGGTCAGAAAGAGACATCAGGACTCTTTTCTATTTGGGGTGGTGGCATTCGTAATCTCTGAAGTTGTCGCAAACAGTTTACCTGTAGCTGTTCTGATTGGTGCGATGGTATGGCTGTACTTCAGATACGAGAATTCAAAGACATACGAAAGAGAAATCTCAAAGTTGGAGCTGCAAAGAAGGGCTTTTGAAGAACGAAGAAACGAACTGATGGAAACATTGGATGCGCTTGTGTGAGGCTAGATTCTGTTGGAAAAGCCTGATCTGTATGTGGTAGCTAGGTTTCTAGATATCATGTACAGGAACGGACCTGCTCTAAAGAAGACGAACATTCAGATGCTCTTGGGTCTAAACTACGGGCGATTTATAGAATATCTTGATTGGCTATTGAAACGTCAACTCGTCGCCGAAAAAGTTGACGAGGAAGAAGGAGAGAGAATAGTGCTCACCCCCAAAGGGATTGATGCTTACAATACAGTCGTGGAATGGATAAAGGAAATGTTGGATGGTGTCAAGATTTGACATGTTGGAAGAGATTTCCAGCAGATACAGTACAACAATTAATCATAGTGCCTTACCCCAGGCCACAGTGCTGCTAGCGAAGTAAAATTGGGATTCAGACAAAGATACACAGGAAGAATTTGTTCGTAGCTAATGCAGTACTGGCAGTCTAGCGTTGTAAGAGTGGTTACGTTTCTGTAAGCTTGTTGAACGGTGGAAAGTGACACTCCAATTGTGATTAGAACTTGACCGGCGCATGAATCAGGTCCCCAAATATAGTAGTTATTGTGACCACTAATCGCTTTCGGCAGCCCCAAATTCTGTCCAAAGAAATTTATGGCACTAGCCTCTCCGTAATTTGACGTAAATATACACGCTTGACTTCTTTCACTGGCTGGCAGAGTGTTGTAAGCTTGAGAGAGGTTAGATGCCATCATGCTCCATCCGTATTTATCGGCAAGCACAGTTTGGTAGTCGGCTGTTCCATAAGTGCTAATCATAGTCGAAGGAGAAAGTATTGGAATGACAACTGGAGCTAGCAAGATAGCGACAATTATTAGGCAAGCAACGAACGGTCTTGAACCAAACCACCTGAACATTCCACTCTTTGAGATCGAGCTTTTCTCAATTAGAAGAGCTCCTCCGGAGTATAGCATTGGATAGGCAGGCATCAAATAGTATACTTTCATGTCCAGTATGGCCATGAACACAAAGAGAATGATATACGAAACTCCAATAGCTCTTAGCTGGCTGCCGCCTTCTGACCCTAGATAAAAGTAGAGACCAATCAGAAAAATTGGGACGTTTAGAAAGCTTATTCCCGCTACTTGAGAATAGGTGAAGTTCAAGGGCCCGCCTCCACTGAAATCTCCTCTGAAATCAAGGTAGAAATGAACCATCGGCCACCCATTCACAGAATTCCAGTAGATTATGGGCAAGATGAAGAGAATCGCAAGCAAGCAACCGACTGCGATCCATTTTGATCTCAAGTACTTCCTGCTCGAAGGAATCGCAAGAAATGAAACGAACAAGGCTGACACGAAGAAGAAGATTGTCAGTTTTGTAAGCAAACCGATTCCAACAACCAATCCAACAACAGCCCAAAGCTTAGGTTCTTCGCGTTTTACAATTCTGATTATGAGATAGGCAAGAAGAGCCCACCAGAGGGAATCGAATGAGTCAGGGGTGAAAATAGACCCAAAGGCAAGAAAATCAAGTGTAAGGAGAGCTGAAACGGCGGCAAGAAGCTGAGCCTTTCTACCTCCGCCTAGTTCTCTAGCTATCATCCCAGTGACAAAAACAAGTATGGATTCAACTAGGGCAGGAACAATATGGATCAAAAGGAGAGAATCCTTCGAAACTAAGTTGAGCAGAGCGGCTACATAGGCTATGAACGGTGGAAAGTCAACATATCCTAGAGAGAGGTGCTGCGTTCCGCTCACAATGTAATAGAGCTCATCTCGAAAATATCCGTAGTTAGTCGCAAACACCATGTGAAAAATAAAATCTGCAATCGCGAGATACGCAAGAAGTGCATTTGCGCTCGAAAATGATCGAAATTTGAATACTCTTCCCTTATCCTGAACCAACTGATACCAATTTCTTCCTTCTTGGGACATCTTCAATTCTTGAAACAATCAATGGTTGAATTTCTGTGTTTAATAAACGGCAATCAAAGAGAGACCACGACTCGCAGGATAATCTGCAAATCGTGTGCTTTGCGGTTCGAAACCCCAGAAGCGCGTGTCTTTGAAGGTGAGCATTTGGATTACACCATATTCACGACGGCGTACCAGAAAGAATAGCCATTAAGCAAACACATGCCTAAACGGACGGGATATTCAGAAGTAAAGTGGGACAGTCTCAATCTGATATTTCAGACTGAAATCGTCTTGATTCCCAGTTCCTCCGCAACCTCGATCTGTCTACCATCACATGAAATCAGATCGCTGTTTTCCATCTCTGCACAGGCAACGAACAGCGAATCGTATACGGTAATGCGATACTTCACCGCTATTTCAAGAGCTCTTGCAACATATTTTTGCTGGTCCAGAAACCAAATAGAGCCAGAAAGGATTTGAACAATTTTCTTTGTAGTTTCTAGGTCTATCTCCTTTTTCAGAGTCTTTTTCCATAGCGCGTTGCCTGTTTCTATAAGCGCAAGTTCAAGTGAATCGGCGCTGGCAAGGTATTTCTCAATCTTCGCCCAGTCAGGTTCT
The DNA here is from genome assembly GCA_021792315.1 of archaeon. The sequence goes on from JAJYUX010000097.1 coordinate 3,218, forward strand.
TTCGCCACGTACTTTGTCAAGGCGGAAGAATCGATGATTTGTGAAACTACGTTCTCTTCTAGCGGGTTCGGGTTAGACTCAATGGACATCGTCTCTATCCTCTCTGATGCTTTTCAATGAAAAGCCCTTATGGGAGGGCTTCACTTTCCTTTCTATCAATTTGTGAAGCTCGCGGAGATTTTTCTTGCTCGTGGACTTCCAAGCAAGCTTTTCCAGATATGTCCTTGTTGCAAGCGAAATGTCAACACCGTTTCGTTCCAAAGCCTCTTTGGTTTCCTTCTTGATTCTGACGCTTACTACTTCGCTCATAAATCGGTAGTTGGTTGTAAACAAGATATAGACATATTGTCTACAAAGTTGTCGACTCTTCCAGTGGCACCGACGAGCGAGGCAACCAACTTCTGAACTTTCCGAGCAATTATCACGATCTTCCTAGTCTTCATACCGCATGACCTCAGATCACGCAAAAATCCTAAGATCGTGCCAGAAAGACACGAACATAAACAGAATACGATCCATAGAGAATGAAACCAGGAATTTCAATTTGAACGTCGATAACTAGAGTAAGAAATCCACATGCGTCAATTACATTGTCGCACATAATATAGGGTTACGACCCTAACGTTTGGGCTTCTCTTTCATAATCTTCAAACTCGCCTTTACTAACTTTTTCACCAATGGGACGGGTACTTTGGCATCCAGTGGAAAGTGAACAGCCGCCTTTGTTCTATCGTAGGAAGCGAGCTCCTTTTGTAAATTCTGTATCGTCGGAGGACGCAACATGAGGCTAATGTGCGATTTTTGCAGACCAAACCATGCGAACATTCCATTATAGTCGTAGCCCGGATAGTAATACCCCGGCATCTCGAAGTAACTGGTGGTTTCACTGGCGTCCGGTGCCACTTGTTTTATTGCCGCCCGAATCTCCTCTAGCTTGCTCTGGACGTTCTTCGGGCACTTTGCTATGTAGGTATCAACGCTAGCGGAATCTGCGGTAACTAGTTTCTTGGTCAAGGTCGGCTCTTGGAGACCGGTTAGCGCGAATGATATAAAATCGATTCCGCCTCAAGGGAAGCTGGGCTCGTAACTCGCTTCAATTCTTCTGACTCTAGCATTCTATCTATGCCAAGTTCATAATCTAGCTTTCAGTCCTTCTGGACGTAAATTCCCAGAGGTTGTGACTCCGCTGTGTCATCTAGATTTTGTGGTGATAGCAGGCAATTCTGCTGATATCATGTGAATCTGGACTTTGCACTACTTATGAGTCAACACTCTCACATTGAAGATAGCATCGACTCGCGAAGGATACATACAAATAAAAATAGTACGCGCATGCAAAGAAAGAGGGAATTCACTCTTGAGCAAAGCAGGAGAACACAAACTAGATTATGCTATAGACCACCTCTCGCGCGAGAGGAGCCGGATAACAACCGAACGCGAAGTTGCGCTGAGCAACAAGGACTATGAATTTGCAAATAATCTCGACTGGATACTCAGTGGCCTCAATGCCGCAATCAAGCTGCTCGAGGACAAGAGGGCAGAATCTTGAATCTTCAGAACCAGCGTTTCAGGCTCGGAAGACGCGGTTCAATTATGCATCAAAAGGACACTTGACAGGCATGCTAGAGACTGCACTGAAAGAAATTGAGTTATAATACATGCAAGAACTATTTCAAAATTCAAATCAGTGGGAATGTCCAAGAGAAAGAATCAGACGAAGTGCTTAGGCATTCAAAATCAAAAAATAAATAATTTTATAAATTTATAATTTTATTTAACGAAAGGATATAAGCCACTTTCTCGCTGTTGATTGTGGCTGTAAAGTTAGATTCAATCTGTCGCGATCAGTACCTTGCACTCTTTTGCCTTCGATGACCAAACCAGTTTGTTATCGTCGACCAGTCCGCATCTTGCCTGAAAAAGCAGGGGCCCACCCCCCACCCCTCCCCCCGGGGGTACCCCCCAGATTGTAACTCCAGGCGCCTAAATGTGGTAACATGTTGACGAACGATTGCAAAGCAGAGCTGAATTAAGTCGAACCACGACATGTAGGAAGGGATTAGGGCGAATACTTGTCAAGGTCATCGGGAAGAAGCGTGCAAGCTGCGCGTTGTCAATTTTGGTCGAATATTTGCCATTGCAAAGACTACTCGACGATCAACGAGAATATCGAA
>JAJYUX010000098.1 GCA_021792315.1 archaeon
GGCTCCTCCATGAACAGAGGATTCAGATCACTGAGCTTTTTCGCGACGGCGATGGCTGAATTTGGATTGAACCTGCCATGGTGTTCTATCAAGAGTTCCACTTTTCCGTTCGTGGCCTCTTTCACAGCCTTCATTCTTTGATATGCTAACTCTATCCCTTTGTCGTCGATGTAATTGTAGTTGTTCCCAAAAACGTCGAACTTCAGAGCAGAATATCCCATTTCTTGGAATTTCTTGGCTTTCTTCCCGAACTGCTCAGGAGTAACGCAATCATCGTACCACCCGTTCGCGTAGTGGCGCACCTTCGAACGAAACATTCCGCCGAGAAGTTGATAGATAGGAGCGCCGAAGTGTTTTCCAATTATATCCCAGCACGCAATGTCGAAAGCGCTCAATGCAGTAGTTGATTCAAAGGAAACAGGAAGATAAAAATCGTGTTTGTGCCACTCATGCATGTTCTTTTCGACATCTAGAGGATCCTTTCCTTTGTAAACACGAGCAACCTCCTTGAGTGATTGAATCACCGGCTGCACCCTCAAGGTCGGGACAGCTTCACCGTAACCAACAATACCATCCGAAGTTGTGAGCTTGAGCAAGATCGAGTTTCCCGCCCAAGTTGCTCCTCCGGCTCCTGCAGGCTGACCAAGCTGATAGACATCAATGTTGGAGATTTTCATTTCATACACCGGCAGAAACAGCGCGAGGCGCTCTAATCTATCTTTTGGAAGAGATACATCAAAGCAAATGCAAGGCCAATAGACGCTATATTGCTAGAACTCGATTTCTTTGCCCGTTCTTCCATCAATCCAGACGTATCTTTTTTTCCTGTTGAGAATCAGTTCGGCGAGGTACACAGGATAATAGATTTGTCTGAAACTTTCCATGTCCGCACCCTTCCACAATCCCTTTACGATTTCTCGAACAGAGGCGTCCTTGATCTTTAGCTTGGCAAGTTTGAAACTATTTGATACTTCGAGCTCATTGAGTTTGAGCAAAGGATTAGACAGAAGTTCCACCTTTGGCACATCGACGAGTCTGCGATACATCCTCGCTCTTCCCATCTTTGAGGATCTAACTAGCCTCTTTGCCTCCAAGCCTCGCAACAAGCCGCGAGTTTCATCCTCAGTCCTATTTATCCTGCTTGCAATCTCAATGACGCTGAGGTCTTTGCCCGGATCCAGCTCCTTCAGGACGAGAATCTGCCATTCACTCAATCCGAGCAGCTTCTCAATTCCGCTCTTGAAGTTCAGCCTGTCAGTAATTGCGGCAAGCTTTCCACTCACACCGTCCATAAAGAAGTATCTTGTCTCGAATTTCTTCTTCAAGACGCCAGACCTGATTCGCACTCCGATCTCGATAATTGGTCTGTAGGCTAAACCGACTCTAGTTACATTCTCCTTCTGTCCAAAGACTCTGTAGCTCTTTCCAAGTTTCAGAAGATTCGGGACAGATTCTCTTTCAATAAGTGGCGTAAAACCCATAATCCCTGAGGTCTTTCTAGAATTGTCCCAGTCGAGAAAATCATCCATCGGAAGTGGAGCGACAGCTTCAGGAAATTCTGTATCTTCAATCTCGGCGCGTATCTCAGATCTGTCCAACTCGTATGCAGTGGGAACGATCTTCGGAGCAGGCGGTAATTCTCGGACAATTTCGGGTTTGGGAAGCGCGACTGGAATCTCTTCTCGAATCTCATTCTCAGTCACAGGTTTGGTAGATTGAATTGATGCGAGCATTCTTTCAACAGAAGGGCGCACGGTAGCAGTACCAAGTTTTGGAGTCATTCCACCATGTTTGGTCTCCCTTTCTCGAAACTTCACCTTAGTTGGTTCCTTTACCAGTCCGCCAAGTGCGAAAAACTCTCCTGGTTTTAAATTGGTCAGTACGTTTGGGGGGTCTCTTCCGGAAAAGAACTGTGCAACCGAGTTGAGATCGTTCTTAATCACGAGTTTACCAATAATTTGGTTTGAGCATTGGCTTAGGATGTTCTTATCCACAAGCGAGGGCCTCTGAGTGCACAGCATCAGCCCCAGACCACGCTTTCTTCCCCGTCTTGCAATTTCATCAATTATTGGCAGGCGATCCCCACCTGACTGTGGAGAAAATCTATCAGCTTCTTCGATCACAACCATATAGGGCGTCCTCCTCTTGGATACCTCGTAATACAAAGCAATCAGGAATTCGTTAACTTTCTCCCTCGGGCGGCTAGCTTCAGATAGGTCGAGTATAATTGGTGGAGACTCAGGCGCCAACTTTGCAAGCAGCTTTAGGTCTACTTTTTGACTCCACTTCAAGTCACAATCGCTATCATCTCCGACCCAGATGGTCTCGTACTTCTCCTTGAGACCGGAGTACTCACCTTCAACATCTATGATTACAAATGGAACCTTCGCCTTGCAGAGTTCTTCACAAATTACACCCACGGAGTAGCTTTTCCCACTTCCAGAGGACCCGATGACGCAAGTTCTACTTGTCATTATGGAGTCAGCTTCAACTCGGAATGGATCAGCAGATTGCTCGTTGTCCTCAGCAAAAAATAGCGAATCTATATCTCCAGAATTGATGACCGAACCGAGGTTCAAGATGTACGACGTTTGAATCGACATTTTCCTCTAAACCATATTTTCGGTCAGATGGTTCTATTAACTTGTCTAAAGAATTTCAGCAGTGGATTCTGCAGATGATCCCGTTCGGATAGGGAACTGCAATTCAATATCGTAGTGGAATCGCTTCATGTGGAGTCAGACTTTATCCGGACTCAGAGATGAAACCAGGATCTATTCCCTGGCGAAGACAAACCGACTCTTGATCTTTTTCCCATTCTAGAATAAACAAGCAAGGCAGCAAGATAGAATCCGATAAAGAAAGCATATCCGAGCCAGTTGTGGATAGACCACAAGGCATTTGCTCCGCCAACGTAGCCAATCCAGATCAGTCCGGCTATTCTAACCGCATTCAAGAAGACAAGAACTGTGACTCCTACAATGGCTACCTTCGCAGTTGAAGACAAGTCTTTTCTCAAGTCAAGATGCATCAAAGCGAGAAGCCCCAAGAATGTGGTGATAGAAATTACACTGGAACATCCGGCAGTTACCGTGCCGGAGACAAGACCGCCAGCCCTTGAAATGAGACTGAACTGGCTCCCATCCCAAGTTACTGGAAGACCCAGCAATGACACAATCTTTGCAGAAGAAACTGTTGAGATTGAAACAAGCGGTGCGCCAAAACCCCATTCCAAGACTGAAGGAGCGGCGATTCCGACTGAATATATCGCCGCGTAGGGAAGCACGATCCTATTTGTAAGCGGGTTCATTAAAAGGGACATTCCGTAAAAAGTCGCGACCAGCGCCACTCCTGCGGTTTCGACCCAATTTCCGGTGATTCCTCTCAACACTACGAGCGATGCTACCAAGCAAACTCCTACAATTCTCGTAGGAACCTCTGTATCCAACTGTCCTTCCATCAACAAGGTGTCGTGCAAGTCATTCCAGCGGAGGGCAAACAGTACGCTCAGAAGTGCGGCGAACGGAATTGCGGGAAAGATGCTCCCGAAATTGTCGTTAAGATCCTGGCTCAGTAATTGCGGGAAGTTGGTAGCTGTAATTGCCGCTATTCCCGACGAAGCGCTGACCCAGATAACAAAACGCAGATGTCCGGAATCCATGTAGGCCGTCAGCGGTGGTATTTAGGGCCACGTTCTAAAGGATGACGCCTGATTACCAGATATGAAGCGACAATGAGTAGCGTGAAGACAGCTGTAATGACTATTTGGAATGGAAATTCTGGAACGCCGCCACCCTTAGAAGCAGATGTTCCAGTTGAAGTTGTCACACCGCCATTAGTGGATGAGTACGTTGAGCTGGTGGAACCAGTTGTTCCTTGTGGTGAGCTGCTGGACGACAATTCCACGTTAGCGAGTTGACTCAACTGTATTGAAGACCAAGTGGCAGAGTTTGCGGTACTCGATGTTGGAGTCGGCGCTCCTGGCGGCAAGGCAAGATGAACTGTGCCGGCTGAGTCAGTACCACCAACCAGAGTGAAGTTTCCGGGGAAGGAAGACGTAGAGTTGAAAGCTTCAAAAACCGATGACATATTGATCTGGTTTCCCTGCCTAGTAATGGGTGGATATACCGTGAGGCCACTCGTTGCAATTTTGACTGTATATTCTCCACTTGCTTGCTGACTTTCGCTGTACGTGGCTTTAAAATGGGACAAATTGAATTTAGTCGAGTTCAGAAGCTGATAGGGAACCGTCGTAGATTGCCCATAAGTACTTTGGGTCTGTGGGGTCATGCTTTCCAAAAGCTTTGTCAACTGGGTGAGATTGATATTTTGGGCCGCTTGAAGCGAGACTTGAAAGCCCGCGATGCCATTTGAGTAACTCAAATTGTAACTGTAGCTCTTGATGGACGAGAAGACTATCGACAGAGCCGAGAAGAGCGACTCGCATTGGGGTTGACTGTATATCGAACCACCACTTGAGCTATAAGTGGATCCGCCCGTACTTAGAAGTGCGGGACAATACTCTTGAGTGATAAAAGCAGCCGGCAAAGCACTAATGTTTCCAGATAACTGAATATTGGCACTTATCAGAGCTGAACTTGACCCATAGTTGGCATTGATTGATTCCTGCGAAACACTCAGTCCCGCATAGGGAACTTGGCTCGCAAAAGTGTTAAGATAGGTTGCGTTTATTTCGTTCTGAAGATGAGTGACGAGCTGACTGATCGTGCTTTGGTCATATGTTACTCCTCCTTGGTAAGTGCCATACTGAAAAGTTGTATTACCGGTAGCTGTGATTGAATTGCTATTGCCGTTATAATTCATCAGAAAGGAAGAGTAAGGAGATGATATGCCAGGCACTATCTGAAGAGTTATCGATCCTCTCGACACATCGTTCGAATACGAACCAGAAATTGATACAGATCCTGTGTCGTTGTACGGTGCCTGATTCCTATATTGGTTAGGAATGGAAGCACTACCGCTGACGATCAAAGAGACTATACCATTTGAGGTGGTAGATGAAACATGCAGGCTTGCGTCCGGAATTGTTCCTGGCTGGGTCGAATTTGTAAGTGTGGCGTTAAAAGAAATTGTCACAGCACCTTCTGGGTACACCGTCAGTTGAAGTGACTCGGATTCAGACTGCGATTGCCCGAAGGATTCCAGGGTGACGGCGGAGGAGAAAGCTAGTACTACTACAACAAAAAACGCTATGGTGATCGACCTAATAGAACTTGATTGCAAATGCTTTGAGACTACTTGAGGAAGTAAGTTTTAGTTATTTATTGCTATCGAGCGAAAAGCAATTGCTGAAAAACATAATGCTCTATCCAATAGAGCTATCTT
>JAJYUX010000013.1:0-11193 GCA_021792315.1 archaeon
CCTTGTTTTACATCGCTCGTGAGGTAGTCATCCGTTATTTGCGATAAATGAAGCAGAGCATCAGTAGGACCAATTCTGACGAAAGCACCAAAATCAGTTATTTCTACAATTTCACCTTCCACAAGTTCCTGAACCTTCGGAAAGAATGTCATAACATCAAAGTTCACTTTGTGGAATGTGGCTCCGTCTCCTGGAATAATTTTCCCCGTTGGATCTACCGCGATATTTGTGATCAACACGATGTAGCCAAGATCGGGGTTAATTGTGCTCTCATACTTGCTCTTTAAAATCTCTCTCGCAACCTCGTCCAACTTCGCGCCAAATTTAGCAGGGGGCACACGGATAACGTCCTCTAGCTCGGAAATTTGAAACATGACGAGAGATCCTTCTTAGATTGATTTTTTCCTGGCTGATAAATACGTTGCTCTACCGAAGCTCCTTTCGAAAGGTTTGTCTTCGCGTAGTGTGAGGAAGGGTAGTCGATTTCGTTCAAATCTTGATAATAACCTCCCGTCCATCGTCGCCACGAGAAAATCCATTTGTCTTGCACATTCGTAAAGGGCGATATCAGCTTCAACGTTCTTGTTCTTGTCTGCCCGTTGATCTATCAACGTTATCGTTGTGCCTATGAGACGTAACACAAACCTGGCCTTCCTAGCCGTAGTCTTTTCTCTGCTATGGGCAAGTCCCTCTAGCTCTCTTACCACTTCTGGGATAGTGGCGAAACTTAGATTGGAATAATCAAGATAAGAACGCAAGCTTGGCAGCGGTTCGCTAGCCACTTTCAGGAGAAAATCGGAATCACATACGAGTAGAACCATGAGGAATCCGCATCAAGTCATCTTACCATGCCAGAACCTATTAGACGCCATCTGTCACCAATTCGTCTGCTTATCGCCACTCTACTCCCTTTTGATGCGCAGATGGGTTTCTTTAACTTGCAGTCCACAATCGTCTCCCGCGCTGAACTTACAATGCCTACAGTCACACCCGTGCCAACGTTAAGCCTCAATATCTCACTCATTCGGATTCTATCCACCTTGACCAAGTCTTGAGTTCCGACTGCAGTATCAAAGAGTTTCACGTCCATTGAAAGCGATTCAAATACAGGAGGGAGATTGCCAGGTCTTCCCAGCACTGCCCCTACTAGCAGATCGCTCCGCGTGAAGAACGGATCCAGCTCAGTGCCGATAGCTATCAATCCTCCCGGAGTTGCTGAACTCGACTCACCTGCCGACGTCATTATGGAGTTAACTCGCGTAATTATTGGTTCAGCTTCCAGTTTACCCTCTTCAATTATCCCAGGTTTTAGCTCGATTTCATCCCCTTCAGTGAGCCCTCCTTGAAGGAGAGTTCCTCCGAGTACACCACCTACAAGTCTAGACTCGTCAAGGCCAGGGTGATTCACATCAAAAGAGCGTAGAACGTGCATTAGTGGTGGGGCACTTTCGTCTCGTTTGGGAGTTGGAATGTTATCTTCAATTGCTTCTATCAAAGCATCAATATTTAGGCGATGTTGAGCTGATATGGGTATAATCGGGGCTTCGGCAGCAACACTCCTCGATACGAAATTCTTTATTGCGTTGTAATTTTCGGCCGCATCGTCATCAGATATCAGGTCAACCTTGTTTTGGACTATTACGATATTTTTCATGCCCATCATCTGGAGAGCAAGCAAATGTTCACGAGTTTGTGGTTGAGGGACTTTTTCATTTGAAGCTATGACGAGGATCGAACCATCCATAACCGCAGCTCCCGAAAGCATGTTCGCCATCAAGCTTTCGTGTCCTGGACAGTCAACAAAACTCACTACTCTTAGCAGCGACCCTTCACCGCCCCCTATCTTATCACAAGTTGGTTCCGTTGTGAAACAAGCAGGAGTCGGACTGTTCGGACACTTGTAGAAGGCTGCATCAGCGTAGCCTACCTTTATCGTAATTCCCCTTCGGAGTTCCTCACTGTGGGCACTCGTCCATATTCCTGTTATCGCCTGAACAAGAGTCGTCTTGCCGTGATCAACGTGACCAGAAGTACCTATGTTAACTTCTGGCTGGCGTGGAATCCTTCGTGAGCGAACCTCAGTTTGAACTGTTGCCATGAGGAGAACGTATTATCCACATTTTGCCAATATAAGCTCTTTTCTGAACTTCAGATGAATCCAAGACAGAGGATCAGACAGTTTTTGCGTTTATCTGATATATCTCGTCGGTGATCGTATTTCCACGGACTAGTTTTCGCTTCTTCTTACCTTCACTCGCGTCCTTTCGAAAACCAGTTCCCTTAGTCATCAGGACGTACTTTTTCACGCCTCCAGAAATATCGTCGCGCATTGGAAATCCAGCTTTGTCACTCCCTCCAGTGATAACTACTCGTCCCTGCAATCCCAACAGAGAACCGTCAATTTCATCTCCTATTCTCATCCCCAACAAAGGCTGAGCCTGCTGATCCTTGAGCTCTACAGACTGCGATTTTGTGGTTTTCGGATCGGCTATGACAATCTTGAAGGACGCCATTCAGCAAAAGCACTAATTTGAACAATTTTCTCGAATAGTCCTAATAAGTCTTGTTTGGGTTAGTACCCATATAGCGGGCTACTCTTCCTTCGAACTCTCACAATTTCTTCATACAGGTCTCGAGTCTCTTCAGAAAAGTCTTGGAGATGTTTTTCCCTGATGATCTTGAGCTCTGACTCGCTTGGAAAGGTGTACAGTATCTCTTCCTCATTCACTTGACGTCCAATAGTGGGGCCCATCATCGATACAGCCACCTGCATCCCTTTGTGAGCTTCGTTTATCGTCTTTCCCTCTTCCTGAATTTGATGAATCGATCCTAACAACTTGCCTTCTTCGTTAATCACATTGCACTTCTGGCGAAGTTTGCCCTCCAAAATCTCAACCCCGAAAACGGCTGGATCGTTTCTGCGAAATGAAAAGCCTTTGAGGAATTGAAATTTGCATAGCGGTGTTAGAGATTGAAGACCGGTTTCTAGTTCCTTTTCCTTTTCCTGATTGACCCAAGTAAGATAATTATCTATCAGATTGTATATTATTTGTTCTGAGAAAATCTTAACCTGAGAATCAAAGATTTCTCTTTCGGCGTCTGGAAGCGTCTTGACTCCAAAAGCAAGGACGACGCCTCGATACCTATCTGTCCTCTTGACCGCTGATGCTTCAACAACATCTCTGTGAGTGACAGGCCCGATGTCAGCACGCTTGATCGATATGTTCCTTGTCTTCAGCATCTCTACAATGGCTTCTAATGAACCTAGTGTGTCTGCTTTCAAGATGATGCCGTTGACGTCCGAGCTAATCATAACTTGCTTTATCTCGGACTCAACACTAGCTTTGATCTGATCTATTCGTTCAGGGTCAACAGAAATAAGCGGCGACCCTGCCAGAACGCCGTCGAGATCGGGAGTGATAATCTTCACCCCTGCAGCCGCAGTTATCGAATCGATCGAAGCAAATCTGTCGCGTGGGTCTCGCATCTCGTCCAAGGGTTTGGGAAGAAACATGGCTTTGATCTTGGTCGAAATGGCACCGTCCTTCTTTGCCACAACAACAAAATCACCAGTCGAGAGTTTTCCTTCTAGCAGTATTACGTTCGCAGTGTCACCTAATCCAGGTTCTTGCTTTATCTCCAGGACCAATCCTCGGGCGGAAGAATCCTGCGAAACCGCGAGTTTCTTTTGCAAATATACTTGTGTCAGTCCCACTAGAATGGCGATAAGCTCGGGTATGCCCTCTCCTGTTCGCGCGCTTACGGGAACGATCGCTACTTCCTTTCGAAAATCTTTCACGCGATAGAGCGCCTCAGAGTTTATTGCCGAGCGGGACAGAGAACCCACAACAGTGTAGATCTTCTCATCCAAGATATCAACTACAGGTTTGGGTTGTTTCTTTATTGACTCTGTCACAAAGGCAGAAGTTCCCTTTCTCCAGCCTGAAATCGAATCTATCTTGTTTAGCGCTACAACAAATGGAACTTTCCTCTGTTTAAGAATTTCAAGACTCTCATAGGTTTGAGCTTCCAATCCTTTCTGAACATCCACAACCAGAATTGAGATGTCCGCCGCTGAACCTCCTCGCGTTCTCAGATTAGTAAATATCTCATGACCCGGAGTGTCTATAACAAGCAATCCCGGAACCTTGATCTCACCGCCACCAATTGTCTGTAGCAATGGACCACAAATCTCTTTCAGCGTCTGCGCAGGAAAGAAACTTGCGCCGATATGCTGAGTTATACCTCCAACTTCTCTTGCCTGAACGCCTGTTCCTCGCATCTTGTCGAGCAATGAGGTCTTGCCAGAATCTACGTGGCCAAGTACTACAACGACAGGTTGTCGTATCATGATCTTGTCTCCGCTCAATCACGGCATCAACCCAAGAGCTGACTAGAATGCCCAAGAACCAGGCATATTGCACTGTTGCAAAATGAATTAGGTTAGATCTGGAAAAAGGATTTTTGATTCGCGAATGAAGCTCTCTGTAGAATCAGATGCATGAATGACATTGTCAGTGTAACCCAATCCGTAATCACCCCTGATGGTCCCGCTTGATGCTTCGAAACTCTTTGTGACACCGATCATGCCGCGGACAACTTCAATAGCTTTGGTTCCTTCTAATACTGCTCCCACCACAGGACCAGAAATGATGAATTTTTCCAGTTCCGGAAAGAAAGGTTTTCCGACATGTGGGGAATAGAAGTTGGTCGCTAACTTTGAGTCAAATTTGAGCATTCGCATCGTAACTATCCTAAAGCCCTTCTTCTCAAATCTTGAAATGATTTCACCGATAAGGCCTCTGCTTACTCCATCGGGTTTCACAACGATCAGAGTGCGATCCAAGTGAATCTACCTTTTCACATTCTTGTCAGTGACAGATTTTTGAACCTTAGAAGTATGTCTTGCCCACTTTAGTTTTCTCGCATCCCGCCCGAGCTCAGTTGCGTTCTTCCTACACTTAGACGAGCAATACCAAAAAGTTGCTGCGTCGTTTCGGATGTACATGACACCAGTACCGAGAGAAATTAGTCTGTTGCAGAACGAGCAACGTTTCGGAGTGTATGACAATTCAACAAATCAACTCTTTTACCGCTACTTAATTTTCCTTGCCTCACGTTCAGTTTCACGTAACATCAGCACATCACTCATTCGTACCGGACCTTTCACATTTCGAGTGAGTATTCTGCCGCGATCTCGCCCTTCTAGCAACTTAACTCTCACTTGAGTTATTTCACCAGCTACACCGGTTCGACCAACAACTTGAATTACCTCTGCAGGAGTTACTCGCTCTTCAGCTCTTGTGCTCATTCGATATCACGTTCAAGAACAGTTGAGTTTCTGATGCTCAACCTTGGGCTTTGAGCTTCGTAACAGCCGCCACTACCTGGTCAATGAGGGCCTGAGCGTCGCCCGACTCTATAATACAAGCTGATGCTGCCCCTACATCGATTCCAAGGGCAGGTCCCATGTTTGCCCTTGTTGGAACAAAAACAAAAGGGACGCTCCTCTCCTCGCAGATCATTGGAAGATGAGCAACTACCTCTGGAGGTTCTACATCCTCGGCGATAATCACCAATTTTGCGATGCCTCTTTCAATCGCCTTCGTAGTTTCGTTAGTTCCTTTTCGAATTTTCCCTGTTTGTTTGGCCTGACGCAATGCTTCATACGCTGCGTCTGAGATCTCTTTTGGTGTCTCAAATTTCACGAAATATGATTTCGCCAATTCAAACATTCCTCAAGGGGGAATTGAATTGAAGAGTGTACACTTGGTATGGGTTCATTTCTTCTTTCGCCCAAAATGCATTTTTCTGTCCCTCTTATAAATTGTATCCTATGGTTCACTTCTGTCCAGTCTATCTCCTAATGCAAGGGCAACTGAATAAACGCTGGAAAAGAAGCGAACGAGATCTATTTGTGCGTCAGAATAGCTTCGCGAGGCGAGTCCAATCTGCAGAACCCGAATCGAACTAACTGAAAAGATTCACCAACCGCGATGTCACTACCACTAGCTTCTATCAAACCCTTTGCTAGCCTCAAACTTTCGGGATTGAACTTTTCCCCTAGCAGTAGAGGTCCGAGCACGGAAATCGAAAGAGGTAGTGATTCATTTGGGACGACCCACTGCAGCTTCTTCAGACGATCTATCGAATCTCCTTCAACATAACGCGCTATGATTTTCGATCCGGCGCTCACAACTTCGACATTATAAGCTTCCATCAGTCTGATCAGTGTGCCAGGCGAGAGAGAACCTGCATCTCCACCAGGAATCATGAACTTTCCTTCCGTTACTATTGTTCTCCGACCAAGCTCCTTTTCTGGATGGAACCTCAATGAAACTTCCAGACGAGGTGCTTCTAGTACTTCCATTTCAACTGGATCTTCAACAAAGAAGAATCGCTTCGAGACCGGATCTAGAAGCTTTCGATTGATGCTTTCGAACAGATCCCAAGTTGGTTGGGATTCGACTTTACTAATACCCATACTTAGAATGAACGCCCGAATTGCGGCCGGTAGGAAACCTCGCCGTTTCAAACCTGCAATTGTAGGAAGTCTCGGATCATCCCATCCTCCAACCAGACCTTCATTCAATAGCTTTCTCAAGTTTCGTTTCGAAACTGTGGTATTCTGAAGTTCTAGTCGTGAGAACTCGATAATTCTCGGTTTCCTTAACCCTAACGCATCTAGTACTTTATAATACGTTTCATCCCTCAGTTCATACTCTTTGCTACGCAGGGCATGCGTAACTCCATCTAGGCTGTCTTCCACGGCCCCATCGAAGTCATATGTCGGCCATACGCAGAATTGATTACCTTTAAGTGGATGTGGATCTGTTACTATTCTAAAGAGAACAGGATCGCGCATAGTAGTGTTCAGACTCTGCATGTCTCCAACCAGCCGAAGGGTAGTCGTTCCTAATTTCTTCAATCCCGAGAGCATTTCCTTCCATAGGGATAGATTTTGGTCCTTTGTTTGGTGTCTGTGAGCGCACTCTACGCCCAAACCTCTATCCCTCTTCATTTCCTCCTGGCTACAAGAGCAAACGTAAGCTCCGGAATTCCCGATAAGTTTCTCAGCAAGCTCATAGAAAAGTAGAATGTCGTCTGATGCATTCTTCACTTTGTCTGCTTCTATCCCCAGCCAATTGAGTGATTCGAGAAAAGCATCGTAGTACTTTCTCTGTTCAGCAGATGGATTGGTGTCGTCAAATCTTACAATGAATTTACCAGAATAGCGTTTGGCGTATTCATAACCAATCATTGCCGCCTTTGCATGTCCAATGTGCATGAATCCATTAGGCTCTGGCGGAAATCTCGTTACAACAGCGCCGTAAACAGCGTCCAAAAGATCTGGAAGGTTTGCGGTCCTTTCAGAATCCCGTTTGGAAACTTGTTTCTTTATAGCTAAATACTTCTCCAGCTCACCTGGAAATTCCCTCCTCAGTTCATTCTCTTGAGTATCCCGATCCAGCATATTGACTTGAGCAACTTGAAAACTGGTGACCCTTTTCACGAGTTGCGCTTCTTTTCTAAGACTAACGATTTCTGCTAAAATTCTACTTACAACTGATCCGACGTCTGCTATTCCTGAATGTTCAACGGCATTAAGGAGCGCAAATTTCCTCACCTTGTTGGAAATCTCCGCGTCGTCTTGTTCTGGCATAAACTATCTTCACGTTTGAAATTCGTCTTGCTGGGAATCTTGTATTCTGATATTAGTAATCTCGAGAGGTCAAATAGTCAACCAAGGATCGCGTTGTACTGTAAAACGGTGTGTTTACGATCCCGTGTGAGGAAGCGATTTCGTCGAATTCCCCTAGCGCCCTTTCAGAGAGCTGCTTCGCGGTTTGTTTTGCGTAATCAATTGACCCACTCTCCAGCATCGAGTCAAAGATATATCGCACTTCATCTGTTTTCTTCTTTTCTCGTGGTTTTGAAAGAACATCTATTATTCTCCGCTTCTTCGACAAATCGCATCTATTGAGGAGATGAATCAACATCAATGTTCGCTTGCCTTCAAAAAGATCTCCAAGAATTTCTTTCCCATACTTTGATTCATCACCCATCAGATTCAATACATCGTCCACAATCTGGAATGAGATCCCTAGATGCGTGCCATATTCAACAATCAGGGTCATCAAGCTTTCATCCAGCAGAGTTTGTTTGCTATTACGATTTGACGCGGTCAATATTCCCAATCGTGTTGGAGATATGCAAGTGTACCAAGCAGATTTCTTGGTCACCATCATAAAATAGTCGGCCTCTGTTATATTCCATCTTCCAGTAGTAGTCCATCGAAGCTCCATTTGCTGCCCTTCCGTAGTGGCGTTCAGCATTTTGGCGAATTCATCCAGTATTCTTATTGTCAGTTCGGAGCCTAACCTCTTTCGGTTCTGGAGAAGTAATTCCCACATTTTGCCGTGCAGCGCGTCTCCAACATTGATCGCAAGCTCCAACCCTACTTTCTTGTGTAATGCGGGAAGGCCCCGTCTAAGGTCTGACTGATCTTCGATGTCATCATGAATCAGAATCCAATTCTGAAACAACTCTAGTCCAGCAGCAGCAATCATCGCATCCTGTTTGTCGCCTCCGAACAATTCGCAGCAGAGAAGACATAACGAACCCCGCAGTCCCTTTCCTCCCCTGCTCGGATAATCTCGCATCATTTCATGCAAACCCATGATCTCGGGATTTTCATCTGTAGCAGGAAGAAAATCCAAAATCAAGCGATCAAGACTATTCTTATTTGTTCTCAAAACTTCAGAAAGTCTTTCAGTTTCAATTCCCTGAGCCAATTGGAATGTCTATGCCTCGCAGGATTCTCTATTGCATTTCATCAGATCACGAACTCATATATTATTCGGATTGATTCTCGTACAGAACACATCATTTCTCCCTTGTATCAGATTAGCTAGTCGTTCTTCAAACAATCCATTGACGTAGAAGACATCTGTTCCTAGTTCCGCTAGCTTAAAACCAATCTCTATCTTTGAGTCAAGACCCCCAGTGACGTCGAATTTTCTCTTTTTAGAGTGACTAATTTCACCCCGCTTCAACTCGCGGATGATATTGCCGTTCAGGTCTGAATCAGCATAGATTCCATCTACATCCATAGCAAAGATCATTCGTCGAATTTTCAACACTTCTGCTAGGCTGAGAGCTATTCGATCTCCCGAGATAATTGAAGTTCCCCCCGCGCCTATTGAAACATTTCCAAATGTGATTGGCACAAATCCGCTCTGCAACAGAAGTTGGACAGTGTGTGCTCCGGCACTTGATATGTGTCGCCCATCATGGGTGATTAATTCAGAAGTAAGGATCGACTTGCAAGGCACTCCTTGCTCCACGAGCTCATGGATCACAGCTGAATGTAGATCTAACATACTGGTTGCCACTCTTGATACGCCAATTGCAGGCGCTACTCTCTTAACGGTCGTTAGTCGATATTTTGATGCATAATAATGACCAAATGACCCGCCTCCATGGACTAGCATAATTGACGTGTCTCTTTTGCGAGACAGAGTCTTCGATATTGCTTTGGCCGGCGATCGTATTCCCTTAGCATTTAGAGTGAGAGGGCGATCTTTTTGTGTTATCAGACTTCCTCCCAATTTGACCAAGGTAACTTGAGGATTCAAGATTCCCACCTTAGACCCTCGTGAGGTATATCTGTAACAAAACTTGTTGCATATTTTCTTGAAATGAATTTCATAACAGCGTCAATTGTTTCTGGCTTCGGCAAAGCGATTACACTACCACCACCGCCCGCACCTGTCAATTTCACACCGTAAACATCACGTTGGGCAATTTCCTCGATGACTTTATCGATCGTGGGGTTTGCCACTCCTATCCAAGATAACGTAGTTTGGGAAACATTCATGAGAGCTCCCAGTCGAGGGAGATCACCTGAGGCTAGTGCATCTACCACGTCCAAACTCAAGAAAGATGCGGCCTCAGTCAGACAGTTAAAGAAATTGGGAAATTGCTTCTTTCTTTGCGCAACTCTGCGTATCAGCTCGGAAGTTCTTCTAGGCTTTCCTGAGTATACGATCAGAATTTGGACCATCCTATCTAGCGGGATCGCTTTTGGGCCATTCTTTCGACTGAAAAGTAATAAGCCGCCGCTTAGGCTGGTTTCAACGTCAATTCCAGAAGGATTTCCATGAACCTGTTTCTCTCCTAACATTGCCAGCTCGAATATCGCTTTGGAACCAATATCTGAACCAGAGAATTTCAGCGCCGCCGCAGCTGTAGCCACGGAAATTGCTGCCGATGACCCAAGTCCAGATCCCGCCGGGATATCTGATGTAACAACAACTTCCAGTCCTTTTCTAAAGCGACTCTCATTATGGAAAGCATTTTTCAATATAGTCTTCATGACGGGGAATCTCCCATCATCGACAGTCAGTTTGGACTCCAATCGGCCATTTGTAATGAACGAGTCTTCAGTTACCTCTGAGATAGATACTTGAACACGCTTGTTAATAGCGGCCGCGATGGAATACGCTCCATGTACGACGAAGTGCTCGCCCGTCAAAATTATCTTTCCAGGGGCACTCGCAGTAATTCTTGGTGTCAAACAAACCGCACCGAAGGATATCCGACCACCGAAGAGTTATCGCCAGTAACATCACCACTTGTAGCGTATCTCAATATCAATCCTTCTCTCCTTCCCATTTTTTTGGCAAGCTGCATTACGGTCGCGATTGCGCCATATCCACATGCAGTCAGCGATAGTCTTTCCAAGGTCGTATAGAATGCATCGGTATCCAATCTGCGGATAGTTTCGAGAAGCTTCAAGTCCTTTCCTTTAGCCTGCGCATGCGGCTCATAATGAGTCAAGTCACTTGATCCAATCAATAGAAAACTACCCTCAGACTGTCTAATCACTTCAAATATGGCATCGGAAAGCTCCTTGGAAGTTTGAAGATCTTGTAACATCAATGATATTGGAACAAAGTCCCAAGAACGGCCCTGAGATACAGCCTGAAGGAAGGGCAGCTGAACTTCAATAGAATGTTCCTTCGAGTGTGCAATCTTGTCGGAGTCGAGCATATTGCATTTTTGCAATAATTTTGAAGAAAAAACCGAATTTACATCAACTGTACCTAACGGCGTGACCCATTTCTTGAAGGCTGATAACGATACACCACTTCCAATTCCGTAGTGATTGGGGCCAAGAATGATGACAGT
>JAJYUX010000013.1:11203-25252 GCA_021792315.1 archaeon
TTTTTGAATGTGATTGAAAGAAAGTGCTTGCCACGTCATACGAATTTGCCGCAACCGGTCCCGAATATTCGTACCCAGCATGGGGCACTATGAGGCACTCCAAGTCAAAGGTCTCCAAGCCGCTCCGAGAGGCCCCTTGGGGGAAATAACCCGGACCTATATGGTGTGTGAAAGAACGATGAATTGACTCGAAGAGTTCATCCTTTTCTGCAGGGTAGAACGCGCCAGCTACTGCGGGCAATCTAGTCGTATCCGTGTCCAAGGTAGAAACCTTAGATTAAGGATGGCTTTCCAATCCTTAAGAACTTTCGAAAGCGGTCTCTTCGTCGTCTTCTTCAACGAGTTTCGTTTCGAAATCGTTTATCGTGTGCTTCATCTGTTGTTCTGAAGTGATTGCTCCGGAATGCATCAACACATATCTAGCAAGCAACCAGAAAATAGCAGCAAGGGCACTCCTGCCTCTGTTATTTGCGGGAATCACAATGTCGACACTTGCCGTCACATTGTCCGTATCGCAAATTGCAACCACAGGAATCCCTAGCTTTGAGGCCTCATCTAATGCTTGAAAATCAACAGCAGGATCTGCCACCACGACAATTTCCGGATCCAAGTGCTGAGGATACAAGGGATTAGTAAATGTCCCTGGCATAAAGCGGCCGGTTAGCGCAATTGCACCAGTAGCCTCACAGAACTTTTCAATTGGTGTCTTTGCGTATTCTCTCGCTGAATAAACGACTACTCTAGAAATCTCTGACCTCGCAATGAATTTAGCGGCGATATCGATTCTACCCAAAGTCTTTGAAACATCAATGACATGTAGTCCATTCGCTTGCGTTCTACTTACAAAGTGATCCATGCTCTTCGTTTTTACAAGAGTCCCAATACGGATTCCTGTTGAGAGAAGAGCTCTCTCGGAGAGCCCTGGAGCAAGCGTCGCTTCAGCAGAGCCCTCCTCTTCTACCTCGTCAGGCTGAGCCAAATAACAAAACCGGTAAGACACAAATGTTTTTTCAGTTTATAAAATGGTTACCATTGGCTGAGTCGCATCTATCTGATGTAGCTTGTACTAGAGCTGTCAAATTTTCTGACAACCTCGTAGTCCCTAGAATTCGACCCATTTGAAAAGTTAAGTTGAGGATATGTCTCCAACCAATTTGAGTTGGCAAATCTAGCCGCCGGATGATCTAGTCCAAGTGTATTCTTGCAAATCATCAGAGCGAGGTTCCTAACTCGTTTCTCTTCTAGGTAACCAAGACTATGCAAATATTCGTGTAACAGCACCATAAAAATGAACGCGTTTACTTCTCTAGGATTCCTAGTTACTCGTTTCAAATCATTGATGAGCGACATATTTACTACTATAACATTCGAGCCCACGGGATAGTAAGCTCCAACTTCATTTGACATACTTGTCAGAACAAGGCTCAATCCTGCCCTGTGAGCTCCGAGTTCCTCTTCAACCACTCTCTTGACAATTTCGAATAGTTCATCGAAATTCTGCGCAATGTCCACACTTCTCCTTCGCTCCGCCCTAAACGTAGAGGAAATGTCAAAGAATCTCTTGGAGCTAGAATCGCCGTCTGTCAAATGATGTGATTCCTTTGCAACATTTTCTCGTAAAACTCTGACGGTGCCGCACCTATGGCTTGATCTAGAGCTTTTCCGTCTTTGAACACCACAATGGTGGGAATGCTCATAATGTTGTACTTCATCGCGAGTGCCTGATTATCATCGACATTTACCTTGACGACTTTTAATTTGTCTCCGAACTTCTGTGCTAGTTTCTCGATAGTTGGCGACACCATTCTACATGGCCCGCACCATGGTGCCCAGAAATCAACTACCACCGGAACGTTCGCTCTTTCCACTTCTTGCTGCCAGTTGTTGTCTGTGCCTTCAACTGTTTTAATCGACATAAGCTGATTATATCTCCGAAATGATATTTAAGGGTTATCTCCCGAAATTCCGCGACTAAACCCAATCAAGACTTGACTAGTTTGAAGCAAATCTTTCGCCGACCTGTCTCAGACTCCATCTTTCTCAGATATGTGCTTACGACGCCAATTCGTTCCAGAAGATCCATATGATCCATCACTGTTGAATACGAGGCTCCCGTCTCCTTTGCCAAGTCCTCTGCTGTTTTGTCAGATTTGGATAGTGACTCGAGTATTCTAACTCGTGTGTCGCATGGTGTTATTAATTTGAAGTCTCCTAGTTCAATCACGCAGAATGAGCCCATGCGACTGGAAATCTGTTTTATTCTCAAACGTCCACAAATCTTCCAAGAAATACCACCCTTTTCAGGCTTTACGTACTCAACCCGATGAATCGGGATTAAAACCTAGAATCTATCGTTCGAAAACTCGACGTGTCGCTTCCAAAGGGCTTCGTTATAGGGCATTAGCTGGTCAATTACGTCCATGCTAGAGATTAGCATTCTTCTACAACAGTATCTCCTTAGCCCAATCGAGTCGAGAACTTGGTTAGGTTCTTCGCCGTTCTTCACTCTATTTGCAAACTCACTATACTTGTCGGCGACGAGTTTGCCGCATGTGAAGCATCGGACTGGAATGATCAACCAATCTCACCTGTATGATTTTTGCTTTCGTCGTCTCGCGCCTGGCCCTCCGAACTTTTTAGTTTCAGATTGTCTCGCGTCACCCGAAAGAAGGTGCACATCATGTTCAATAATCCTCTTTCTAAGTTCCTGACCCCGTGTCCAGTCAACCAGCGCCTTAGATATTGCCATGGATGCAGCCTCAGCTTGACCCATGAACCCTCCTCCTGAAACCCTGACGTTGATGTCGACTTTATCTCTGAGTTCACCAGCCAGAACTAGTGGAGTCATTATCCTTTGTCGCGCCACCCCTGGTGTGATGATTTCAGCAGGAACATTGTTGATTCGAATTTTCCCCGTGCCCGGCATTATTGCTGCCGTAGCTCGTGCTTGTTTTCTAGAGCCAGAGTACAACTTTGTCTTTTTTCCAGGCATACCGATTACACTCCTGAAGCTCCTTTCCAACCTATTCTTTGCGCAATTTCTCCCAGCGGGACATAATAGGCTAGTGGCTTTGATGCTTTGGCTTCTTCAAAATTATTGAATGTGACTTTCGCGTATTGTTTAGGTGTCTCGGAGTAGACGCGGAGCCTCTTGAGAGCTGAGACTCCACTTGATTTGGTTCTCGGGATCATGCCCCTAACCATTCTTGTGAAGATCATCTCAGGAGTTCTTGGATGAAAAGGACCGTGTTTTGGGTGCACGACGCTGGCAATCTTTAATCGCTCAAAAAAGTCGAACATAACGTTTGATCTTGAACCAGAAAAAAGTGCGCGTTCTGCGTTCACCACAACCACGTTATTTCCGACCAAGAGTAATTTTGCAACCTTTGAACTGAGTCTTCCTGCAATTTGACCACTCGCATCGACATAGATAGTCTTGGACTCCGACGTGGGTTTTGCCGTACTAGCCAAGAATTATCACATCCTTAACTTCTCGAGTTGATTTAGCAAACTCCGCAATTTCAAGACATTTCCCGCCAGAAGCAACGATTTTCGCTTTTGCTCCCTGAGAAAAAGACAACGCCGCAACAGTCACTTTATGATTAATAGAACCCGAGCCGAGGACTTTGCCAGGAACTATTATCTTCGATCCGTCTCTTGTATTTCTCGAGATATCTGCGACATTGACGGAGGCACGATTCTTCCGAGAGGAGAGAATCCTGTCTGAAACGTTCATCCATAATTGCTTCTTGGATATCTTCGAAAGTTTCTGGAGTTCTTTTCCGACATTTAGTCTTAGTCTGTTCTCTTTCATCTCAATCACTCGGCTGCTACAAGCGTTGCAAACTCAGTAAGGTTCTTCTGTAATTTCTCAATTGCACGAACGAAAATTTCTGGAGCCGGGATAGAACCGACCGATTCAATATACAACTCAAATTCGTCTGGCTTGCCTGTCTCTATCAAAACTGATGCGGACGCCGGTTGCCACTTTGCATGTTCACTACCCTTGCCCAACCTTGCATACGCTTCTAGTTTTATCTTCTGACCAGGTGCCAATTTCACAATGGGTACATTGTCGGCGATTGGCTTCGTATCAGGATCTTCGGATACCAAGTCGCTTGAATTCACTGTACGAACCTTGTCGTTCGCCTCCGCATCTAGAACTAAAAGCACTCGGCATTTTTGACAGCCCAGGGGATTCTTACAATCACACTCTTCTGGCAAGTTGTACCTGTTCAGATCAGTCTTTAGCGGTATCAGTCCTAATCTGTGGGCAACTAGTTCGTCGAACATCACGGAAGAATTTTCCAAAATGACCACATCATCAATCGCCATAGTGGGAACCTGCGAAATGGCGATCCTCCTGATCGCATTTGCGTAAGCTCTCTCGACATTCTTGAGGCGAAGACGAATTCGTGAGGGGCTGGACTCGATGACATCTATAGAAACCAAGATAGCCTACACTCCTCGCCGCAAAGCTAGTAAGGACAAGCGAAACACCAAGCGTAACATACAAATGTTCCAACATCGGTTTAAAACTTTAACGGTCGCTTAAATCAGAAAAACATCTGCATTTGCGGTCTAATATCATTCCTCGTTTTCTTCGCCCAAATTCATCTGTCGAGTTATCACAGCACTGAGCTCAATCATGCCCTCCCTCGTCGTAGCAGAGACAGGATATAATTCCTGTCCAGCGCCTGCTCTAGCAAGATCGCGCAAAACGAAAGAATCAAGCTCGTAGCTGCTTCTTGATTCCTTCATCAAGTCTTCTTCAAGTTTCCTTGCATTAGAAGACCAAGACATCACTTTCTTAAGGTTGGGGCCGAGAAGATCTTTCCTTGAAAGTACAGAAATTTGTGGGGCGTGCAATCTAAGTTGAATTGAGGCTCCCAGCAATGCTATGCTTATGAAGTTGCTTGGTGTTGCGACCAGAGTGGAATCAAATAGGAACAAAACTGTCTTTCCTTCGGATTGTATGTTCTCGACGATGTATGGTCCGCTGTCGCGATAGGCAAACAGTTCAATTTGACCAGGCGAATCGAATATCACGTAGTCAGGATTGATCGAATCCAAAGACTCCTGAATGTCATTGAGTCTAGTCGCGATAAGGTCGGCTGCCATTATTAGAGCACCGTTTGGACCCAGCTGGTAATTCTGCATTACAGTTGAAATGTCCAACATATCTCGAATGTCAATGTCAGGTTCGTAGGGAAGTTCCTGCACTCCAGGATCCAGATTAACCGATGCTACTGTCGCATTTCTCTCCTCATACCAGGGTAGCAGAGCTGCACAAAGAGTTGATTTTCCAGAACCCGCCGTTCCGGCAAGGAAGATTGATTTCACGAAAATCAACTTCATTTTAAATTGCCTAGTGATGAAGGTTTCCCAAATGGAAGATCAAAAACGAGTAGAGATTATTGTCGTGGGAAACGAACTCCTTAATGGTACTACCCTTGACACTAATTCATTCTGGCTATGTCGCGAGCTGTCGAGCATCGGGTTCAAAGTTGTAAAGAGGACAACTGTTCGCGACGAACTTGCAGTCATTTCGCTTACGTTCAAACAATCAATCTCTACAAGACCCCATTGGATATTTTCAATCGGCGGCCTTGGCCCCACCTACGACGACATGACGGTTCAAGGGTTGGCACTCGCTCTGAGAAAGGATCTAAAACTGGATTCGGAAGCCGTCAGAATGCTTCGTGAAAGCTTTAGGCGAAGGGCTTTCTTAGGGCGGCCGACCAAGAGACTGTCAGCTACCAGCCTCAAGATGGCTAGAATTCCTGAAGGTTCAAGACCTCTTCAAAATCCTGTCGGCAGTGCTCCAGCTGTTCTCATAAGCCATGAGAATACAAGAATTGTGGCGCTACCTGGAGTTCCATCAGAGATGAAAGCAATAGTCAAGAAGCTTTTGGTTTCGCAATTGCGTGAAGATTCTGACTTTATAAAAGCCGAAGATTGGCTTAAGATTGTTGGTCTATCGGAGTCGCGCCTTTCCCCCGCCATTTCGAAAATATCAGCCAGGAATGCTTCAGTCCTATATGTAAAATCACATCCGAGAGGCTTTGAAGACAAACAATCAGTGATTCATGTCCAAATAATCCTAAACACGCATGCAGAGAGAGAACGGGAAGGCCTTGTGTTGCTCGAAAATTCGACCCGCGCGCTTGCAAATAACGCCAGAAAGCTGGGCGCAACTGTATCGCATCTGAGATCAATAAGATGATTCTGCGCTCGGCCTGAGTAACCTCATTCTCCTCTCCCTACCGCATTTTTCGCAACGAAAGTTTGCATAACCTCTGGGATTTCTGATATTCTCGAAATTGACGATAACGTTCTTGGTTCTGGTCATGCAGCGGTCGCAGAATCTAGTCTCGAATTCTTCCGACACTGACTCTAACCCCAGTACTTCTTTGTCTCAATGAATTTAATCTCGGCTTCCATAAGATCCTCGTAGAATTCCTGTTCGGATTCGTGCATCTTCGAGAGTATCCTCGCTGCCATCTGAGGTCCGACTCCGTAGATCGATTGAGCCAGCATTCCCTTCTTTCCGTACGAAAGCACGATGTCTGCCGATCGCCTTGCCTTTGAGATAGCCTCTCTTTCTTCCTTCGTAATCACATCTCCTGACCTCTTCTTTGCGAGAGAACTAGCAGCAAATCTTGCTCCGAAAAACAAGACCGCAAGCAATCTCGAGCTGCACTTTTCACATGCCGGCGATTCCGGCAAATCTCCCACTCTGACAAATTCTTTCAGGTTTGCGCATTCCATGCACAAGAGGCTCACTACTTCTTTGTTCGCTGCAGCTTTCATCGACTCAACGGAATCTAGGCCTGCGTCTCGATAATCTTCCGAGTCTGCGTATCTTGACAAGATGTACATTGCCAGTGGACTTGGGTTCTCCAAGTGCTTTGTTTCAAGTTTCAAGCTTCCATCGCCAATGGCCTTCAAGATCTCAACCGTCCTTTGAATATCTATTTTCGTTGCATAGGCCTCTCTCATGGTTTCCTCGTAGATGGGAGTAAATCTGAACTTGACCCCGAGCTCTTTCAGGGCATCCCCCGAGAGCATCCTTCCTCTTTTCAAAGCGCCAAATCGCTCCGCGATGAACTTCATCTCGTATCCAAATGGAAAATGCTTTCGCATAACCCCGTCTATGAAACTTATCAAAGTTGGGTCGTAATGGAATATCTTTTCTGTCACGCTTTCGAGATCGACTTCTCCAGTTGAAAGCTCAATCAGAATTCGATAGCCGTCACTCCACCAATTTCTAACTAGACCACCCATTCTGAGAAGGCGCTCTTCAAAGAGCTCGCCCAGCGTCAGATTGACTCTGTCTCCGGCAGAGGTGTGGACAACAAGATAGTTCCTAAAGCTCTCAACAACAATTTTCATGTCAGTGGGAACGCTTGATGTCCTCGACTGGATTCTTGTCTCTTCCACAAATGAATCTCTCGCAGATTTCTCGATGTTCGGGAATTCCTCGCTAGTTCTACTGGTCTTGTTTGAAAAGCTCGTCTCTATCTCCCTCCTTACAAAACCGATGGTTCTGGCCACAGACTCCGGGATGGGAATCAGCTCACCATCCCAGCCTGGTACAGCTGCTCCCGGATCTTTAACAGGTGTGACATAGACCTTCTCTTCCTGGATTGATTCAATCTGCCAGGCTCTTCCCTTGATTATGAAGTGTAACCCAACTTCTGCATGAAGAACCATGAATTCTTCGCCCAGAATTCCTATCTTCTCTTGCGTGGTCAGATTTATCACGGAATATCTTCTTTCGTCACGAATGGTGGAAAGATTTTCGAAATAGTATTCTCTGCACTTTCTTCTTCGCGTTATCTTTTCTCCGTCTATTGTGAGGTATCCCATCGTCTCCATGAATTTTACAACTGAACTTAGGTCGTTCTTTGTAAGAGATCTGAATGAATAAGAGGATCTGGCGATTTCCAGCACAGTTTCTAATTCGATTTCACCTTGCTCCATTAGCAATCCGGCAACTTGGTGCGCGAGGACGTCCATTGGCGCTCGGTAAACAAACGTCGGTTCGAGTTTTCCATCTAAAGCTTCAGATGATATCCCTGTCGCTTCAAGTGAGTCCTCTGGGCTGACGGCCAGCACTATCCCTTCGGACCTCCGTGCCAAGTTATGACCGGATCTTCCTACTCGCTGAATCAACGAATTGACCTGTCTAGGTGACATATACTGTATTACCAAATCCACCGAGCCAATATCAATTCCTAATTCAAGAGTACCTGTGCAAATTAGCGCTCTTAGCTTTCTTTCCTTGAATTCTTCTTCCGTCCTCTCCCTTTCTTCTTTCGGAAGGGATCCATGATGAACTCCCACTTTGATCCCTAGCAAATGCAACCTTGAACCTAGTTCTTCCGCTAAAGTCCTGCTGTTCACAAATACAAGGGTACGTTCATGACCTTCGATTAGGTCGATTATTCTATGTATCCTTGCCATGGTCTGAGGTGAGATGAACAGTTCCCTTGACTGAAGTTCATCTTCTCGGGTCGGTTTCGGCAATTCCACTCTGTACAGAAATTGCTTCTGCACAGAGCTGGCGTCTACAATGCGGAACTTTCTACTAACTCCGCTCAAGAACTGACCAATTTCTTCAGCGTTAGCCACTGTTGCAGACAAGCCGACTCTCTGAAAATTCCTACCAACGATTCGTTCCAACCGTGCCAGACCAAATGAGAGTTGAGACCCTCTTCTGTCTGAAGCCAGTTGATGAATCTCGTCAACAACAACGCTTGTCAGATTTTTCAGGCTAGCCCGAAGCCTTGATCCGACCAAGATCACTTGAAGAGTTTCCGGGGTTGTAATCAGAATGTCTGGTGGAGAAAGCGCTTGTTTCCTCCTCTCGCTCTGTGAAGTATCACCATGCCTTACCGCCGCTGATAAGCCAAGCCGCATCGCCCACTTTTCGATCCTCTCTAGCATGTCGCGGTTTAGGGCACGAAGAGGTGTAATGTAAATTAGTTTGATACCATCACCCATCGTCTTCAGTCTTATTTTTTCAAGTATCGGAAGCAAGGCTGCCTCCGTTTTCCCTGACCCAGTTGGAGAGATTATCAGAACATTTTGTCCCTCGAGAATTGCTGGAATGGCCTGCGTTTGAACAGGTGTTTCCCGGTCGAATCCAAGTTCTGAAACTACTTTTCTTAGGTCATCTGAAAGTAGTTCGAATTTCGAAGCCAACATCGAAGACATGGAGTCATCACCATATCTCCATTACTATTGACTTTCAACGATATTTTGTGCTTCTTTGCGTTTGCACTCAAATACCTGAAAGAGAACGACCTACCTTGAACTGCTCCGTACTCGCGTCTGACCCTCAAAATTCGATTACAAAATCGTAGAATTGCGACCATTTATTTGCAAAATAAAGTGAATCAGCAACATCACCCACCAAAAAGATACGAAAGCAAATATGGGTGTTTGATGCGATCTCCATCGAAATGGATTGTCCGACCACCTATTTCAGGCAAGCATAGTGGAATTAGTAAAGACAAAATTTGACAGCCCTATGGTTTTTGGCGGTTTTATTGGACCCGGCCTTATCGGCCCTGTAACCGCGGGATACATGGTGGAAAAGCTAAACCTGCATGAAGTTGCGCATGTCCGTTCACAGCACATCCCACCAGTTGCTGTTTTCATCGGTGCGAAACTTCGTCATCCGTTCCGGATTTACAGTGATGCGCATGGCAAGCTAGTTGTTGTGATCTCGGAGATGCCCGTCGATATTGTAGGATTATACGAGATTTCATCGATCCTTCTTGATTGGTTTCAAAAGATACAGGTGAAAGAAGTTGTCTTGCTTGAGGGAGTGGGCGTGAACGGAATTCCTGAGAACAGAGAGACATTCTTCGTAGCAGACGAGGACAAAGCTAAGCTCTTGACCAGCAAGGGTCTCAAACCCATGGAATCTGCTCTAATCAGCGGTGTCGGCGGTAGCATCCTTAATCAGTGCCTGAGCAGAAAAGTCAGCGGTCTTTCTTTCTTGGTCGAAGCTTCTCTTGACCTACCAGATCCGGGAGCAGTACTTTCAATAGTAAACACACTCAACTCGGTTTACAGCTTGGGAATAGCAACTGATGAGCTTGAAGAGAGCAGTAAGCGACTCAACGAGCAGCTTGGAAAGCTTGCCGATCAATATAAGAAACTCAGTGAAAAAGCGAGTGATACTGAAGCTCAGGTTTATCGATGAATTCCCTCTGTAATTCAAAGCAATCTGGCTCATCGGACTGAGTCAAGTGAAATTGTGATGACCATGCGCAAAAGTGTAGTCGCTAACAAAGGAATGGTTGCCAGTGCTCACCACTTGGCCTCAAAGGCGGGCACCGACGTGCTGTCGAACGGCGGCAATGTAGTTGATGCCGCAATAACAACTAGCGCCGTCCTTTGCGTCGTTGAGAACAATTCGTGCGGCCTTGGCGGGGACGCCTTTGTTCTATTCAAACTGGGAAGCAAAATTCGAGAGATAAATGGGAGCGGTCGCTCCGCGAGATCTGCCACCATAGAGCGGTATGAAAAGGAAGGTATGCGCGAGATACCCGCAAGGGGGCCTCTTGCTTGTATCACTGTGCCAGGTCTTGTCCACGCGTGGGGTGAACTGTTGAAGTTCGCAACGATGGATCTGGGACGGCTTCTCGCTCCGGCAATTGATTATGCAGAGAATGGAGTCCCATTGAATTACAAATACGTTGAATCCATCCGCTTGTCCTTTCCGATAATGCAACGATATGGAGGCTGGAAGAAGCTCTTCATGCCAGACGGAGAAGTCCCAGCCATCGGCTTTGTGTTGAGACAAAGAGATCTTGCAAATTCCCTGAAAATGATAGCAAGAGAAGGAGTCCGCACATACTATGACGGACCTCTGGCCGAATTGATCGTAAAGGGATTGAAGAGGGCTGGTTGTCTGCTTGACAATGATGATTTCAAGAAACACACATCCACGCTGGTTGAACCCATTTGGACGGAATATCGGGGAACGAGGATCTATGAGACTTCCCCCAATAGCCAAGCAGCGACCGTGCTTCTCTGGCTAAACATGCTTGAGAACTATGACTTGAGGAAAGTGTCAGACTCGGAAAGCTTGCTCATTGAAACATGCATCAAGGCTTACGAGCACAGAGCGAAAAGCATTGCCGACCCTTCATTCTTTCCTCTTCCTGCAAACTTCGTTTCAAAGCATTTCGCGAAGCAAGTACTCAGCTCTCACTCTGAATGGAGTCAATCGGCACATCAGAAGGATGAAACTGGTGATACTACCTATTTTGCTATTGGCGATAGAGAGGGCAATGTGGTCTCAATGATACAAAGTAACTACAATGGTTTTGGATCTGGAGTCGTTCCAGAAGGCACTGGCATTGTGTTGCAGAATAGAGGTAGTTATTTTTCGTTGAATAGTACCCACCACAACGCGCTCGCCCCAGGGAAAAGGACGTTTCACACTCTTTGTGCTTCAATCGGAGAAAGGAATGATAAGACACTCTTCGCCATTGGGACCATGGGAGGTGATATACAGCCACAGATTCACGTGCAGCTTATGAACAAAATGCTCGATTCTGGAATCGACATTCAGGAAGCAATCGATTCTCCTCGATGGTTTATCCCTGCGACTATCTATGAAAAGCCGACTACAATAAATTTCGAAAAAGGACTTGATTCGCCAAAGAAAATGTTACCTGGAATGAAGACCAAGAAAATGAATGATCGGACATCACAGGCAGGGCACGCAAATGGAATCTATTTTTCGGAAGCTAGCATCTTAGGCGCAGCTGATCCTAGATGCAGCGGATCAGCTGTTGGCTTTTGAACCGGAGCCATTCTAAATTGGTGAGTGGAGTCGGGCTATCTGTGTTGAGATGCTGTTGATGTACTCTTCCAGTCTAGCT
This sequence comes from archaeon, assembly GCA_021792315.1. The sequence goes on from JAJYUX010000013.1 coordinate 23,113, forward strand.
AGTACCGTCTTCGACGTAATTACCCCGACGATCCTGTCCTTGTCCATTACTAGCACTCTCCGTATTCCTCTCTCGGCCATCAGCTTCGAGACAAAGTCGATTCCGTCGTTTGCCTTCACCGTGACAATATTTGGGCTCATTATCTCCTTTATTTGAACCACAGCTGGATCTTTACCTTCAGCCACGACCTTTGAAACTAGATCCCATTCCGTGACTATGCCAAGCGGTTTGCCATTTGAAGTCAGCATGACAAAACCATGCTTTTTCTGTTTCATCATCTTGGCAGCTTCGAAGACACTTATCTCTTCACCCACGGCAATGAAATCGGGTTCAACAATGTCCTTTGCGTAGAGAACCAATTAATGACACTCTCCTCCAACTAGGCCCAGGGTCGGTAGAAAAAGCATGCCGCTATACAATAATGTCATTCATAAAAATGATTATGATGTTTCTCTTGGCTAAAATGCCCCGCGCTTCATAAATTACGAAAATTGGCCTCAAGATGAGTAGCCCCAAGCAGATTCGAACTGCTGTCTCGGGGTCCAAAGCCCCGAATCCTTGACCACTAGACGATGGGGCTAAAATCCCATTGAATCCTCAGTATCTTTGTTCAAGAAACTATCTGTCGCTCTTTAAAGGAATTTGCGATTATCTGTTTCCAAGAATAACTATTTGAAACCTGTCTATTGGAGATAGCTAGAGTATCTGATGTCTCAAGATTCTTTCGACACAAAACCGAGGGAATCTGTCGTGGTTTACGGATTGAGCTCCGAAGGATACCAGATAGCAGCGAAATTGGCAGCTAGAGGATACAAAGTATCTTTGATCGACGAGACGCTAGGCACTGCAATGGAATTGAGACCAGAAATAGCCGGTGATTATCGAGAGCTACGTTCGTTGCTTGCAGACGAAGTATTGCTAACCATCAAGTCTTTGAAGGAGTCAGTATCCAGCTCGAAAGTCATCTTCTTTACTCCCAAGATCAGACGACGTAATGAAGAAATCCCCGCCGAAGCAAAAACGAGACTGGGCGACGTAACAAAAAATATGAGCTCTGGCACTCTCTTTGTCTATTGTCTTCCTTGCGGAATCTCAGAATCAAAAGAGATCATTGACAAGATTGAGCATTCTTCCGGTCTGGTTAGCGGCAAAGGATTTCATTTCGCCTATGCGCCCCTCGATTCTGGAAAACCATCGGTCTTTGGGTGCGACTCGAAGGAGCTTCCCCATTCTGCAGTTGTAGATGCTTCAGGACTCTCAATGGAAGTCACATCAATACCCAAGGCGGAACTGATTCATGCTCAACGCGTCGTTGCCAAATATGCTACATTTGCCTCTTCCTTCGAGACAGCTAGACGACTTACTCAGGCCGGGCTCGACAGCACCAGAGAGTACAAACAGATCTTTTGCGAGGATTTGAGTTCCAGCTCATATGACCTGAGCTTGATTCTCGATTCGCTCGAAACCGGAGATCCGATCTTGTACCTCGCTTCTGGAGCAAACAAGAGTATCGAGAGCTATGGCCGTTTCCTTGTCGAAAGAGTCAGAGAGTTTGTGAAGGTTAAGGAGATAAAGGCTGCGAGACTGAAGATAATTCTTTTCACCGATGCAGACATTCTTGAAATGCGTGGAGACAAGATCAACCTTGCCTATGACCTAGTCGAGCGGCTGCGGGATTACTTTTCTGATATTGATTACATGAATGTGATGAAAGAAGGTTTTGCTCCTCCCACAGGGCCGGAGAAGGTCAATCTCATGATTTTCTTATCAGGAAGCGCCGAGATGAGACTCTACCAGCTATATGAGGAACAAATAACAATGGCAAAATCGCATATGATAAGGGCAAACCTGCCGATTGATTTCGTTACTTAGGAAGTCCTCGTAATTGGATAGATTAAAAGTCGGCGTAGTGGGAACGGGAGGGTGGGGGAAAAACCATCTTCGAGTTTTCAATGAACTTGGTGTTCTGAGCTGCCTTTGTGACATTGATCAATCAAGGGCAAATCAGTGGTCAGAGAAATACGATTGCAAAGCATATACTGACGTGGACAGGATGCTAGAGGTAGAGCGACTAGACGCCGTTACAATTTGCGTTCCAACAAGCTTGCATTTTGCGGTCGCTTCAAAAGTGCTGAAGAGA
>JAJYUX010000099.1 GCA_021792315.1 archaeon
GACTCGAGCTACTACGCGCTGGGTTTTCCCATGGTTACAATCGAAGAATCCCGGCGAAACGCCGTTCTCTGGATGATCAGAATTGGAATCTACATAGGAGTTTCGTCACTGGCAGGATTTCCTCTTGGCTCTCCTAAGAGAACGTAGCCCTTGAGGATTGTCGTTGGGGAACATGCTTGCCACTGCTGTCTCTCTTAATCAGACTTTTTTGTGCTTCACTACAACCTAGCCATCCACTATCTCGGAGCGGCCGGTCTTGGGCTTGCAACAGGTTCTTTAGACGTTCGAGCCTGTCCTGACCGCGACCTTAGAGTCATGGAGTCTCTCAACTGGAATCGACTGGCTCAGTTCGATTAGGGCAATTGGACTACTTGTTTCTATCATCGTGATTGGAGTGGTCTTCGTCTACAGTCACTCCGATGGGTATCTCTGCGCAGCTCCATCGTGCTCGTTGTTGGCACGACACTTCGAGCGGTCGAGATCAAGACTGAAGCAAGGTAGGGCGAATGAGTTGAGACTGAGGACATGAAAAATGGAACGCCTCTTAGAACTTGAGGGGTTGCATACACAACTCCGCGTACTCGCAGTTGCTAGAACTTCAAATAGGAGAATACAGGTTATGGTGCGCGAATGAATAAAGCAAAAACTCAAAGGAGGGATAGGTTGATCCAATTACGTCATCAAAGGGGCCACGAGCAATGAGTGAAATCGAAGAACGCATTTTCGAGATTATGGATGAGATCGGTCCTCAGAAGGTTATTCATCTCCATGAACCGGAAACAAGTATGAAAGCAATAATAGTCGTGGACAATGCCGCAGCTGGCCCTTCCATAGGCGGTGTACGGATGGTGCAAGACGTCACGACATCTGAAATCATAAGGCTTGCGCGTGCAATGACCTACAAGAACGCGATGGCAGGATTGCCACACGGCGGCGGAAAATCAGGCATCATCGCTGATTCGAAGAGTGAAAATAAGAATCAGATCATTAGGACTTTCGCGCGCGCAATAAGAAATATCGAAGATTACATTCCAGGGCCTGATATTGGTACTGACGAAAGTAGCATGGCGATCATCTATGATGAAATATCACGCGCGGTCGGACTACCAAGAGAGCTCGGAGGCATACCCCTAGATGAGATGGGTGCGACCGCTCACGGTATTGTCGAATGTGTTGACGTCGCGCGTGGATACATCAATCTGGATCTGAACGGTGCGAGCCTGACTGTTGAAGGATTCGGTAACGTTGGAAGACCGACGGCGGAACTCCTTGCAGAGAAAGGTGTAAAGCTCGTGGCCGCTAGCGACTCAAAGGGGACGATTCATGATCCGGATGGACTGAAAATCGAGGAACTGATAAGGGTGAAGCGGGTGACGGGGTCGGTGACGAACTACAAGAATGGGAAAGTGCTGAAAGCAGAAGACTTGCCAGGTATTGAAACAGACATTTTTGTTCCGGCAGCGCGACCAGACACCATATCAGAAAGAAATGTTAGTATGCTGAAAGCAAAACTTGTCATCGAGGGGGCAAACATACCAGTCACTGAAAAAGCAGAAAAGTTGCTCCATGACAGAGGAGTTCTTGTTGTGCCTGATTTCGTCGCTAACGCTGGTGGCGTAATAGCTGCGTCCGTAGAGTATCACGGTGGAATCGAGACAGACGCAATTAACAGAATAAGTGGCACGATTTCTCGCAATACAAAGGAGATCCTGGATGAGGTCTACGATAAGAGAACTTATCCCAGAAATGCGGCTGTTAGAATTGCGAAGGAAAGAGTGGTCAGAGCCATGAAATATCGCTCGGCGAGATAGCGGAAGGGATTACTTCGCGAGTAGAGAATAGTGGAACATAGAGATCTTTCAAACGCTGTATCAAATAAGATTCTCGTAAGCATTTACTGTGTGCTAAGTGGAAACAAGACTACGACGGATAATACGGACCAGAAGCAAGGGAGAGGTCAAGAAACCTCAAGAAATTATTTCCGCAATAGCATTCATATGTCAAGAGAAGCCACTTGAGTAAAAAGTGAAGCACGGTTGTAGCGAATTACGCATAGATAGGTAATCGGCATAATCTATTTTTCAAAACGGAGTGAGAGAAGAAGGGTCAAAGAACCAAAGCAAGGTTCACAGAAGTAATCTGTCTTGTCTCGTCAATAGACGATAATGGAAGAAGTCTTGTTTGTAATCAGATTTACAACATTGTTTTGATAGACTTTCCAAGCGTCGTGTGCTATCTTCCGATCCACTTGTCGAAAATTGAATCTTTTCAGAGAGATCTGTACGGTATCGTAGGAAGTTACTTCCGCTTAAGCAATTGTGAAATCTAATGAAACCATTCAATATTTCGACTCAATGCTTCTGAAAAGCAAGTTCTCCAAGATAGGATCACCACTATTGGCAATCGTATACTCACTTTATCTAGCTCGGCGCTACTAATCTCAAGTGAAATGAAAATGTCTTCTAAGAGTGCCATCTTTGCCGAACTGAGCATCAATCCAATAGGTTCAGGAACGACGAGTTTTGGCAAACATATCGACGCAGCTCTTGATGCGATAGAAAGAATTGAAGACCTAAAGTATCAAGCGACCCCGATTGGAACAATGCTCGAAAGCGAGAAATTGGGCACAATACTAGAAGCTGCCAAAGTTCGAATGAAGCAGTCTTGCGACAAGGCGAAAAGAGAGTTGAGACAACTCTGAAAATGGACGATCGCAGAGACAAATTGCGCACAATGGCGAAGTCTACCTAATGATCTAACGAGTAGTAGTCGTAGTTCATTCGATGAACAGCTTTTGAAGCAATTCGATATTTTTGCTGGCGAGTGCCATCGTTCCGAAACTCATCTGAGTATTGCAGGTTCAAGAGCAAGTCCTTCCAATTGTCACAAACTATGGGAAACAGATTACTCCCTTACACCTCGGAGATAGTTGAGGCAAAGAAGAAAGGGTCTGGCATAGATCTTCTCTGAAGCTAAACTCCTAATCGATGGTATGTCGGAGAGATTCCCGTTTGCAGTTCGAAGTATTACTGTCAAGCAAGAAACCAAGTGGATACACTGGAACTATCAAGGAAATACCCTCGTACTCCATTGAAAGCAAGAGTAAAGAGGTTTTGATGCAGGAAGCGGAAGCTTATGTGTATGAGTTTCTTGGTAGGTCGCTTGAAGAGATGATTAATGGAAACACCGAATCACCGAAGATTCGGTTCATCTGGAGGAATTTAGGCTAGAAATGACTGTTCAATTACATTTCAAGTTGCGCATCTGCAGACGAAACGCTCTCTTTCATCGACGCCGGAATCTTTCTCTGAGACCTTCCATATATCGAACTAGCCAAGAGACCTATTGCAAATATCGCAGCCCCGACTATCACGACCAGTGGTCCAGCAGGAACTTTGGTATAGGCTGAAAGCAATACCCCACATAACGCGCTGACGATTCCGAAAACTGCGCTGAGGAGAGCATAGCGATAAAGCGAGGAGCTGACGTTTCTTGCCGCTGCGGCCGGGACTATGACAACCGCCCCAACAAGAATTGTTCCCACCTCCTTTATTCCAACTGCAACTATCATGGCGACAAGTAATAAGTAGATTAGATTCACTTGCTCAACCTTGACTCGACTCGACACTGCAAGTTCTCTGGAAATCATGCTAAGAGCGAGCTTATCATAGATCATACGCGTCACAAGAATTACGAATACGGACACCAGTGCAGTTACTACAGTGTCGGCGAATGTGACTTTCGATATATCGCCGAAAAGTGCTTCGAGAAGATCGACTTGTGGAGTTATGAGAAGCCCAATTGCGAGCGCGAGAACGAAGAGCACTCCTATTATCGCCTCTACAGAAAGTGTCGTGGACTTTTGCAGGTACCATGTGACAATTATAGTCGTAGCGAGAAGCGCAAATGCACCGATGAAAGGGTTGAAGTTGAACAGAATGCCCAAGGCAAGACCGGGCAATGCGACATGCGAAAGTGCATCCCCTACAAGCGCCATGTGCTTTGAAATCATTATTGAGCCAAGGTAGCCAGCAGCGGATCCAACAAAGACTCCCACAACGAGTCCGTAAAGTAATTCTTCTGGCAATTAGATCACACTACTAATGTGATGTTCGTGTTCCAACTCTGGAAGTTCTATCATTTCCCCAAACATTAGGCTTAGCAGCTTGGAATGCGTTATTTTCTGTGCCTCGCCGAAATATAGAATGCGCTTGTTCAATGCAAGAATATAGTCAGAATAGTGCATTACTATGTGCATGTTGTGCGATATGAGGAGTATCGTGATTCCAAGTTTTTCTTTCAAAGTCTTCACTCTGTTGTAGATTGGTTCCTCTGCACCAATGTCAACTCCAGAGGTCGGCTCATCCAAGAGAAGCACGTTCGGATTGTCCACAATGGCCCATGCGATTAAAACCCTTTGAAGTTCTCCCCCTGAAAGTGACGCAAGTCTTTGCCCAAGGATACGATTTTCCAGACCGACTAGGCTTATACACGACTGAAAATCCGCTTTGCATTTGAACTTGAGAAACTCTTTGACAGTAATTGGAAGATCTGTGGTCACGAGACTCTGCGGCACGTATCCAATCCTAACATCGCCATTCCATTTTATCGTTCCAGTATTAGGTATCAAATTCAAAAGTGCTCTAAAGAGTGTGGTCTTGCCGCTACCATTTGGGCCGACGATGGAAACTATTGAGCCCTTTTTCACGCTGAAGCTCACGTCTTCAAGGAGGTTCCTTCCCTGTAACCTGACGCTGAGATTTGAGACATCAAGAACGTTTGTGGCTTCCATGCGGGATTGAGCTGAATTGTGAGACTGGATGGGACTACTTTGTATCATCCTCAAATTTCACTTTCTCTGCCAAAGCGTCTGTCCGAGAACTAGCTTGGAGCCAGTCTATTGACGCTAGAAATCCAACGTCAATAGACTTTTGTTTCTGCTGGCTCACGAGTGAATCTACTTGCTAGTTTCTGCTAGCCTTGCCTCGATCTCCTTTAGCCTTCGCTCAAGAATCTTCTTTTCATCTTCCAAATACTCACGACGATTTTCTGGACTTGGTTCTTCATAGTAGTAGACTGGAGGACGCTCGTAGTAGTATCTTGGATAGTAGCGATGCCTGCCATGTAGACAGCAGAATTCCTCGTGACAGTGCCAACACATTTTCTTTCCTCACCGTACAACATGTTTTGTTCAAGACACTCTTAAACAGGATGCACGATTCTCAACTGTGAAAATGACCAGAAAAGAGTGCTTTAAGAC
>JAJYUX010000100.1 GCA_021792315.1 archaeon
AGAGTGAGCGCCCGATTGTTGCACGTGTTGACCTGCCTCCTTTGGACACATTCTTGTAGAAGATTCCGGAGAACCACAGTGCAAGTGCCATCGCAAAAATTATGTTGATCAGCGCGCCAACGAGCATCAGTAAAGAAGCGCCGATAGAATACGTCAAAAGCCATACGGCGAGTACCTGAACAAAAGTAGCGCTCGCCGCGATATAGTCAAACGTCCTGATTAGCGAGAGTGTAGCAACAAGAGAAAATTCTTTTTCTTCGACCGGGAGTATCGTGAGAATAGAATATGGTTCCCCACTTGAAAATGATGGAAGAATTTGGAGAGAATAGAAAACGATGTACGCCAAGCTGATTGAGAGGCTTAGGGAAACTCCGCTGATCAACGCTTCAGGCGTCGGAGCAGCGCCGTATTCGAGGAAAGGAAAAGCAGACCCAATAGTCCCCAGAACAGCAAATGCCAATTTGCTAGACTTCGCGCTTCCCATTGAAGAGTTGAATCTCTTCCTTAGATCTTGCTCTGACGAAGACCCATATCCCTGGCCTTGCCCTCTACTCATCTGGATAGATCTGTAGGCAACCTCCTTGTAAGCTGTTGCGGAAAGTTCCCATGCTTCACGAAGCTTCAATTCTGGACTACGCCCTTACAATTTCAACTGTCTACATAGAATGCGTCGTGTAGTGCCCTAATCGTTCCAGCGATGTCATCATCTTCATGAGTCAGTTTCAGAAACACTTTTTCGAGCGTCGCAGCAGTCCCGACCGAATCTTGCGCGTTGCTATCCGCGGCCTCAGTGATTTCGCTTGCCTTCCTCCTAAGTTCCTCAAGCGAGCCCTCGGCAACTATCTTCCCTTTGTATATGATCCCTATCCTATCGCAAACCTGTTCAGCCACTTCCATGATGTGTGTCGAGAACAAGACAGCGCCGTCGTTTTTTCTTGAATGCAGCGAAATGATGTCTTTCACAATTCGACTGCTCTTGGCATCCAACCCATTAAGAGGTTCGTCTAACAAGAGCAAAGAAGGGTCATGGATGAGTGCTGCTATTATTGATATCTTTTGCCGCGTACCCATGGACAAGGTTGCGATTGGCGAATCGAACATTTGCTCGAGCCCAAATGCGGGAACAAGTCTCTCGATTCTTTCATTAGCGCTCTTTGGTTCAATTCTTCTGACAGATGCAACAAACTCGAAAAAATCTCTGGGAGAAAGAGATTCATACAGCATCGAGTTCTCTGATACATACCCAATCTTTGATTTTACCCACACTGGGTCGAGCATTACATTACGCCCTAAGACTGCCACTGAACCGGAAGTAGGTTCCATTAGCCCGGCGATTATCTTAATCAGCGTGCTCTTTCCGGCACCATTTGGACCAAGAAGGCCATAGATCTCACCGCGGTTTAGTTTCAAATTCAATGTTGATAAGGCGGCGACTGTGCCAAACTGTTTGGAAAGATCTTTTGCCTCAACTATTGGACAAATCTCATTATCCGATTGCAAGTGAAACAGTACTTTCAGGAACACGCACTCTCGCATTTATCTCCATTTTGTTTTGTTTCAAGAGGGGTAGAGCTAGTTGGATTCCTTCTTCGAAGGTGAGGAGCAATAGATTTTAGATCAGTATCCGAGCTCCATTTTCGCAGTAAAGCGGGCGAGTTCATAACCATTAATTTACCGGTGGGAGAAATTGAGTCACAATACCGAGGCCTATTGGATATCTTGGATATTTTGTGCTTAACAACGAATTTACGGTATCTCGGGAGGTGGAAAGCTGATCCTTGAAGATCAGATTTCCAGGTCTTAAATCAAAATCAGCGTCAGATGAACTCGCCGCAAGAGCGAAGAAGGGATCTCAAACTTCAGAGATTGTCTTGGAAAGCCCGATGGTTGGAAAACCGATGCCAAAGAACTTTGAGGTGTTGGAAAGGTATTCGCTAATTCCTCCCTTTGCGTATGCCATCATCGCGGAAGACACGTCCCAGAAACTTCCTTATTATTACGTGGATGAGTTAGAACTCTCTCAAAGAGAGCTGGCTCTCTATAACAACATACTCTCAGTTCTTCAAACAGAACTTAGGGCACCGAGAGAGGACGTGGATCCGAAGAAATACTTCGCCGAACAGGCAAAAATTATTTCCGATCGTTACAAATTGACACAGCAAAAAAACGCTCAAGTCTCATGGGCTAAGATTCTGTATTACGCGGAACGCGACCTTGTTGGTTTCGGCGGCATTGATACCCTGATGCGAGACCCAAACATCGAAGACATTTCGGTCGATGGAACTGCAAAGTCCGTCTTCGTTTACCACAGAAAATACGAAAGCATAGAAACAAACCTTACCTTCAAGAATGAACAGAAGCTTGATGACGCCATCGTACGATTGGTTCACATGTCTGGAAAGCATGTAAGCACAGCTTTCCCCATCGTAGACGCTACTCTTCCAGGAGGACACAGACTTGCCGCCACCTTCAGAAAGGAAGTCTCTCCTCAGGGTTCCACTCTGACTATCAGAAAATTCAGGAAGGATCCAATTACAATAATAGATCTGATAAACTTCGGAGTCCTCGACTACAACATTGCAGCTTATGCTTGGCTTCTTATTGAAAATCGTTTTACGGCAGTAGTAGTCGGAGCTACCGCGTCAGGAAAGACAACATTTCTGAACGCACTCCTGTCGATGGTCAATCCGAATTCAAAAATCGTGACCATTGAGGAAGTTCAGGAAATAAACATACATCACATCAACTGGGTCGCCCTTGTTTCGAGGCTCAGCTACGGACTTTCCGAGACCAACATTGGAGAAGTCACCCTGTTCAACCTAGTCAAGACAGCCATGAGAATGCGTCCCGACATCATGGTCGTGGGAGAGGTTAGAGGTGAAGAGGCTTACGCGCTATTCCAAGCTATTTCAACAGGTCACGGGGGACTCGCCACTTTGCACGCAGAGGACGCAGGGTCAGCCATTCAGAGACTAACCTCGAAACCAATGGATGTAGCTCCTTCATACATCAACTTTCTAGACCTAATCTTTTCTGTCAGACGTGTCGCTATTCCAAATGCATCGAATCCTGGTTCCCCCAGAATCGTGAGAAGAGTCATTTCCGTTGAGGAAGTGGAAAATGCCAACAAGTATTTCCGCTCATTCTCCTGGGAGCCGGCGAAAGACAAATTCATGCCGTTTCTGGAAAACAGCGTCAAACTGAGGAAGCTCGCAAAAGACTACGGAAAGTCAATGAAGGAAATTATAACAGAAATCCAGAACAGGATACTCGTCTTGCAGTGGCTCCGATCGCGAAACATCAGGAACTTTATAGAGATCAGTACGGTGTTTTCCCAGTACCACAATGACCCCGAGGGAATGGTTGCAAGAATAAAGGCAGATAGTGTGTCCAGACCATTATTCGAAGAAGAGAGGGAGATCGTGGCACAACCTAGTAGCAAGAAGCTAGAAGTATGATTCATTGATCTGTCAGTGATTTACTAATTGGCGCAAGAACTCTATCCCCCAACTCAAAAAGCTGGGCGCAAGGCGGCTTCAAAGAAGAAAGCGAACAAGATAACTCTCTTCGATCGGTTGCTGAGGTTCTCTCTGAGGTACACCTACAAACCCGCCAGAATACTCGCCTCGAGACTTCCAGACCTGCGAAACGACCTTCAGAAGTCAAACCTCTACATCTCAGCCGAAGGAATAATATCGATAACAATGCTATTCATGCTGATCTCGATTCCCTTCATCGTAGTAGCTGCCTACTTCTTAGCTCAAGCCGGACTCGGGATATTCGTCATCGCACTTCCGGTAGCTGTTGTCGCGCCATTGATGCTCATGCTGAATCTTCCGAAGATCAGCGCCTCCTCAAGATCTTCAGCGCTGGAAAATGAACTTCCGTATGTAGTCGGCTATATTACGGTGCTTGCAGGGGGAGGAATTTCTCCGTTTATTACGATCAAGAGACTTTCCAAAGCTGACGCCATCTTCCCTGCAGCGGCAAGAGAAGCGAGGAGGATTCTCTTGGACATCGAGATATTTGGCATGGATGCTATTTCAGCTTTGGAAAAAGTAACAAAAACGAATCCAAATAAGTTGTTTGCGGATTTTATCGGTGGCTACGTTGCTGTTCTGAAAACCGGAGGTGATGCATTGAGCTATCTGGAATCGAAGCTCAAGGATATTTTCTCGTATACAGAGGGGAAAGTGAAACGTGGATCCGAGTTCATCGGCACGATGGCCGAGGCATACATAATAGTCACAGTGGTTATGGGAATCTCACTAACAATCCTGTGGTCCACCCAAAACTTGCTCGGTGGAATTAGCAATGGTGGAGTTGGGGGAACAGTGGGACTAGGTGGTACTCAGACTCTCAATGCTTCACTAATTATCATGTTTTCTGTATTATTTGTCCCTGTTATTTCTCTAATCTTCATAATTGTAATCGGTAGCGCGCAGACAAGAGAACCATTTAGTTTTGATCTTCCATTCTATGTATTCCTGGCATGTCTCCCCGCGGTGGCAGTTTGTTATTTTGTCCCGTTCGGATTGCCTCAGTATACACAGTTAGGCATCGGACTTGCCATTGCCTCGACTCCAGCGGCGATACTTCAATGGAGATACGTGAAACATAGAAAGTCGGTCGAATCCAAACTCGCGAACTTTCTGAGGGACATATCGGAAGTAAGAAAGACTGGACTCGCCCCCGAAAAGACGATCGAACAATTGGCGGGAAGATCCTATGGTGGGCTCTCCGAACATATCAAAAGGATCTCTTCCCAGTTGAGTTGGGGAACCCCTATGAGAACTGTGCTCCAGAACTTCGGAGCCTCGGTTAAGAGTTGGCTGACGCGGGCGATGGCCTTCCTTCTTCTTGAAGTCGTTGATGTTGGAGGAGGCTCCACAAAGATGTTCACTGATCTGGCCGATTTTACGGAGAAGAACGCACAGCTGCAAGTAGAACGTCGTTCCATGGTACGACCATACATCATGATACCATACATTGGAGCGGTGATGGTCGTAATGACAACAGCCATGATGCTATATTTCATAAACCCACCAGGTTTGAGCGAGGCAGGCGTACCTGCCCTAGCCCCGGGAAGCATTGTGGAGAAGGCAACGAACATCCTTCTCATTTGTTCCTTCTTCCAAGCATGGGTCATGGGGTTTGTGGCTGGCAAGATGGGAGAAGAAAGCGCGGCAGACGGTTTCAAACACGCCACCTTTCTAGTTGTAATCTG
>JAJYUX010000014.1 GCA_021792315.1 archaeon
AATGTTGGCCCAAGACCAGTGTATCTTGTAGAGTCAGTCTATTTGGGAAGAGAGCCGCTCTTGTTCGAGGAACCTTATTTTGACGCTGTGCGAATTTACCAATTATACGGCTTCAAGAAGCGAGCGTCGTTCAAGGAGCCTGAAGATCATATTGCCGTAGAACTCGAGTTTATGGCACATCTCTGCGATCTTGCTTGCGCGTCGCTAGAGCAAGGAAAGAAAGAATTTGCCGCCGGTTACATGAATAATCAGGTCGAGTTTCTAGACTTGCACCTTTCGAAGTGGGCTCAGAAACTAGCCGACAAGCTCAAGTGGGCGACAAGGAATGACTTCTATTCCTCTCTGAGAGACCTCTTGAGCGGCTTCATTACGACGGATAAGGCAACTGCGGCAGAATTCTCGAAAGAACTTATGTGATAGATTAGACTCCGATTGGGGAAATGCTTCCCTATCAACGTGTTGTACAGATTCCTCGACTACAGCAGTGTGCTCAATTTGAAACCCAGGTAGATTCCGAGAATCAGACCTGGTGCGAATAGAAGAGCAGAGACATCCATCCGCTCCGCAAAGCCTACGTAGAAATTGCCAATATTGCAGCCAATACCAATTCCCGAGCCCAATCCCGCCAAGACACCCCCGAAAGTTCCCTGAATCAGGCGGAATCTGTTCTTCGGAACTCTGATCCTGAAGTTCTTACCAACCCCAGCTCCAGCTCCGGCGCCCACGAATGCAGCTAATGTGAGAACCACCAGCGGGTAGACTCCAAGATAGTCGCTCATCCACGAGACACTCTTCATGCTGACACCGAAAACGCTCAGAGTCCAAGCTCCAAAAGTTGCATAAGGAGCTGTGAAGCCAAGAAGCGATCTCGGCGTTATACTGAACATCACAACTACAATTCCGGCCAGAATCAATCCAGCCAATCTCGGATCCCAAGGGCGCTTCGGATTGAGAGTCCAGGCTGGTTCGTTTTCTCTTTTCTCTCTCTTTGGCACGTATCTATTAAGATAGAGTGCGAGCAGCAAGAATGCCGTTCCTGTAACAAACGAATAAACATCAGCCCTAACTCCAAGGGTGGAGTAGACTCCCACTGGCGCAGAGTAGTACTGCTTCAATGGAACCTGAAGGTAAGCGGCCCATAGTAGAATCCCGGCTGAAAATCCTACGAGCTCTAGAAGGTTTCCGACGTACCCTTCAGGGATCCTAAAGAGCATCCCGGAGGCGCAGGCCCCAGCAAGCGCTATTCCTATTCCGAAGATAAGTCCGCCCACAACCACGAGCCAAGATGAGTCGAGCATGACAGGCCGCGTCCCCATGAGGTCCGAAAGTATTCCGATCGCTATAGCTGCTGACCCGATGCTAATCAGAATTCCATTCAAGAGCCATGGGTTCTTGAACATGAACACATCTCTAAATGCGGAAACAAAACAGAACCGTCCTCTTTCGAGAGTGAGACCCAAGAGAAGTCCGATTGCCGCGTATGCAACAAGCAGGGAATCTCCAGACAGTGTGAACATTCGAGAAGCCACCCAGTCGGGAGATTCAGGTTTTCTTTATGACGATCTTGTAAATAGGGCCGTCCTTTTCGACCAAATATGGATAATTCATTTCCTTACAATATCCTGGGATGGTCTCCTCAGCCGCAGGGGGGTGATCAGTAAGGACTTCCAATACCTTCCCTGAAGCCATCTTCTCCAGTTTCTTCTTCGTGTACAGTTGAGGATAAGGGCAAATCTCCCCTAGCACATCTAGCTTCTCATTCGGCTTGACGTTTTGCATATCTTCATCCACCATTTCACTTTCACCACTACACGTAATTTACAATGTGATCATCGTTCTTCATTAGTAACTCGACGATCCCGTCATAGTCAACAGTCTTGAAAATAGCGTTGACCTTCTGGGCCAGGCCGCGTGATTCGAGATCCTCTTTGCAGACGTAGAGATCTATCTGTGAAGGCCGATTGAAATTCTGCTTGCAAGTCTCAAGAACGGCATCTCCAAACAAGAGGATTCTAACGTTCTTTCCAGTATCAGAAATCATCTGAGCCTTTTCGAACACATTTGAGAGATCTGCATCATTCTTGCTCGTCAGAATTAGGACGCTCGCTACCATTTCACATCACACTGCAATCGTAGTTTCATGAGAAGCTATCATTTCGCCCAAGATCTTCTTCGAAATAATCTCTGGACTAGGCGAAATCAAATCACCAGGTCTCAACCCATAGATCATGAGATCTTCCTCCAGCACATAGACTGGAATTTCGAATTTTCCAATGTCCTTTGCTAATCTCGAAACAGAGTGAGGATCCTTCGATTCAGGCGTCATACCGCGTATCATGTTGAAGACTCCAGGTCCTTCAAGAACAATATCGACGGGTGAGTTTGATGAATAGAAAGAAAGTGAGCAACGCAATCCCTCCCACGAATCGACGCATCCAAAAGGGGGCTTGCGGATCAAAACGAGAGTGCTCAATCTAGGGTATCATCGCCAGAGTTTTGTGGCATGTCTTGATCATTTCTGGAATCTTGTGGAGTCCGCTCATATGTGCTCCCGCGATCACTTTTTCGCTGGGCAAACCTCTTGACTTGAAGCAACTGGTACAAGCATCAAGTATGAAGTCTTTGGATGTCAGCATTGAAGACAACTCTCGGAAAGCTCGCGAATAGTCTCCGGCGGCATCGGAGTCAACAAGTGCAAATTCCGCGTCGCCCCAAGCAAAAAGATGTACTCCATATCCCTTGGCCAAAGCTTGTTTTGCGATTCCGAGCCCAAACCAGAATTGGGAAGTGGTTGGTGAAGTGTAGATGATGATCCCGAGTTTCTTCTTTTCGGGATCCAGCTGGCCCTGCGGCATGAAAGAATTCCTATAACCACGCCGAATTGGTGACCCGCCTTATTTAATGCAGGAACACAATTATCATATCTGATAATCGCCCTGATCAATTTTAACTGAAAGAACGCGAATGTATACAGGTGAGAACACAAGTATGAAATTCGGACTCGTTGTTTCAACTAATGAAGGTGAACTCGCATGGAACGCTTTCAGATTCAGATTAAAGGCGATCGAGAATAAGCACAAGGTGAAAGTATTCCTGTTGGGTAGGGGAGTCGAATGTCAGGAGATTAAGGGGTCTAAATTCGATGTCAAGAAAATGATGGAGGATTTTGTCCATAAAGGTGGCTCTATTCTGACATGCGGCACTTGTCTAGAGACAAGGAGAAAGGGTGCTACTGAACTCTGTCCAATCTCGACCATGCAAGACCTTGTGAATGTTGTAGCAGAATCTGATAAAGTGCTGACGTTCGGATAGATGTTTCAGCAGAACGTAATCATTAGTGTGTGCTTGTCTGTATCCAAACTGTTTGAAGTATCTACAGATCTGAATCGCGTCGTCTGAAGGTAAAGCAGATCTTCCAGGAGCTAATGAGAGGTAATTCAGTGCAATAGCCCGGCACTTCATTCTGATGCTATGTTGAGCTGGTCCTCTGACCGAAGGATCTGATATCCATCTGGCGTGCTCACTTTTCTATTCGCTTGACAGGAATCCTGTCTTTGTTGTCGACAAGTGGAAGAATCCTGTAGCCAAGCAGCAATAAAATCATCCCTAGCGAGACAACGAATGCGAGAACCTGCCATTCGAACAGATTCGGGAAGTAAGAGTAGCTGTAGTCGGCCCCCAAGTTCGGGAAATTAAGTCCCTGAATCTGCACACCAACGTATGCAGGAATGACGATGTCCAGTCGTACTGCCAAGAAACAGATTGCGATCATTAGACTAGCTGCTCCGATGACTCGTGGACTCTTCCTCCAAAAGTAGTACAGCGCAACCGGTAGCAATGTGACGAGCAGAACTTGGAATATCCAGAAGACGAACCAGTATTGGCCGAACAACAGGGCTTGCAGGGATTGGGTCTCTCTCACATCACCATACCCGTACCATAACGGAATCGAGAATTCCGCCCATATCATCAGCGCGTATATCATACCGATCACCATCATCACCTTGCCCAAGTAGGTGACCATATCGTGCCAGGCTTCATCCTTGCGAGGCCAGAAGAAAGCAATGAGACCTGTGAGCAGAGCACCCCCTGAGAACAAAGCGCCTGTTACAAAGTAGATTGGCATCAACGGGTTGTGCCAAATTGCTTGAGTTGCAACGGTCGCCACGAGAGCACCGACTCCTCCGTGAAATGCGATTGCAAGTGGAATGCCGAACAGCGCGAGGACTTTGAGAATCTTGGAGTCTCTTCTTTGCGCTTCGGGAGATTCGTCACTTCCGCCCAGAAGGACAATTCTGGAAACCAAGCGCTTCAGGGTAGATGACTTGTCCATCCAGTCATGCATCTCAGTCCTAAGTGCAAGGAACAGCTCTGCAATCAGACACAATGCGTACGCCGTGTATAACCAAACCATCCACGCCATCATTGATTCGGGTCTGCCCATGATATAGATCTCCGTTGCCCTAAAGGGCTGTCCGACATCAGAGAAGATAGTAAGGAGAGCCATGGCGAGGCAGACGAGTGCCGTGAATAGTGCAAATCTTCCTACAGGTTTCAATATCTTCACGCCCAACCCATAAAGCATGCTCGACAGAAGGAACGCACCAGCGGACAGACCTATGAAGTACATGTATGCTGCTACCCACAGCCCCCATGGAACCCAGTTCGTTCCGGCTGAGTATTGGCCGCTTCCAAAGAGGTTGAAGTACTCTGCAATCCCACCCCAGACAAAGACTCCAGCAATGATCAAGTAGAATGGCACATATTTCAGACTGAAACCAGCTATCTTTGGTTTTGGAGCCTGAATCGTTGTCATGCTTAGGGCGCCTCCGTGAGAGAGAATTGACCGTTTTGCTCTATTGAAGAGTTGAATGTCTTCTTAGGCGGGATGTAGTATACACTTGGTTCGGTACCGAGCTCGGGATTGAGCGTATATGCTGCGCTAGAGTTTATCATCTGTGACACACTGCTGTTGGGATCATTCAAGTCACCAAAAATTCTTGCTCGTGCAGGACATACCTCAACACAAAACGGCACCTCGCCGTTGTCTATCCTTTGCACACAGAAAGTACACTTCTCGACCACTCCCTTTGGTCTCTTGGGCATATAGACGAGTCTGTTCTTGCCCGATGTCGGATCGGGATCGATGTAGTCTACTGGATATCCCAAGGCAAACTCTGATGGAACTTGATCAGGGGTCTCCCAGTTGAAAGACCTAGCCCCATACGGACAGGCGGTCATGCAGTATCTGCAACCGATGCACCTATCGAAGTCAACAAGAACTACTCCGTCTGATTTTCTCTTGTATGTTGCTCCTACTGGGCACACAGCTAGACACGGCGGGTTATCGCAGTGCTGACATGCAATGGGAACAAACACGTGTTGCAGGTTTGGATAAGTGCCGGTCGCCGAATCTGTGTTTGTGGAACCTTGAAGAATCTTGTTCCACCAGATTCCTATCGGTTCATCATTCGCCGACTTGCACCCGACAGCGCATGACCAACAACCAATGCAGCGCTGCAGATCTATTACCATTCCGTAGTGCTTCTGCGTGGAAGTGTTCGTAGCGATCAATGTTGATTCTGTGCTCATGGCTGGGTATCATTGCCTCCTCTTCCTAGCGGGTACACCGTAGGATTCAGCGTGGTCGAAGAATTGATCTTGATCACCTCCACCATAATGTCGTTGTAGGCGAAGTTGAGGCTGATTGGATTCGTCTCGTAACTTGTCAGTTCCTGATATCCCCCCAGTTTGGTTTGATCCCTCTGCCATCCGTGCGGAATGTTTACCGAACCTGGTCTGACACCGGGGTTGAACACAACCTTCAGGACAGCGCCGCCCCGATCGTTGTACACCTTCACATACTCTCCGTCGTTAATTCCTCTTGTTTGTGCATCAGATGGATTCATCTTGATTATAGGTTCCGGATCAACTTCCCTAAGCCATGGGATGTTGAACCACGAGCTGTGAACTCGCCACTTCACATGTTCTTGGAAGCATTGCAATGGATACTTGGCAGATGCAGCCGTGCCCGTCCATGCTTCTGTGGGAGCTTCCCACCTGACAAGCGGGTCTCCTCCCTGGTTTACTGGAATTGAGACATTTGATGGATACTGCAATTTCTCTGCTTCGGCATAGAATTCCAACCGACCCGAGGGAGAATTGAAGTTCAGACCAGAGTAGCCGATGAATGGGTCTGGTGCAAAGCGTGCAACTCCATTTGCCTTGAAGTCCGCCACAGCTTGAGGATTGTTACCGCTCACATCACTGAGCATCTGGTCGACCTGATCCTTCATCGTTCCCTGGAAGTATTGCGAATATTTCGTTCCATAATTACTGTCCATTGCCTGGGCTAGTAACTGGAAGATCTCCCAGTCAGACTTGCACTGCCATGGTGAAGCTAGTGCTTTCTCTTCCACCAATAGGTATGGATGAGTGTAGCCAGAAACAATATCGTCGTTTTCAAACCAATGAGTCGAGGGGAGTAAAATGTCAGCATACTCAGTCGTGTCATTGAGGAAATTGTCAGCAGCTACGAAGAACTCAATATTATTTTCAGACAGCATCTGTTCGATTATCGTTTTCTGATCAGGGTTGTTGTGAACAAAGTTCCCATTTGTGCTCACAAGTGCCTTGATTACATATGGAACAGACGATCTTTGGGATGGGTTGCTTGGAGTATAGACGTTAACGCTCCCGTTCAATACTGCATCATACATCAAAGCTTGTGGTAGGGAAGATGCGGAAGATCCTGAAGGTTTCAACCATTGGGAGTCGTAGGTGTACATGCCGGCAAAACCCGCGATCTCGCTCATCGGAGTAGCACCGCTCTTGCCTATATTTCCGGTCAAGCCTGCGAGCGTTCCTACAGCCCTGCCATTGAGGTAGCCATTTCCCCACCTGTCTGTCCCCATGCTAAGTATTATTGTCGCAGGAGTCATTGTCGCGTAGTCATTTGCCAATCCTCTCACAACATCTGGTGAGATACTGGTGAACCCCTGAGAATTTTCTGGTGTAAAGTACGACACTCTGTCGGAAAGCAGCTGGAATGCGGGCCGAACCGTGATTGACCCTACTGTAAATACACCAGTTAGAGCAGGAGATGATACTTGATCGTAGGTCTTTGCAGAACTGGACGAAGGATCCCACACCATGTACTTGCTTGATCCTCCTTGAACAACGTCGCTCTCACGAAGGAACAAGCCAGAATTTCCATTCACCAGAAACGGACCTACAGTGTGGTTAATTACGAAATCATAATTGTAGAGTTTCTCGTTGATTATGACATTGATCAATGACATACCCAGAGCCACATCAGATCCCGGCGTAGGATTTATCCACTGAGTAGCTTTAGAGGCGGTGACGCTGAAGTGTGGGTCAATAACGATCAATTTAGCGCCTTGGTCAATCGCATCAGCTACAAAGTGCCACGACTGAATGTCACTCTCTGTCATGTTGC
This sequence comes from archaeon, assembly GCA_021792315.1. Next base: position 7,460 of record JAJYUX010000014.1, read on the forward strand.
TGCCCCAAATTATGATCAGTCTGGCGTTATCAGCGATGTCTGCCATCTCGTTTCCTTGACCATAATATGAGAGGCCGACTTGCGAGAAACCCAGAGGCATTCCAAGGTCTACTGAAACGCCAAGGTTTGTCCCCTGAAACACGTTTGCAAATCTGACGATTGCTCCTCCCATCCCATTAATCGCACCATAGTTTCCTGAGAGTGGGATGAAGGCCACAGAGTTGGAACCGTACTTCTGAGACACATTGTAGAGGTTTTGAGATATTGTGTTCATTGCTTCGTCCCAAGTAATTGTATCCCACTGTCCTGATCCTCTCGCACCAACTCTCTTCATGGGATATTTTAGACGGTTTGGATGATAGACACGCTGAGCATGCGAAATGCCTCTGAGACAAATGCGATTGTAGCGTGGATTCGGCATAGGGTTTGGTTCAGTCATTACCAAGTTACCGTTGTACACATGAGCGATAATCCTGCATGTCTGTTTGCAGTTGTTCGCGCACACATTGTTGTATAGTACTTCTTGTGGAACACTTGTTGTTGAGCCTGTTGCCGCACTTGGCTCCAGCGCCTTGAGAATGGTGTGTCCCTGAGTCAGAGAAATGTAAGTGAGTACGCTTGCTGCCGCCGAGGCTTTCACAAAGGTGCGGCGGTTGATTTTTGATCTTACCAGCTCACTCATAAATTAAGAAAATTCCATTTTAGTTATTTAAAGAGAGGATACGATTCTCAGCTGCAGTAATCGCCATCAAAACAATAACGCAGGTAATGATTATGGAAAATTCTCTCCCCTCACCCATGAGTTAACAAGCTTTTTCAGAACTGAGAATCGAAGCTCTGTTTTATAGACCGATTCAGCCATTCGAAAGTTGCGTTGGCCGACTCGGCGATCATTCTTTTCACCAAAGCACCGATACCTGGATTAGTCAAGACTAGATTGATTGCAATAGATGGTCTGTCTCCGGATGCAAACGATGTTGCCTATCTCTACAAATCACTCCTCAGCGACACGCTTACTGCCGTTAAGCAAGCTTGCGAAGAGACTGGAGCGAAGTTGATAATATCGTTTTTTCCGAAGGAACAAGAATCAGTTCTGAGAACGATTGTAGAGCCTTTTTTCAAAGACGCTCTGTACATTCCACAGGTCGGTGGGAATGTTACTGAAAGAGTTGTTCATGCTTTTGATTACGCATTCTCAATGGGTTTCACTGGCGTCTTCCTGGTTCCAGGGGATCATCCGGACCTTGACAATGGGACAATTGTCGAAGCTATTCTAGATACTGGTGCTAGTTCTGCTCCGCGTGTGGTGTTGGGCCCAACTCTTGACGGTGGTGCCTATTTGCTTGGGTTCAACGCAGAATCTTTCCGGAGAATAAGATTCAATCTGGAAGATACGTATCACGTTTGTGCGGATATATTCCTCAAGGCCAAATCACTGAATATTCCGTGCTCATTCCTGAGTAATAGGAATGACATAGATGATTGGGATGATGTTCAGCTATTCCTGAATTCCAAGATCGCCCCCAGTAGCAAGACCAGAATAGCGCTCACAAGATTCAGCGGAACTGCTCGTGAACACGATCGTGATAGAAAAGAGCTCAGCGTAATCATACCCACCCTCAACGAGGAAAAAAACATCAACAATATTCTGGACTCTCTTGATAGACAGACTTCCAGAGATTTCGAAATCGTCGTAGTGGACGGTGGAAGTCGCGATGGTACAGTTTCAACGGCCATTTCAAGAGCAAACAAATTGGCTTTCGTTGGGAATCCATCAAGAAAGCGTCAGGAAAACATAGGCGGATTTGGAGCTAAAGGAAGAGTTCTTCTGTTCTTACATGCAGATTCCATCGTTTCGCCAACGTTGTGCGAAGCTGTAATTAGGGCATCTCGATTAGACGAGGTAATCGGCGGCAGTTGCAAGTCTGAATTCTCTGGCAATAAGACAAGGTATGCCTTCCTAAACGCTTTAAGAAATTGCGGTAATAGACTTCTAAAAATCCACGGCATAAGTTCTGGTTTCTTCGTCAGGAGGCGCGTCTTCCTCCAAGCCCACGGATTCAGCGATAATGTCATGGAAGAAGCAGTGGATTTCCAAAAGCGGACAAGGTATTGGGGAAATTACCTGACGATTGAACAGATCATCCTCTCCTCACCTAGGAGATTTGCTGGGAAGAGAGACTTCGTTCCAACTCTGATCGTCTGGATTACAACGGTGCTCCTGACTTACATCGGAACTCATCATACATCAATTGAGAGGATGCTCTGGAAAGCAGTAAGATAACTGTTCAAGAAACATCCATGATTCCATAACGCCATCTCGTCATTCAGAACACTCTTCTCGAAGAATCACCTCTCAACATAGCATCGCACATCTTATCATATTTGAGAATCGTGTTTTGGACTTATATAGCAACGACGTGGTACTCGAGTCAAAGAGAGATGTTTGAACAGAGATGGCATTTGACGATCCAATCGTATGGATTCTAATAGTCGCAGTAGTAATATTCCTGTTTGGAGCAAACAAGATTCCGCAATTTGCTAGAGCCATAGGTAACGCGAGAAAGGAATTTTCTGAAGCGAGTAAGGAATTAACAAATCCAACTTCCGCACCGCAACCAACTGCGGCCGGCGCGACTGCCCAGGCTGTCAATCCCATGACCACTCAAGTTGTGCAACCGGCAGCCCAGACCGTCGATCCACTGATCGAAGCTGCCCGAAAAGAAGGAATTGACACTCAAGGAAAGACAAAAGATCAAATCGCGACGGAGCTCGCTTGGAAGTTAAAGAACAAACAATAGTTTGCTCCGACGTAATCAGTCGAAATCCGGTTATAGAATTCGTGCCAGACCGAAGTCAGCAATTGTTTATTCAGTGCAGAATAGAGGATAAATTCTCAACCTTGGGAAACGTCTTCCCCTGATAAATACTCAAGTGCTCCTCTTTGCTCATGGTAAGAATTGTCAGATTCAGTTATTGACGCAGCAGAGCACCGAGTCGATAGAACTGCTGACACGCAGCTACTGACTCGGGCTGGAGTTTACCAATTATTATCAACTGCGTTCAATCCTCCGCAAGATGACATAACCCAGAAACTATGGACTAGTGTAATTTCAAATTGGCAACCTGATGAATCTGATGAGTCTGGACTTGATTCGAGAGAATTGCGTTTGGAATACAACAAACTGTTTGTGGGCCCCAACTCTCTGCCTTGTCCCCCCTACGAATCAGTATACAGAAAGGACAGACGAGAGTCAGATCGCGGAATGTTGATGGGACCCTCCACCATTGACGTCAAGAGGAGATACAACGAAGCAGGTTTGGACATCAGAAAGAACTTTTCTGATCTTCCGGATCATGTATCGGTAGAACTGGAATTCATGTCCTACTTGTGCGACAAGGAAGAGAAAGCTGGTTCAGACGAGGATGCTGAGCTTTGGAGAAAGAGGCAGGGGGAGTTCTGGAAGAACCACCTTGATCCTTGGATTACTGAATTCTCGAATAAGATCTTGCAGAGTTCAAGGTCTTCTTACTATAGTGCACTCGCTTTGTTCCTTAAGGATTGGATAAAAGAAGAAGGAGAAACCACCTTCAGGGATATGAAACTGGGACTGAAACGACTTTGAATATTTGTGTCGAAATCAACGAGACTCTTGCAAGCCGATCAGAAATCGAAAGAGAGATCCTTTCAAAATGGCCCGGAGTCTATGTAATCTCAGGTCTCGATGAAGAACTTCCACAATCTACTGATGGAATACTTGTAGTTGGTCGTGGAAGAAATCGCGATCTGAGTTCACTGCCTCTTGTTGAGAATTTGAATCCAGATGGATTGAACAGCGAGCAGGTCATTTTTCAAATCAATGCAAATCTCGGGAAAATGCGTGCTTCAGATCTAGCCAAAATAACCAAACCTAAGCAATTCGACAAGAGTGCGCAATTGACAAGACGTGACTTGTTTGGAGGTCTGAGATCTCCAGGGAACTTTCTCAAGACATATTCGACATCACCTGTCATCTATAATTCGATATGTGAAGCAAAGTTTGGATGTTCAAAATGCGTTGCAGTTTGTCCCACACAGGCACTAAGTGTAGTAAACGGCGCGATTTACTTGAAAGATGATGATTGCTCGCGGATTGGTGTTTGTGCAAGTGTTTGTCCAGTAGCTGCGATCCAACTTCCAAGATACTCTGAATCTCAATTTTTGGGTCTAATCGGAGCAATTTCCTCAACCCAACCAAGGCTCCAGAAGACGCTGGTGATTACCTGCGACAAAACAGCACTGAAATCAGAGTCCTGGACCTTTTTCGAAGAGGTTAAAGATGTTGGCGTGATAGGCACGAGGCAGATTGTTCTGGCCATAGCATCAGGAATTTCCAGGATCATTGTCTATTGCGCTGATGGCCGCTGTTTAGGAAAAGTTGCTGCGAGCCAAGCTGTAGAGTCGGTTCGGACTCTTGTTGAATCCACTGCAAGTGAGAGCGCGCCACCCGTTGTAAGATACTTCGAAGGACTATCTGCCGGCGAGGAGCTGGCGAAGACCTTTAACATCCCTTCAACCCAGATACCCGATTTTTCTTACGAAGTAGAAATGAGTTCATGGGGAAATTACGTTGCAGCCCTTAACCACATCGCTTCTCCGGAATCCAAAACGGTGGCTCTTGGGTTGATTGACATCAAAGTTTCGGATAGCTGCACTTTGTGCCAAGTTTGCGCGAATTACTGTCCTCACTCTGCACTGCAAATCACTGCAGGGTCACTGCAGTTCGATTCTTCAAAATGCACTGGTTGTGGCTACTGCTCCAGAGTTTGTCCAGAACATTCGATCGCGATAGGACAACCCAGAAGACTAACAGATCTTGCCAGACATTCAGTTTTCAGAGATGAAATCGTCAACTGCGCGAGATGCAGCCAACCAATTGGTAGCACAAAATACCTGAAGAATGTGCGGTCGCGTCTTGGTAAGGAGGATCCGATGATGAAATACTGCAACTCGTGCAAGCAACAGATAGCTGTCGAAAGAATGTTGGGCAAGAAGCAGTGAATCCTAGAAGGATTTTAAGTTCCGAGAGCTATTGTATGCCACATTATCCATGAAAATTTTCTGATCACCGTGAAAGCTCTTTAATCCTATCCCGAAATCTATGATGATATGTCCAATCCCATCCTCATCTGCGCAAATCGACGAGACATTGCTCCCCGAGTTGTGGCTGTGGGGGATCCAGAAAGAGCGAAACAATTGGCTTCTTTGTTGAAGGAGGCAAAGATTGTAAGCAACACCAGGGGGTACTTGACATATACTGGGCTGTATCGAGGCGAACGAATCACGGTTGCCACACATGGAATAGGAATGCCCTCTGCCGCTATCGTCTTCGAGGAATTACGGATGCTGGGAGCTAGATCTATTGTTAGGCTAGGCACAGCCGGAGCAATGACAAAGAACCTCAGTAGGGGTGACTTCTTGATACCTACGGGAGCGGCTCATTCCAACGGGTCGCTCCGAGAGTACGCGCAAGATGGAATCCTTCCTCCCGTTCCGGATTTTCGTTTGACTTCGAGACTTATGGAAGGATGCAAGTTGAGTAAATCCAAATCCATATCGGGTTTGGTGTATTCTACAGATGTTTTCTACTCTGAGGACCATAATTTCGTGAAGAATTGGACATCAAGAGGAATTGTCGGGGTGGATATGGAGTGCGCCACTCTTTTCACTTTGGGATCCATCAAGGGTTTCAAGTCAGCTGCACTCTTGATCATAAGCGACAATCTTGTCTCAAGAGTCGAAAAAGAAATGTTTGGACATGAGCAGCTTAGAATTGCGGTAGGAAAAGCTGGAAAGATTGTGTTGGATGCGCTTTCGGCATAGCAAGCCTGACTGCAAGTACATGATTGTAATTCTGGATTCGAGGCAAAGTCAAGGCTCACCCACGATTCAACTCGAGTTTCTGTGCCAAGTTAATATAAACCATTTTTGACTTTGGATGTTCATACTCAGAGTCAGAAGACCAAACATAACAAAGATTTGATGATCCATTTGCAAAGAAGAATCAGCTGGAAGAAATTCTCAGTTCTCATGATAATGTCGGTCATAGGATTGTGGGCTTCCACCATGGTGCTCGTAATCTACAATACTCTTCATCACTCACTCCCGGCCTGCACACTTCCATCTTCAGGATCTGGAGGCATAGTTGTTAATTGCGACAAGGTTCTCGGAAGCTCCTACAGTTCGATAGATGGCGTTCCTCTTGAGGTATTCGCGGTCGTATATTTCATTGTGAATCTTGCCCTAATCTACTTGATTGGTTTTGGGACAGACTCGATATACAAAGCGGCCTTTAAGACGCTCTTCGTTTGGCGATTCCTCGGCATCTGCATAGTGCCGTACCTCATAGTCGTAGAACTTTTTCTTGTAAAGGCAATTTGTCTCTATTGCACTACGATGCACGCGGCAATAATAATCGACTTTATCATAATCAGTTATTTCCTGTATTACAAGAAGAGCCTTCTCAGCTACACATCAATGAAAGTAAATAGCACATTAGAAGAAAATCGAATTGAGAACGCATCGTAGAAAGCTAGTCTGGTTCTTTGTTTTCTAATTGATCGTGCTGATTTGTTTCCTAAATGGTTCCTTGAACAAATACAGGAACGGAAGGAAAACCAAGACTATCGCACCAAGAACAGTCCAGGCGCCGGTATAATTGATTGCCTCCGCTACAAAAGTGAACAATATGGGAACGGCAAACGACCCTAGTATCTGAATCGAATTCATCATAGAGATTGATATTGCCTTTTGTTCCACGGCCAGCTCTTCCATTTGGAACGGTGCGGCGTACATCGCCGTGAAGCTGAAAGACTGCATTATTCCGAGTACCGAAATAAGAACGACTGATTCGTTCAGATTTGAAAACGCGATGAGCGCTGTTCCCATTCCGAAAACGATTGTCGGATAGATGAGAAAAGACCTCCTGTTCCTGAACCTGTCAGATAGCCATCCTCCAATCAACGCACCGGGAATAGGAGCCATCATTATCAAGGATGTCAGAAGGCTCGAGGATGCAGGACTGAGAAGATTCACTTTGGTCTCGAATAAGGGAAGAAACTGCGATATGGCAAATGATGCGGACCAGACGCCAATGATGCCGATGCCTATGAGCCATATCTGTCTGTTCTTCAGCACATCCATCGCCGCAGTGTTGGGTTCCGCTCGAGTAGTCACAAAGTCCTTCTCAGTGTGCTTGATCGTTACCAAGAGCAAAACAGTAGCACTTACTGCAAGAATCGCACCTGCCAAGAGTCCAACATGCCAATTGTATATCTCGACGATGTAAGCCCAGCCGAGTAACGCGACGGCACCCCCGATGTTGAACGCAGAGTTGTAAACTCCTAACGCAAGGCCCTGTCTCTCATTCCGAAATAGCGGAGCGACAATAACTATCGCTGGCGAGAAGAACATTGCAGCGCCAACGCCCAACAGGAACCTGAGTAGAGTCAAAACAAGGAGAGATGGTGCGAAAGCCCCCAGACCATTCGCCACCGCAATCGCAGCAAGGCCTCCGAGGACTAGCAGCTTTGCATTCCATCTGGCTGCGGCGTACGATGCCGGAATCTGGAATAGGCCCGCCCCAGCCAAGAATGCGCTCTCAAGCACACCCAGACCTTGAAGACTAGCGTGGAAACTGGATTCCACCTGGTACAATCCAGGCGAAAGTGTGTACCAATTCAGAGAGTAGATGGCGCGCGCGATCGATATTGCTGCAAGAGCAGTTATCTTATACCTTGCAGAGAATGTTTTGACCACGAAAGCTAACCCTTCTAAGGAAACTCTTTACGTGAAAGGAGGTCCAAAGTTGACTTTTATCTCTAATGGCTTCATTAGGCGAAGGGTGCCGTTCCACTAACCCGACATGAGGCACTAGCTGATCATACTCCAAGCGAGGCTTGCGGAGTAGCAATAGATGGCGAGAATAAGTGGATAACCCTGATTCAAAATGCAAGCATAAATCAGAGCGATGAGAGAAATCTGAGGGATGTCTTCCAACTTTGAAAGGAAGTTGCATAGCTCTCTCAATACTGTTTATAATGATTCTAGGTGAAGCTTTTTGGTACTTCTTTTCTGTAATTGCCCTGTCAGACGATGATAATCCTTCATTTTTTCAACAAACAATCTCAAGTTTCTACAGTTGGACGGAAGTAATCCTTGTCTTGGCTTTGATTTGCATCTTTCTCCTCCTTCGTGAAAGGAGTCATAAGCCGACTATTGACAAGGCTAGTTCCCCAGCACAATCAACAGAACGGTAACACGAACACGAATTTCTCTTATCAATCGAAGACTTAACAGAACCTGGCGACGTGATGCTTTAATTTGAGAAGGGAATCGGCGTGTTAGGTCAATGTATTTTGACATTGTGCTAGATGTTAAGTTGAGCTCCCCTTGAGGCCAACAGGTAAGTAAGATGGGAATAGAATCACTTCTGCTCCCCGGCGGCCTTGTGCTCGTCGTCGTACTCTTCTGGACGGCACTTTACAAAGGAATCTCATCCAGACAGGCACCCACCGCGCCTCAGTCACCACCAATCATGTCGCAACAAACCGCGGCACCATCACCATTGGTTGAGAAAACAGAGCCCATTCAGGAAGCTCCTACAACGCAGCCGGTGTTGACATCGGCCGTTGCGAGTGCACCGATTGGAGAAGCTCCGCCACCTTTCGAGGAACCTCAAGCAACCTTTGGCAGCACGCCCGTATCATCTACGGCGATTCCGACAGACATCACAGCTGTAACCAACATCTCAAATCCGGTCGAGAATGCAGGACCAGTACTCGTCATTGCAAAACCAAAAAGGGCGAGGCGCGCGACGAAGAGACTCCCAACAAATGGGACTCCAAGACGCAAACGAAGCGCTCAAACGATGCCAGAGTTAACGGCACCAGAATCAATCGCACCATCTGGGCAGCAGAATCAAGACAGCCAGTAAGACAAGTCAAAGAGGCTATAGCTTCTTTGATTCCCTCCTATTTTTATCCAATCCAACCCTGAATTAACTTTACAGGTTTCGCCAATCGTTTTCCAGCGAATTCTATTCTTTGGTCCGGTTTCGTCAAGTGCCTTTGCGCCTTGATTGGCGGAGAGTATGTTCTTTCCGTCTCGAGTTTCCTTGGAAGCTCCACTCTCATTTTCTGCAATACACTGATTATGTTGCGGCATTTTCTGCAACGCAGTCCTTGAAGACGACCCATGGAACTCATGGAAGCTCCACATTTTGGGCATGAAGGGTTCTTGTATTGGATCTTCTTTGCCAACTTGATTGGTCTGAAATATTCGAGATTCAGTATCTTCGGATGCAACGCCGTGGATTTCCTGATTCCGCCTCCGGCCTCGATGATGTCGCCCTGTGCTAGTTGCTTTGCATGATTCCTGAATGAAGCAGTGGGTTCGTAGCAGGCGCATGGAATCGCACCTTCCTCATTTTCTATTTCAAAGTAAACATGGCCCCCCACTTCAGTTCTAGGATTTGATTTCACCATTCCGATGACTTTTCCTGAGAGATACGCCTTTGGCTTGTCGAGTGTGAGCGTCTGCCCTAGATGCTCGCCAGTACCTTGATTTGATCTAAAAATCATCCATCCTCTCAAATTCTGAATGGGCAACAGCATATTGAAGGCGGTCTTCGTCGCTTGAGCTGTTTCTCCTCTTATTCCGCACAAGACAGGATCAGGCCCGTGTGGCGAGATCATGATCCTGTCATGCACAGGATCGTAGTTGCTGAAAGTCGCTGGTGAAGTCAGTTTGTTCATCAGCATCACTTTCGATGCCTCAATTAATCTCGGTTCCTTGACTTCCCTTCTGTAGGCGATGATCTCAAAGGTGTGGTCGTGCAACAACATATTCCCGACGGCTGCTAGCGCACCGACCAAACCCTGACCTGAGCGAAGGGAAAATGAGTTCAAGGAATTGTCTGAGATAATTTCTCGGGCTTCGTGCAATCCCAAGACAGACCAGAGTGCTCTTCTGGAGAAATCCTGAATTTCTTCGGGAACGCTTTCACCATGGAGAATTACAAGTCCAGAATTCGCTCTCGGACTCGTTGCCAATCTCTTGATGTACCTCTTGCAGATATTGAACAACTCTTCCTTCGGAATCTTGCTCTCGATTCTGAGACATAGAGCTGCGTTACCCCTAGTCTTCCAAGGGATATTCGGATTGAGTCTGATTAGGTTCGGATAATCCAAGAGACGAGTTTGGTTGTCGGCAAGTAGTTCCTTCGTGAGCATGTAGCATAGGAAGGTTGTGCACATTCCTTCGCTCGAGTCAGTGTCGTCGAATCCAATATGATAAGTAGAATAATCAGACGTATTCGGCCACACTGGGAAACGGAGAGTAGCCTAGCAATAAAAGTGATATCTGTTCGAGTCTAAGATTCTACGACTATCATGGTAAGCGTGGATCTGACCTTTTCGAGCCGCCTAATTTTCCAAGTAATGGTTTCTTTGACCTTCTCCATTGTGTCAGCTTCGATCTTCGCGACAATGTCATAGACTCCATATACCACGTATACTTCTTTCACGTGTTCTATGCTTTTCAGTTCGCGAACCAGTTCTTCTTCTGCGCCGAGATCGGCATTTATCAACACGAATGCCATCGGCAAATGTTGGGAGCTCACGAAACATTATTTCTTCATCTCTTATTAAATAGGTTTTCGATAGTTTGCCTTGCCGCAGTGATCTTTTCTAATTTGTCATTCAGAAGAGAAGTGAGTCCGCTGAGAATTGAATCTCACCATACTAAGTCAGACGATCTGGGAAATCCTCGTGTATACACCATAGAACTTCACCAAGACGATCCTGCAAAATGCACGTCGGCAAAAATGAGAAAACTAGGTCTTGCGAGTAAAATCACCCCCCAAAGAATATCACGTTATGCCATTGTTCTCAACCCATTTGCCCAAGTCACTTTGCGTGGGTCAGATCGCGATACCGCCCTAACAGGAGGCCTAGTCGTGATAGACTGCTCGTGGGTAACTGCTTCGCACACTTTCGAGAGGCGATACCGTGGAAATCAAAGAAGACTTCCCGCATTAATGGCAGGCAACCCCACAAACTACTCAAAACTCGGGAACTTGAGTTCGCTCGAGGCGGCTGCTGGTGCTCTCTACATAATGAATTTCTTTGACCTTGCTCGAAAATTGTTGAACGCGTACAAATGGGGAGATACTTTCCTTTCACTGAATCAGGAAGTGCTTGACGAATACTCGTCGGCCAAAGATGAAGATGACATAGCACATATAGAAGAATCGTACTTCCCTACTCGCACCAGAATGTAAGGGAACGGTGCCGCAACTCTTAATTTGAGTGCGCACCTTACCTATCTCGGCACGAGCAAGTGAGCGGGTCTCGGAGAGCTTCTGAGGAAACTCCTCTGTCCACGCGGAAAGTCACGGCGTCGAGAGACGCAATCAGAGATGGTTGGCTCCAAAACAGAAACGATATCCAATCCAGATCATACAAGGAGGCAGCAATGCTGAGGTTCCTGGTGCGGAATGAAACGGTTGTCCCGTGAGGACCAAGGCCAAACAGGGAACGATGAGCTCCGCAAGAGTCCCAGGTAGGCCGCATAGCTGAATCCCGCCTAAAACAGAAAGAGGGTTACGGCTTGCACGTGCCTCTTCATTTTCGCCTCAGGGGTTTCTAACTAACGTTCACGCCATTCAATAGGTAATAGAATACAGTGAATATTGCTCCCAGCACGAGCGCGACTGCACCCAAGGCAATATCAAGTTTCCAAATGCTCTTAGTTTTTGCGAATTTCAACAAGTAGGAGATTGTCACAAGGCCGATCAAGAGAGCGGAAACTATCGCAACAATCAATCCGAGCCATGAGACAGCCTGAATATCGGCATTAATCTCGTGACGACTGAATAAGAGACTGACACCGAAAGCACCAAGCGACGCGGGGATATATGCCAAGTATGATAATCTGAAAGCTTGATCCTGCTTCACTCCCATCACCAGCATTGTTGAGACTGTCATTCCAGACCTGCTGACTCCTGGCAATGCCGCTATCCCCTGAGCAATGCCGATAATAATATAGTGCTTTAATTTCATTTGATCAAGACCACCTATCTTCGGAAGAGCTCGCGAGTATCTTATGTAAAATCCGATCGCGATCAAGACAAGTCCGAGAATGATCATTGGAACTCCAATGAACGGTGATGTGTGTTGAAGAAAGGTGTCAGTGATATAGTACAAGGGTGCACCGATTACTGCTGTGAAGAGTGTCACAACAAACAGGTACACGAATAGTTTTTTGTCGTGAAATAGCGCCACAATATCCCTTCGGAAATAAGCAATTGCGGACCCCAGAGAACCGATTTCCAAGAATAATCCGAAAGCATACCCAGCAGCTATCGGGAGCCCGAAGAGGACGTATGAACCGAAGAGTACCTGCGTCTTGCTACTAATCGGTAACCACTCGGAGATACCCTGAATCAAGCCCAATAGAACTGAGAAAAATAGAATGTTCAACGGAATAACGGCCTCATCAGCACGGAGCTTTCATTGAAATCTCGTTTGCCTTTTAATGATATGCGATTGCTGCTACATCTACAAGCATAAATAATCCGAGTTGAGGTCGGGAATCACAATGTCCAAAGTATCTCGCTCCGTGAACATTTCTGCTCCTGTTGAGAGAGTTTTCCAGTATTATGCAAGACCTGAACACATCGCGAAGACCTTCCCGGAAGACGTGAAGATGAAGGTGATTCCGATAGACATCAAAGAAGGTTTCGGCATAGGCACAGTCTTCAGAATTGAAGGTGAGTTTGGCGGAAGACCACTCGCGTGGGACATGGAGACCGTTGCCTATGAGAACAACAAGGTAATCCAAGTCAAGGCGATTAACGGGCCGTTCAAGAAGAACATTATATCCGTGTACTTTGAGACTCTACCCAAATCTGAGACAAAGCTCACCTTTGAAGCTGATTATGATCTAGGTTACGGCATAATCGGCAAGGCGATTGACTCCTTAAGGTTAAAGAAGGAGATTGAGACGGGAATCGAACGAAGTTGTGCCTCGGTGAAGAAGTTCATCGAGTCAGGCAAATCATCTGGTCAGATGGTTTCTGCGGTAAAGGTGGATGCCGCCTAACTCCGGCAATTTTGCAACTTCCTCACTTAGGACGGATGCTAAGTGAGAACTCTGGGCATGTCTGATTGATTCTACGCCAGCAAATTTCCAGCGAAAGCTAGCCCCCAAAAGAGAACTGGGAACGTGATCATCCTTTCCATACCGCCCTCTCCTAGTCCGAGATACACATCAGACCCATATAGCACAAGGGCAGCAAGAGTGATTACGCCCATTGCCAAAGAGAAATAGCGAAGTGTTGTGCGAAGAAATCTGGATGAGTAAATTGCGGCGAGTCCTCCAAAAAAGAACGCAATGAATGATACCAAAGTGTGTACACTCCCTGTCGTTTCCGTGAATGCGCCTACACCGATCGCGCCTAGCCCGGACAGGAATAAGAAGCTACAAAAAATCTTGCTCTTTCCGTCGCGAAATAGGAAATATGAGCCGAGCATAATGAATGCTCCTAGTAAAACGACCGAGGAATTGAATATCAGAGAACTCGGCTGAACAAACACACAAGCATTGGAATGGCAGGTCGCTCCCAAGTCACTTATCGTATTCAGAGAAATGCTATAATCTGGATAGAGGACCTCCGCGAGATTCAGAAAAACCAAGAATTGTGCAGAACCTATGAGCAAAAGAGATGCTCCTATCATCTGATTGAACTTCATTTGCATGAAGCGTAACCAGTTATGCAGATAAGCGTTCTATTGCATCTTGTCACTAGTGCTTCTTCTGCAGTTTTGATTGTTCTTTTGCGATAGCCGCTGTCTTTTCTCCTCGCACACTCGATAGAGTTTTCGCGACTTCTGCTATTACCTGAGATTTCTTGGTCCCAGATTTCTTTTCGACTGAGACATAGCCCGATTGAAGGTTGGTTCTGGAAGGGACTTTGGCGGTAACGGATTCTGGTTTGTATCCCAGTCTTCTTGTTGCCTCGCTAAGTTCATCGAGCGTGGGATCCTTCACCGATTTATTTAGTGGAATGCGTCTTCCCTTATCCCTACTAATAGTGGAGTTGAAGTAATCAATCCACAGTACAAATCGCTTGTAGTCTTTCAAGCGATTTTCGCCACAAGTCTACTTTTCGACGAGTACCGCGTTGATAACGCCATCTTGCGCAGGTCTCGAGGTGACTCGGGCGTTTCCAAGGTCAGTGTCGATCAGGGCACCCCTCGTGATTACTCCTCTTCTCTCATAGTCTCTGTTAGCCGGGTTTTCGAGAACCTTTGTTATCTTGGCCTTCTGGGTCTTGCCCGTAGAATTGTCATGAACATTTGCCTGGTCCGCGAATCTTAGGCTCGTTTTTTGACTCCCACCCATTTTTCGTCGGTGGTAACTTTCAGATGGGCCAAGCAAAGTCTCTGCAGCATACCCATCCTTCTCATAAGCTCGTCTCGACCTAAAGTGCTTCTTTCTTCCTCCGGTGAGTTTTCGCTTGCGAAGATTCTCTATCGGCTTAACCATTCAAAACCACTAATTATTGAAAGCAAACGCAAATGAAATCTTGCTTTGCATATAAACACTTTCGGTTGTAAATCATTCTACTGAGGCGGCCGGGTGTCCTTCTCCGTCAGCTGCGCCTTCGTAATCAAACCTTGTTTGGCGACCTGCTTCCTCTGCTCCTCTGGGTTATGACTAAGACCGAAATAATCGGCGAAAATGTCTGTTGTATTGAAAACCCTAGACCTACCTCTTCTCTCGTATCTTAGAAACCCTATCTCGGACAACTCCTTTAGATGAGAATAGGCTTGGGACCCTCTTCGTTGAACAAGTTCGTGAGCGCTCACTGGCTGAAGGTAGACTACGTACGACAACGTCCTAAGCGTAGCAGTGGATAGAAGCGGTTTTGTTGCAAATCTCTTGGCGATCGCATTGTAGCTCGGCTTCAGCTGTAAGGAGTACATCGGACCCTCTATCTCCTTGAGCTCGATAGCTGCGAAATTGGAATTTATTCTTCGTGACAGATCTCTCATGAGTTCTCCGAGTCTTCTCTTCGAAACGACTTTCGCTACCCTTGAAATCTCATCTAAGCTCAGTGGTCTCCCTGAAGCATAGAGAGCCACCTCGATTCTAGCTTGGGCTTCCTTGGAAAGCGTGACAGGAGCGTCTTCATACTCGGAAGCTCTTTTTTCTTCCGTCAGATTGGAAGCCGTGCTTTGCCCACCTAGATTGTGGTGATCGGGACACCCGAAATCAAGATATCGTCATTTTCAGTCTGCTCGAGTGTGACTGTGCCTTCCATTGCAAGAAAGAGGAAGAAGATAAAGAATTGAGCCTTTTCAAGCGGATCTCTCCCTTCTGAGAATGTCGAAAATAGAAAAGTGTGATTGCGCTTAATTTCAGACATCACAGTGATTCTGAACTCGTTGACGAGCTCCGAGATTTTGTTTAGAAATTTGTCTGGTTCGAAAGTATATTCAGGCTCCAGCAGAAGATTCATTCTATCCTGCTGCTTCCTTCTTCCTCGAATGATGTCTTCGAGAATCGTTTCGAGAGTTGAAATAAGATCCTCTATTGATGTGGAGTATATTTCCTGCCGGAACGGCATTTCCAATATGAGCGGTACTTCTCCGGAAATGTCAATTCTCTGCATCCTTGCTTCTTTTATTTTATCAAGCAAGAAGAGTGTTTCTACTTTAAGACGGTAGATTAGGGCAGATGATAGTGCCGCCGACCCACACAATCTAAGATCCAGGAACTCGCTCCTAGTAATGAGATCGAGGAACGTATTTAGCAATCGCTCAAGATCTACGTCCCAGGGTTTGTTTATCTTGTTCCCGTCAGGGTTGAGCAGGAGGTTCAGTGGTGGCCTTGAAAGTTCCCTCTTTCTCTGAGCATCCTGAGATACATCACTCAGCTTTAACCTCTACCTCCATGCCGCTCTTGTAGCGGATCACTTTGGAGCTCCCTTGCGTCATGTACACGCCGATTACAGACGTAGCCTTCGAGACAACGGTGTCTTTGAGGCTGACTATGATTATCTGTGAAAACCCGCACCTCTCTGCCAAGATACCAGCAAACCGGCCCGAGTAGACGCTGTCCAAGTGGGCATCAACTTCATCGAATACGTAAAAAGGAGAAGGAAAGACTGCCTGAATGGCGAGAATGAAAGAAATTGCCGCCATCGTCTTTTCACCTCCGCTGACAGAACTGGAATCTCTTGGCAGCTTTCCAGGGAACTGGGCCATGAGGAAGACTCCACTGTCGAAAATCGAGTCGGGCTTTTCTAGTTCTAGCCATGCGTTTCCATCAGTGATTTTTGTGAAAATCATTCTGAGTTCTTTGTCAATCTTCTCGAATGCTTCCATGAACACTTTCCTTTTTTCGGTATCGATTGTTTCTATGAATGTGACAATCGCATTTCTCTCCTTTTCGAGCTCGTTCTTTCTAACGGAAGAATATTTGTAGTTCTCGAATATTTCTCTGTAGTTTTTGTCAGCATTGAAATTTACATTGTTCTTCAGGTTGCCGAATTCTCCGTTGAGTTCTCTCAAGAGTTCGTCGGCGCCTTCGAAGGCCTCTATGGGCTCGGCGTAACCGAAAATGGCCAACTCTCCCAGAAGATTTCTTTCATTGTCCAGAAGACGATTGAGATCATTTGAAGAGGAAAAGAATTCCTTGTCTGCTGCTGAAAGAGACTTTCGAGTGGCATCTTCCTCTAGCTTCGTGCTCTTCAACTGAGCATCTATGGAATCAAGCATCGGTTGATACTTCGCGGCCCGGTCGATAGTTTCTGCTTCCCTTTCTCTCAGCGAAGAAAGGTTTGCTTCGAGCTCCTGAAGTTTCGGTTCGCTATCCGACAAGAATTTCGTCATTTCAGCGAATTTGGTTTCACTTTCAGAGCGCTGTTCTCTCAATCGCTCCAAAGATGGTTTTTGATTATTCTCGAGATCTCCTTTTGTTCGCGTGATCTCGGTCGTGATATCTCTAATTTCAGAAATTGCTTGTTCGAGTTTGGAATCGAGTTCCATCCTTCTTTTGTTAATTTCTGCCGATTTCGCATCAAAGATGGAAAGGTCGAATGCCGACAGTAATGAGGATAGTCTTTCCGAACCGAGGAGAAGCCCCTTAAGCCAATTCTCAACAGACTCCTGATCAGTTTCGAGCTTTTTCATTTCAGATATGGTCGAGTGAAGCCTCTCATCCAGCACCTTGACATCCTGGGCGTATTTTGATACAAATTGTTTAGTGGTTTCAAGCTTTGTTTCAATTCTAGAAATTTG
>JAJYUX010000101.1 GCA_021792315.1 archaeon
TGGACATTACCGAGAGCGACCTTACTCGTGCCTGGGAAAGTTGTAGATCCCTCAGAGAAAGTTATACTATTGCAGACGGAATTATCGCAAAGATGGAGGGGAGCGAATTACGACTGTATTCCCCGGGAAATGTGCAGCGGGTGGAAGAGCGGGCAAACCGAGCCTTGTCCAACATACTCTGCGCAACCAAATTCTCTTCTTTGCTTCGCAACGAAGACATCATCGCGCTTGCGGTTAGCGGCTCTACTTCTTACCTGTCCGCTTCAGAAAATGATGATCTCGATTTCTTTCTAGTGTCGCAAACCGATACTATGTGGATCAGCTTGACGCGGTCCCTGATTTTAGCTAGAGCTTTCAAATTTGTCAGAGCAAGTGCACCAGCTTTGTGTTTCAGTTTTGTGTCAGACGCCCGATTTGCCGAAGAACATTTTGCAGAAAATCATAACGCATTAATTGCACGAGATGCAATCTCAGCTCAGGTGTTATGGGGCCAGGCTTACTACTCCGAGCTGCTAAGAAGCAACTCCTGGATTGGAGAGTATTATCCGAAGTTGTACCAGAGGCGTGTAAATTCCAGTCCGATCCGACTTCAATTGACTCGATTCCACAAGGAGATTGGCTCTATCAAAAAGTCGATCAACATTTTCCTGTTCCTAACTGCTGGGTGGTACTTGCAGCTAAAGTCGCGTCTTTTGAATCGAAAATTGACGAAGAGCGGCCGATTCTCTTCAGTCTTTAGTGTGAGAATTGGAATCGACCATTGCATCTACGAGTCATCCAGATACCGAGCTCTCGCAAAAATGTACAAGCGACTTGATCTGGAAAAAGACCTCTAACATCGAAATGTGGCCGGCAAGCTTTAGGTCGACTCGACTTACTTTAGTTGATCTACTAACTTCTGGGCGCATAGAAGGTTTCTCTACAGCGACTTGAATAGCTGATCTTCCTTGTCCTGAATAAATTCAAAGCTATTCCTTCAGATTTAGATGCAGCTAATTTCTTGATCGTTTTTCAACGGCAATGGCAGGCAAACCAATATGGTTTGCTCTAATCGATAACATTTTCCAATCAACACGAAAAACCTCTGAAGATTTTGTCTAGAAGGTTGCGTTGTAGTTCACTTTGTAGACCAGCACTGCGGTGACCAGTCCAGCACTATTTCCCGGTAAGCTGGAGGATTCGAAAGCAAGCTGGAATGGCGCAGTCGAATTTCCCGTTGGATATTTCATCTGATAGTTATAGAGCTCGGTATACCCTGCGCTGATACCACTGGCTCCATTGGATTGAATCGTTGCATTGTAGCTTGATTGTTGAGTGCCGCTAACTGGGTTGACGAATATCCCAGTGGGTTGGTACGGAATCAATTGACCGAATGTCGAGTTTGCCCAGAAGTATGGCGTCGGAGTAAAGTCGTCCTGATACATTAACGCATTCGGGCCAGTGGTCTCTTCCAAGCAACCGCATGTCAGATTTCCGATTCTTATGAACCACTGCTTCTTAGACTCGTCACCACCGCCGGGTTGTGGGTACGGCGTGGGAACCGTCAACATATAGTATAACTGGCTCGGGCTAGAAGATGAAGGCGCGTATCTGTAGCCCACCAAGAATATGAGTAAGTATTGCGGACTGTGTAGCTCTTCCTTCATCACTTGCAGGGATTGCATAGGTGGAACCATCAGTGCCTGTCCAATTAGCGATATCTGGGTTTCATTGATAGTCGCATTATCCGCGAGCGTTGTCACATTGCCCATCACGGCTGTCCAATAGCCATAATCCCACCAAGCCATGATTGTAGCGTTTGGTCCGAGCTGACGCATCCAATTAAAGGCCTGCATCCAGTCGGTGGTCGTGGTTGTGAAAGCAGTTCCGCCGTTTGCAATGCTAACTGGGACGTTAGCGCTCGCTATCCAGCCCGAACTCGTTAATTGATAACCGCTGCTCGCATAGTTCGCGTTCACTGGAATGAACATAGGTATTGCTACCAAGATTATCATGAACACTGCAAAGATTACCTTAACTTCGCTGCGTGATTCGTATATCTTCGTCTTCTTTCTGTTGATCGACGATATAGTAGGTCGCATTATCGATTCTGCGAGCTCGACTAGACCTATCGCACCCAAGACAGCTAAGCCGATTGTAGAATACACCATAAGCCTAGCAAAGGAGGAAGCAATGTAAACCCCTGTCAAAGCAAGGATTAAGGCAAAGGCTCCTTCGATAGTTTTTCTGCGAAAGGCGACGTACGCTCCGAACCCTGCCAGCAGGATTATTACTGCGTAGTCGGCAAAGAACTGGCTCCCTGTGGGAACTGCTTGCTCGGCGACTGATTGTACGAGCGGATTGGTCGTTCTCAAAGTGGAATCCAGCACAGTGAGGTACCTTCCAGATAGGCTTCCGATTAACCCAAATGATGCCGCGATTAGCCCACCAAATATTACAAGTAGAAGTATCTTTACCAAATTGCGGAAGTACAGAAGAGGGTCACCGTATTTTTTCACAACGAAGGCTATGAAAGCAAATAACCAAGAGCCCATTAGACCTATTCCCTCTAGGTCCGAAACAATTCCTGGACCAGGCCGAGGAGTGATGGCGGAAATGAGAAGAAGCAATGCAATTGCGACTGATCCTCCTTTGACCGTCTTTTGCAAATCAATACTCTTGACAAAAGGCGCAACCAAGAATATTATCGCAAAAATCAGCGAGAAAAGATCTCCGCCTCCCCAGTCAATCATAGAATAACCAAACATCGCTCCAGCGATTGCAGCTCTGAGGATAACACCCTTGGAGCTAGTTCTTGAACTATAAATTGATAGGAAAAAGTAGGCTCCGATGGATGAGACAAGAAGCGATAGAGGCTCTGACTTGAACCATCCCAAGTTCCCCCTTTCAAGAATCGGCGGAGATACTGCAAATACGAGCGCTGCAAAAATTCCTCCAGCACTGTTCGTTATTTTCTTGACCAAGTAGTACAATGAAATTGTGGTGAGCGAGCCAGCCATAACTGGAAAAAAGACCAAATAATCATAATATGAAACGGGAATATGCAGAACTGAATTTATGAAAAGGTATGAAATAGCTCCGGTCAGTTCCAATCCGACCTGACTCGTCGCGGCTACATTCCTACCATAAGGGTACCATGTTCTAATATCATGCCAGTAGAAATATCCCTGTTGGTCATGACAAAGTTGTGAGAGGTCTGATGGAGGACAATTTGGAGGATTGTTGAAAAGTGCGTAATAGAGTCCGTGTTGCTGCGCCAACGTCACCACATGGAGAGAAGCGTAGTAATCCCAGTACGGGTCAAATTCGTTCAAGTACCAACCGTACAACGCAGGATAAATGCGCATGATGAGCGCTATCACAAATATCAAAGACATCGCGAGAAATATTATCGCTGTTTTGCGAGTCATAACTGGACGATAAAGAATCGACTTTACCTCTCCGACAGAGTCCTTCAGAGTCATGCGTCAGGAAAGTGTTTCTATCCGAGTTTTTTATGAGCAATGGTACACGTCTCTAAGCTCGACCATTTCCTAGCAGTCGTCATGTGTAACATATTTCAGGGAAATGAGAACCTTCGCTGAGCTCTTTCATTTCTGTGTTCTAATGATAATCTTGCTGTTACACTCCAAACACTAGTATTTCTTACCGCTATTGATGCATGATTGCTAGACTGATCAAGTTTATCCGCAAGATTAGGCAAATGAGCTAGCGCGCCTCTGCACATGTAACCAGCCAGACGAGACTGTCTGATTTATTATCTAGCATCACACAATATCTAGCGAGCTCAGGACTCTCAAGATTTGTGAATTGTACCACAACACTAAATTGCGATCGCCGACTTTCTACTCTTGAACAAACCGTGGATCAAAAAATAATAAGAACTGCGCGTGCAAGTGAATACTCGGGAATTGAATGCAAGCTTTGCAAACCTGTAAGAGAAATGAAGCAGTTTGAATTTTTGAATGCCTTGAATGATCCCATCTACATGAGACATTCGGAGCAGGTTCACGGTTTGGGGAAATGAGAGAAAAGAAGAGAACGCATTCGCATGCAGTCACACACTCTCTTGAAAGCTCATAAAGTCTTGATGCAGTCGAATTTTGAGTCGGTTTAGCTTGCGCGAGAGTTGGCCTCAAGTCTTGGTCGCTGTTTGGAGGATCGCCAATGCCAATATGTCCTAAATGCGGAAAGTTGATCAGCGAAAAGAAGATCAGAAGACACATTCAAAGATGCGGCTCTAGTCACAAATTCGGACCTAGACCCTTCAAGGAAACGACGATGTGGTAGATATTTGACTCTAGTGTTGCGAAGAAAGTTACTTGCCCACACTCTGAAGAATCTCAAACAAACACATAGGTGCGATTGTTTGCAGACATTGCAAACGGGATGAGCCACCAACATCCGGTCGAATAAAAAAGGGAATCAGAACGTTCTCGTTTATCGAAGACTAACTGATCGGTGATATAAAGTGAAGATGAGGGCAATCTTGTCGTATATGAAGTGCGCGATAGAAACATTTGCGTATCTATCGCATCTCGGAGGCAAATCAAATCTGATCGCCAACAATACATCACGAGATATATGTGAGAGTCAATTCTCTGGTGGGAGACGAAACTCTCAACAACCGCCAGTATTTTCGGCGGTTTTGTTCTTTCTCATCTGATCTCCTCTTGCGAGTCCCCCCATCCGTGCAATAGATTCTCTTAATTCTAGCGAAGCTGCTTGGAGTCCTCTTTTTTTATGCGGCGCATTTCCACCAGCTCTTGCGACACGCTGTCGCACTTCTAATGGAGCAGAAGCGAGTCCACGCTTACTCACTCTCTCTAACTGCTGAATCAAGGCATTCTTTCTCCTCTTCGGAACGTTCCCAGGTTTGAAGTGAATACGAAATGGATTTACTATTTTTGGGTCAACTCTCAAATCGTGACTCTATTTACTCTACTACGCAAGAGTGCTAGCTTTACCATTTGGCAATCCTGAATCGGAACCTCTCGCAAGATGTCAGAGTCATCTTAATCACAAACCATTTGATTGGAAGTAATCTCTCGAGCTATTTGGCGATCGTGAATATCAATGAACGAAGCTAGCTGTTATCGAGT
>JAJYUX010000102.1 GCA_021792315.1 archaeon
ATAATCGTTGCTGTATCGGCAGCCCAGAGCCATCTTCCCAACGGGTTGACCACAATTACGTCAACCACCGTCACATCCACAAGCACCCACACAATCACCAGTACGAGCGCTCCGACAGGTGTGCTGGCAGCCCAGATCACGGATCCGCCAGTAGTGCCACCAGGTACAACCCATCTATACGTCAACTACTCCGACATTGAGGCACACACTTTCGACGTAAACAACAACTCAGTATGGTTCACAGTGGCAAGCGCGGGTAGTATAGATCTGATGAAAGTGATCAACTCCGGAGTTACGCTGGGAAGTTCGACTGTTGCTAGCGGTGTCTTTGACAAAGTCAGGTTTGACATTTCAAACGCGACAATAACGTACTATGGAAGGAACTACACTGCTTCTGTTCCTCTGAGCCAGATAGTGGTCCCACTCGCTAACGGTGGGGTTAGGGTGGCGCCTAATGCAACTGCGGGTTTTGTGATCTCAGTTTCTCCGACGATTCTGCCTTCAAGCAGCGGACCCAAGATCAGTTTCTTACTTCTTCCCAGCGCACAGGGAGTACCAATACCACCAGAGTTCTGGAATGAGTCTCTGGTTCAGAAGGGCTCCACCATTCAAAATATCACCAAAGCCTCATGGTGGACAGTTCAACCAACCACTCTCGGAGACAATCTCACCATCCCTAATCACGCACAGGTCTTGTCTTCTTCGTTCCTCCTACTTGCGCTGAACAATACCGGCACGGCCCCGGTGACGATCACTGCGCTGAACGTTCTAGGGAGCACTCTCAATCCAAGCGCAAACGTTAGCACCACGACTATAGTGTCCACGATAACTACCGTGACGACTATTACTGAAGTAGTGACCAACTCGCAGTCAAGCTCGACCCAGAATGTTGGCCCCCATCCAGCTGTGATGGGCCCCAACCCATTCTCAAGCTCAGAAACCACAGCTAATGAAGGAACGAACTCTTCAGGTCTTCAGACAATCGCAAGCTTCCAAATACTGGCAAATGGCTCAATAATCCAGCCCGATCCAAATGTGGTTCTTCCTTCGGGTGCGATCGGTCTGACAATTCGTCCGTCTCAGGTGGTTGTTCTTCTGTTCAGCGAGCCCATTAGAACTCTGAACAGCCCGGTACCACCAAATCAGCCTCTGAGCATAGTGGGAGGCCAACAATACACGATTCAGATCGTAAATCAGTATGGTTCAACCTTCGAATTCACAATGAATGCAAGCTACCAGACCTAACTGTAAAGTCAATGCTAACAAGAAAGTACTGAGATTGTTCGATAGTTCACTTTGATTCGAATTCGATATGGCTTTTACACTCTGATAACGTAAAGGCGACTTTTTAGAGCCTATCTCAAAAGTGACCTAGCAAGCAGCGCTATCTTGTATCGAAAATAGTACCAGTAAAAGCGGCGGTACTTCGCTCGTTTCATCTTGTTCCCGTAGCTAGAACAGGCCACAGCGTTCAGAAGACGGTATCCGCTCGGTTCTGGGGAAGGTACTAAGCGCTGGTAGTGAGTGCTCTTTACTATCCAGGGGGAAACATCGATCCCGCTGTAATAGAGAATTGCACCTATGGGCGTCTCATCAGAAACAAATCTCCTGAGATTTGGGTCGACCTGCTTCATTGCGTTCGAAGCATCTCTTATCACTCCAGGGTCGAGCTTATCAAGCGTAGCCCTTCCGAATCTCAAAGCTTGCTTTGGTCCGACGAAAACAGGACCACTCCACAGACCTGGTATTTTGTACCCTCTGACATCTGTCCCATCTTTGAGCGAAAGGATCTTCGGGCTGCGTTTTGTATACACAGCAGCCTTGGGAGAGTCTACCTCCATTACCGCGTAATAATCAAAACCCGCCTCAACCATTTGGTTGTCCGTATCTTGGAAATTCTTATCGAGTATGTTATCGCTATCAACTATTATTGCGCTGGTTGCTTCTTTTTTCAAATCGAGAAAGACGTCTGAAATGCATGTCGAGCCATCTCCCCAGTCACCAAATCTGATCTCCAACCAGGCTGGTGCACGGTTCTTGGTGATCTCCCTCTGCCAATCATGTTTTACATCGACGTATGCTATGGATCTCATCGGAGAAAGGATTTCCTTGTTCTTGGAAAAATATAGATCGAGCTCGTGGATTCTGGTAAAATGGATGTATGTAACGAGCGTCTCGATCAAGAGGTACGTTCCATTCGATAGAAGACGAGTACTTCAATCTTCTGCATTTACTCCAACGATAAGAGTCGCACATGAAAACAGGTTGTATCGATTTGGGCGTGGATTTATGAAGAATAGAAATATTGTAATGTAACTGAAGACGTGAATTCAGAAAAAGGTAGCAAGTGATCTTGTCGTGAGTGAGGTTTCGCAACAGGGCCTGGGCGTGATTGTTGCTTGTCACAATGAGGAACTGTATATAGGCCGGTGCCTGAAGGCAATTTTCTCCTCCTTGGAACCAACGAAAATCAATGCGAAAGTCCTTGTAATTCTGGACAGATGTACCGACAAATCGGCAGAAATAGCAGGTCAGTTTACTGTTGAATCAATTGTCAAAGACAGCACCACTTGGAAAAACAGTTACGCCGAAAATCTAGAAATTGGCTTCAAGAAATTCATCGATTGTGACTATATCTCGGTGATTGACGGAGACGTCTTAATACCAAGTGAATTCTTTCCAACGATGATCGCAGCTTTACAAGAAGATCCTGATCTTGTTTCTGTTGCAAGCGATCTCGTCACAGAAAAGTCGACGGCCTTCAATAGGGCGTACAGAATTTACGAAGTATTTTTCAAACGTATTTCTCTCGGTGGATCTTTGCGTGGCGCCTGCCGCGTGTATCGCGGTGAGGCGATTCGCAAATTGAATACGAGCCCGGATTTGACAATAATAGATGATTTCATTGCTCCTGATTCAAGACTGGACCACAAGATCGGTGGAAAGAGGAAATCTATTCAGGGCCTGAAGTCGCTTCACATGAGAAGAATAGATTTCACCAAATGCATTCAAGGTCAAAAGAATGCTGGCAAAGCAAGGAAGGAGCTGAACATTTCTTTCTCCAAGACAATACTTCATGCCATTTTTCGCCTGAGGCCGTTTGTGATTGTGGGCTACCTTACTAGCAGGAACCCAGAAAAGTCCGCTACTATCGCACTTGATGAACCTTCTAGTTCTTGAAATTATGCTCTACTGTTTGTAAGCTACGCATAATGCTTAAGGATATACGCTGATATTGCATCATACAGAACAAGAATTGAGCGGGAACAGCGGGCCAATCCTTTCTCCGATTGGGAGGGAAGGCAAACCCAGGGACAAGGGACTTTCTATAGTCTCTGACAGATTCGAGGTCATCAACCGATCCTTGTTGGAACAGGCTGCCGATTATGTCGACTACGTGAAGATCGGGCTCAGTCTACCGCTCATCCTAGATCGAACCAAACTCGTGGAGAGAATAAGGTACTATCACGACATTGGAATCAAGGTGATGAGCGGCGGGACTCTCATTCAAGTTGCGTACAAGAAACACATTGCCACTCAAGTACTAGAAAGACTACGAGCTCTTGGCTTTGACACTGTAGAGATAAGCGAATCTGCGGCGGATATTCCTCGCGAAGCAAAGGAAATTATCATCGACACGATAAAAAAGTTCTCAATGGATTACCTGTTCGAGGTTGGGAAGAAAGATCAACGAAGGTCTTCTCCTCAGACTTATTTGATTTCAAAGATCGAAGAAGCGTTCGAACTGAAGAGCCCCAAAGTTGTCTTAGAGGCCGGAGAAAGCGGGGCCGGAGTGGGAATATACAACGCCCAGCACGAGATTGATTGGGATTTGCTCAATGAAATTGTGGGCAAGTTCGGTCCACCAAATCTGGTCTTTGAGGCACCGTTGCCTACCCAGAGAACCAACCTCATTCTCGAATTTGGTCCAAACGTCAATCTTGCAAACGTGCCCATGCAAGACATCTTGCTATTGGAAATGGAAAGATTAGGCCTTACAACTGAAACGCTCGGAGTTGCGCCACCTGTGCAAAGCGTGCAGGGATCGCCAGCTTCCAAGTTTGTCTATCATCTGATTAAGACTGAGCACCCAATAGACCAACCAACTCTAATTCAGAGATCAGGATTGCCAAAAAGAACTCTGCAAGCAGCTTTGAGCTACTTAGTTGAGAAGGGCTTTGTACGCGAGATATCTGACATGTCAGACCTAAGACGTCACAAGTACACTCCGAGATGAGTCTTGAGAACAGTTACAGAAAGAGTGTCTTTCCACGAAGAACGAAAATCTTAGCGGTTTGTTAAGAATTCTAGATCTTGGAAGGCAAACAGAAAACAATAACTTGATGACCTTGACACTCTAGTAAACCCTAAGGCGAGCGAGAACACTCCATGACAGAAGGAAGAACTTCCAAGACAAAGTCAAAGCAGAGCGGTCCCGCTAACCTAAAAGAACAAAACGAAGTTGAAGATGGAAAGTATTCACGCGGATCAAGAATGGATCTGATTAGCAAGAAACTTTCTAGGCTAGATAACAGACGTCAGGCCCTTGCAAAACAACTGGATGAGGCGCAAAAGGCGTCAGACTATGAGACCTTCCAGAAGACAGGAAACAACTATCTAGGGACGATTCTGGAAAGCATAGACCTTTACATCGACTTGATAAGGGAAATCAGCTCAGATCCAGTAGCAAAGGAGCTGAAAAACGAGTTTTCTGAAATAGTCAGTAAGGGAAGTAAGACTACGGGAATAGAAGGGCAGTCTGAATGGATTTCAAACGATGTGTCGCCTTTGTATGAAAAGGTGAGGCAGATTTGCGCTTGTGTGTACGCTGCCGTTGCAAAGATAGACCAGGAAGCAAATAGATCTGCATGAGCTACCTTCGAATGCCTGCTTCGCGTAACATCTCTCTAGCTCTTATCTCCGAATCCTTCCAATGATTGGGACACCTGACGAGACGTTCCCCGTACACCTCCGCCCAGAGCCAGCCCTTCGCATACAATTTTTGTGTGCTGCTCTTTTCTGAAAGACCGCAAATGTCACAATATAGTTCGAGATGC
>JAJYUX010000103.1 GCA_021792315.1 archaeon
GGAGTCTTTCACCTTCGAGCGTCTGGCCGAGACTACCCATGATTTTGACAGTTGCGACTTGATTAATCGCTTTTCCGAAAGATTGCAACTCTTTCGGAATACTTTCTTCCTTCATACCAACTGTCTTTTCTTTTTACGACAACCTTACTTAAGTTTACAATGCGTTCTAACTCATGATTGCATTCTGACAGAGTGCGGACGCTCAGGAAAGAGATGGGATAGTACAGACCCATTGGACGTATAGGGACAACATATCGAGTTGTCTTGTATGGAAGAAGTCTGTTTGCCATTGCCAGTCGCAAAACGTCCGATTTTGAAAGGTGGGCTGGAAATAACATATACACAGAATCGGAAGAGAACATTCTAAGTTTCTCATGTTCTCCAGCGAACTGCAATTCGATCTTGTTTTTTTCGCACAGAGCGTCAATCTCGGCCACCTTGGTATAGACGTCCTCAATGTCTAGGTTTTCACCGCCGAAATAGGAATGTCTTCTTGACAGTAAAGCAAGTCCGGCTTCTTTGGTTTGCACCAGGCCAATCGCATGCTGAATGCTCTTGCATGGTTTCATTTCAAACTTGGAAATGATAACCTCAATTAGCTTGGTGCTCGGAGCAATTATCGTTCGAAGCCAGCGCTCTAGCTGTATATCATCTCTATGCAAGTCATATTCAGCACACACTGCAAATTTTGCCCCCAACGATCTCAACGACTCAATTCTATGCATTCCATCCATCGCGACATGTGTCTTCTCATCTACGAGAATCGGATCTCTCTGCTCACCAGTTCTCCTCATGTCATTGCGTATTGCCCGAAGAAGCGAAGGAATAGTTCTTTCGTGCGGCTTTAGATCATCTAGAGAAAGTATGGAGAGACCAATAGTCAGATTTCTGTCAATATTGACGCGCAATAAAGATCAGAACGATGTGACGCTCATTTCAGGGCTTCATTATGCTTCTTGTGAAACCAGTTCAGAAGACGATATTTCTGAAGCTCCCGAAGAGCCGAGTTCTTCCTCTACGCCCGACTTCGGTTCAGATTTTTCAGACATCTCGCCCGCGACTCTTTTTGTTATCGCGCCCGCAATCTGGTTTCGCAGCGCCCTGTTCGGTATAACCGCAAGCTGATCTAACGCTTTCTTGTTTGCATCGAAATCCGCAGAGAATAGCGTAGGATATTTCGCCAAGAAATCCTCGGCAATCTTCTTCACCTTACTCAAGAGAAACCACTCGTTACTTTGCACCCTTTTGAAATTGATGTAGCTCCAGTAGTTTCGATTTGCCCTTAATCAGTCTTGCGTTAAGAGATATTTCGTTGCGTTGCTATCGGTCAATTCACAGACATCCTTCAATGATATATCGAGAATCTGAGACATCTTGAATGCTACACTCGGTATCATGAATGGAGTGGATGGACCATTAAACAATGATTGAAATGAAGTAGGCGAATCAGTTTCCGCAAGAATAAGTCTTCTATCTGAAGCGAGTACAAGTTCGCGCAATCTCCTTGAAAACAAGATTGAAGGGCCAAATGATGTATAGAACCCTCTTTCATGAAGGCGTTTCAATTCCGATTCAGATCCAGAAAACCAATGGAAAAGAATAGGTTGATGCAATCTGTACGAAGAAAGAACTTCTATGATCTGTGAGGTTGTCTCTCTACAGTGGAACGTGATGGGGATAGTGTGTGATTCCGCATGAGACAGAATTCCGCGCAGGAGGTGCATTTGATTTTCTTCCTGATCGTACTTTGGATCCAAACCTATCTCTCCTATGCCTTTTGCATCTTTCAATAGCCTTCCTAACCCATCGACCATGTCATCTAGCGCTCCACGTGGAAGCTTCGCATTTTCTGGTCTCCCAAAGATCTCCGGATGAATTCCGACAAACGGGACCAATCTAGAACATTTCTTTGCAAATCGAATGTTGTCTTCGGAAGACTCCAAGTCAACAGAGTTGGAAATCACCCTAAGAAAATCAAGAAACTCCAGAGTTTCCCTGAAATGCGCAAGCTCATTGCCATTGAGATGAGCGTGGGCGTCAGTAAGGCGCAATTAGATCAGACAGATGGGGAGATTTTCCATACTGACTTGACAGGTGGAATCCTTGGTTGCACGATGGCACTTCTGTCCACCTTGAACTCACTTCGTCTCACATGGAAATCGCAGGACATGCAGCGAGCAGTGACAAACCGGTCGGTCCGGTAGAGTTTAGCGAGCTTTCCCACACAGCCTTTTTCCTCTTCCTTGAATGACGAAGCTAGCGAGTATTTCCAGACCATCACCTCCTTAGATTTGAACATAAGCTTCCAGCACTTTGAGCAGTAGGCGGATATGTCTGGCCCACTCCTCATCAAACTGAAGTTAGGATGCTGGCAATCCTTGGGCAATTCGGAGAGTCTCTGGCGAAACTTGAATTTAACTCTGTCTTCTGATCAGGCCTGATCAGATATTCAATGTCTATTTATCAAGATGACAGATACCATATGCGGCGCCGGTCAGAGGAAACAGTTTCTTCCCAATGGTGCGGGAGGTGGGACTCTAGCACGGCATGACGGGTGGAAATCTATAACGATTCAAGTAGGACTGCTGGTTTCTTGCCTATTAACGATCAATACCAGCGATATATAGTTTGAAATTCAAACTTAATTATTGTAACTCGCGCCATTTTACGGAGATAGTTTATGCTTTCCTCGAAACGTAAAGCAAGTACTTGACTTGGTAGAAGGTCGAATCGGCTCCAGTATCGACAAATCGATAGGATGCTCAGGAGAATGCTTCTCGACTGGGGAGTCGTGCGTAAAGCGAACTTATTAGTAGAAGCATCCTTGTAGGCGGGTTCAGCGAGAATGAATACGGTTCACTCTTCATGGTCTTTGAGACCATCCACCTGCGGACACCTGTCTGGAGCGAGTCGAGAACGAAGTGTGTCCGCTGTCCGCTTTCCACCGTCAGCGGGCTAACAGAATCGAGCACGAATCTGGACTTTACGACGGAAAAAGTGCTTCCACACATCCGCGATGGTTCAGAGTTGTGGAGTCCTCCCCGACTAGTGGAAAATCACGTACGGCCAACCATGATGGCATGATTGCACAGTTCGCGCACGCTGTGGAATTCGGAATCTGTTCCCAGAAATTTCTGCGCGATATTGACCAAAGAAGCAGTGTACAGAAGGAAGGATATGAGTAGGAAATGGAGGCTCAAAAGTTAGCTATATTGAAGCAGTGTGAAAGTCAAGCTCAAAACGCCAACGCCCTCATAGGGAAAGTCAGCGTGAAGTTCGTAATCGCACTATTTGACATTTGTCTGAAATACACCGTCGGGTTCTAGAGTGCACTAAAAGTCATCGGGTGCACTCAGGCCATAATATCCCTTAAGATAAGCTGTTTCGGACGCAGGTGGCACGGCTTCTTTTATCTCACCAAGTACGAGTCGTCGTTCTCTTCCTGTTCGAAAGATATCTGCAAGGAATTCGTAGATTTTGGTGTTTGGCGCCAGCAGTTGTTGAAGCTTTGAGAGCATTGGTTCGATGTCATAATCAACTCTTTCAAAGTGGACTACTTTATTGTAAGTATCCAATATCGCACATGAAGCGCGTGGATTGCCGTCTCTCGGCATGCCAACACTGCCAGGGTTCACGACCCATGTGTTTTCGTTCTTGACTTCGTAGGGGATGTGCGTATGACCCAAAACAATCAGATCCACATTCGGCTCGACAAGATTTGCAGCATCTTCTCTGGATACGTATTGGTAGAGC
Source organism: archaeon (assembly GCA_021792315.1). Next base: position 3,754 of record JAJYUX010000103.1, read on the forward strand.
TCTTCGGTGGGGGACCCGTGTACCATTAAAATTCTTAGATCGTTGTATTCCAAGAACATCTTCCGATGTGCCTTTTTGCCCAGCGCTTGCATTGCCCTTTTTGGCATGCGCTTTGAAGTTATTACGTTCCGAGTGAGGATAGAAGCTTCATGCATTTCTGGAGTACTTTGACAGTCGACTCCGAACGAGGCGGCAGCATCGTGGTTACCCAAGACTCTAATCGCTCTAACTTGATGCAGTCGGGAATAAACTTCGAACGGAAAGGGACCGTAGTCGACAGCGTCACCCATGAAGAGAACTCTATCGTAAGAGATTTTGTTCAAAACCGCGTCTAGCGCTGGCAGATTCGCATGAACGTCTGAAATCAGCAGTGCTTTCATCTGGTCTCACAACGGAGCTAGCTGTAGTTTAAGCGTAGCTAGAGTTACAAAAATACACTATTCTATGTCAAATACATAGAGGTAGGTTGACATGGTATGCGAGCAAGCGTTGACAACCGTCTGTCGGAATAAACTCCCCAAAAATACTATTTGCCCCTCGCCATTAATACTTTCGGAGCAGATTCCGAGTCACGCCAGTGTCTTCTAACGACTATCTTTTTCGTTGGTTTGAAGGTCCTCATAAATGTGCATTCTTCCGGTGTGAGAAAGAGAGAGTTGTAATCGGGATTGTCAGAAAATTCTGCCGGGGTGTGTTTAGCTAAGACCACTCCCACTCTTTCTCCCGCTTCGCCGACTAGCAGATGGGCAGCTGCAGCTATGTCATCAACAACATCGTGACGAGCTAAGGGCACTGGCCTCCCATAGATGTCGAGCGCTTGTTTTCCCTCTTCGTCGATTGTGCAATTCTTTGTAGGTTGGAAGCCCGAAAAACCTACCGAGAAACCGATGGAGCCGTTTCGTAACGGGTACCAGTTGCTGTCGATTATGAGTATACCAAGTTTCTTTCCGGTTAATTCTTTTGCCCTTAATCTGATGTCGTTAGCAATTTTGTTGGGATTTTTGATGTCCACCGTCTCGAAACCTATTGGTGTGTTCTTTACGTCAACCCCTGAATTGATTTCAAAAGCGCCTTCCTTTCTAGTCCAAAAGACAACGAATTTTGGATTTTCATATGTAACGGCACCATATACCTCGTCCGCTTCGTCCAAAATGAGCTGAATATGATTCGGATTTAAGCCGTGCCTCTTGGCAATCAGTTTAGCTTTCTTGGATGGGTTTAGTTTTCCGACTTCCACCATCATTCCTAGCTGTAGAGTGTACGAGTCTGTGTCACAAAAACGTGTACGAGTCTCTGTCACACT
>JAJYUX010000015.1 GCA_021792315.1 archaeon
CGGAAAGCCGAACCTCGAAGGTAGGTTGTTCCTTATGTCCTCCCACTCTTCCCCATCGTCGTCGCTCCGGAAGACCCCGCAGTGGTTCTGCTGGTAGAGCACCCCCGGTCTATCGCGGTGCCTCACTATCTTGTGTACGCACTGGCCATATTCAGGATATTTCTCCGGGTGGAAATCAGAGAGAACGTTCTTGTTTTGAAACTTCCAAGAATTTCCGCCGTCCTTCGAGTTTAGTGTACCGACGGCAGATATTCCCACGTGTATGTTCTTCGGATTTCCTTCGTCGACTAAAATCGTGTGCATGCACAGTCCGCCACCGCCCGCCTGCCACTTGGGCCTCGTCTTGTTTTCGAGGAGTGGTTCATTGACCTTCCAAGTTAGAGCCGCATCATCGCTTCGAAAGAGCATCGCCGGCTCGACGCCGCAGTATATCACGCCTGGTTCGTCATCTATCCCAGGAGTGATGCTCCAAATCCTCTTCACGGAATCCTTACTCTTCTTGGGGAATTTTGGTGGACTGGAAATCTTCCAATTCTCCCCTAGATCCTTGCTTCTAGCAATGCTCGGGCCCCAGTGATTGTCGTTGACCGAGACCATCAGAAGCTTGTTTCTCCTGTCGTATACGACATCGTATATCTCTTTGCCCCTGAAGTACGGTCCAGAAGCTTTCCAGCTTCTCCGGTCGTCGCTTGAAGCGAAAACAAAAGCGCCCTTCCTTGTACCTACGAGAAGAAGATTCTTTGTCGTACTAACCACCTGCAACAGACGGCAGGATGTGGACAGTATCCCCGTCCTTAAGCGTTGTTCTCTCCCTGTCACCGTCGCGGATGTTTTCTCCGTTCACAAATATATTCACGAAGGGTCTCGTCTGGTCGTGTTCGTCAAAGATCCTGTCCTGAATACCCGGAAACATTCCATTGAGCGCTGCTATGAGCTCAGTGACTGTGCGAGTTTTCGTTATTTCGAACTCTCTTTTGTTGCCGGTGTAGTCCTTGAGGTGGCCGGTGACAAAGACTTTCATTTCTTTCACTGCAGGTATGCCGGTTTGCTCTTGTCCATCTTTTCGAACTGTGGAGCCAGTTTCTTGATGTATTCAACGTTTGCCGCCATCATGGAGAACAGATCAGTCAATCCACCGACCTGTGATTTCTTCAATATCCCGAAATCAATTTCCTTTGTTTCAACGCTCCTGCCATCCTTCGAAATCTTCATGATGATCTCGACTTTGTACTCTTCCTCTGAAGACAAAGAACTACCGATGTTTTGGAGCATACCTGAAGATATAAACCGATTCCGAAAAAAGCATAATAGCCGAGCGCAAAGGAGGCTTTATTCCCATTGCCGCACACATCAAAGAAAGCAAGAAAGGTCGCGACGAAGAGCAGCAATATGACCACGTATCTCATAGTTGGAGTGATCATAGTTATCGTCGCAGCTGCCGCAGGATGGTTTGCCTATTCCTCATTGAGGTCTACAAGTTCAACCGATACCACTAGCTCAACATCAACGACTACCAGCACCCAGAGCAGTCTAGTTTACGCGGTATTCGATACAAGTCAGGGTACTTTCGAAGCTGAATTGTTCCAGAATGATACTCCGAGAACGGTTGCCAATTTTGTTTCACTTGCAGATTCAGGTTTCTACAACAACCTGGTCTGGCATCGAATAGTTCAAGGATTCGTAATTCAAACCGGCGATCCTACCTCGAGGAATGCGGCAGGTAATCCTTGCAGCTGGGGTCAGGGAGGATCTAATAGCTCTATTCCGTTCGAGTACGCCCCATCACTCCACAACGATGTGGGATACATCGCCATGGCCAGCACAGCTCCAAAAGCTCCCGGGACATCGCAATTCTACATAAACCTGCAGAACAACCCATCTCTCGACGGAAGTTACGCAGTCTTCGGCAAAGTGATAAGCGGAATGAGCGTCGTCAATGCACTGGGAAATCTTCCGGTCAGTTCGGCATGTTCTTCCAGCGGAGGATCTCCTCCATCCAATCCATCGCAGGCCATGTTGATCTCAGTGACAATAAAGAACTCGCCCTAAGGCGAATACTCGACCTGTCTATTGTGACAACTATTCCAAAGCTCAAAGGTTCACGATTATTCTAGACGGTGATATCGAAGCCGACTCTGATAGCACACTCGATGTGATAGTACCTGGCGCCGGTTCGTGAACCCTTGCTCAAGGCATACCTCGATTCGATCGGAAGATTGCAGTACTTGCAGTTTGCTGGATTCCTTCTCCGCTTCCTCACTTGGAGATCGACTATCTTTATGCTCCTCGTCTGTCCGAGAAGGACGGGTTTCTTCTCATCCGCATTTTTGATAGGAGCAGGTTTCTGGAGTGTTTCTGTTTTCTTCAAACTGAGATCACTGACCCGTAATCACGGGTTTATAAGTTTCCGAGGTAAAAATCGGCACCTTTGTCAAGCTAAACAGTCCTAGCTATTTGGATTGCCTATATATCCTTACAGTTAAAGCGTGAAAGCTGGCCGCGCACAAGGACTCAAGTGTGCCTAAAAAGCTCAATCAAAGTTTAAAGACAACGACTATGCAATCATCCAGAGATTATTCTTGGAAAAGCGATCTCATTCGATAGAATTCAAGACACTGAAAGACTTGTTCTCTTTCGTGATTACAAAATCTATGCCCGGTCAGCAGTTCCTTTCACTGATCAGATTCAAAGATTACACTTACACTTTCACTCCAATTGATGACTCGGTGATGATTTTCTATTCAAAGGAAGTTCCTAAGGCACAGATCTACACTTGGGATCCAGAAGCTGGAGAGTTCCTGCCGAGCGCAAAGACAGACAGGTCCAGGGTCAACATCCTGGTTCAGGAAGTCCTGCAAGACACCATGATTGAATCTATTTTCTACAAGAAGAGCTAGACGCTCATCGTAACTTGAGGTTTCGCAAGTTTCACCTTGCCGGCATGAAATGCCAGAAATAACTCCGGGTGCTCTGTGTGAATTGGGATGACACATTTTGGTGAGATCTCGTTTACTATATAGTTTAGATCTCGTCCCGAAGCGTGACCCGAGCAGTGTGCATGCAACCTGACCAGTCCAAATCGTTGTATCCAGTTTTTCGTCCTCTCCTCGTCTATCTCACCTTCTTCATTGAATGGTTCACTAGACGAGTGAAGATAGATTCCGTTCTTCGGCCGGATGTCGATTAATTCTTCTATATGCCGAGATCCTAGTGTCATTATTACTCGAGATTCGTTCTTCTTCACTTCGTCCGACGACCAGACCGACGCGGTCTTGAACACATTACTGTCAGCCTCGTCATAGTCTGATTCTGAATAACTGCCAGACTTTACTCGCTGCCTGTAAACGACGATCGTATCATCGCTGATCTCTGGCACTTTGATTCTTGGATTTCTCGAAAGAACATGCAGATACCTCGCTGTTTTCGGGTCAATCACAATTTTTCGACCAGTCTCTCTGGCAACCCTGTAGAAGGTCATGAATCTGTCGATGTCCTTGTAAGAGTACTCCACAAAGACGAAGTTATTTCTAGCTTGCAATATGTATCCCAACGAGGACTCATAGACATCATTCTCTCTTTGAAAGTTACTCTCATTGATCCTTGTTCCTTCGCACAACATGAGATCAGATTTGGCAATCTTCGCTCTTTCAATGAAATCCTTCGTCAAATCCGCATGGTTTCCATGTATTCGCAGATCTCCTGAATACGCGATTGTGTCAGTACTCGTTCTAATTATGAACCCGTAGCAACCAGGAAGAGAATGATCGACATGTATAGGGTCAACTTCGATGGAATCTATGTGAATCTTGTCGCCCGTTTTGAACGTGTGGAGTTCCCGCTTAACCGGAGCCTCGCTTCGATCCAGAGGCCGCTTCTTGAACTTCGAAATCTCGAATTCAATGTTAGCGCTCCTTTCCTCTTCCAATGCGTTTATGATGTCCCTTGTGGTTTCTCCCATGTGGATCGGGACATCCTCACGAAGGAAGGAAATATAATCAGCGTGGTCAGAGTGAGCGTGACTTAGGATTAGGGCGTCTACGAATCTGTCTTCCTTCGAGGGCACTCTTGCAAGTTTCAACAGGTCTTCACGATAGATTCCTTGTAACTCGGGCAATATTCCCAAAGCGAGGAAGTCACCGATACCGTTTGCTAACCTAGGTTTTTCAGTCCAATCATAATAATCAGATCTTGCACTGAAACTCTTCCCGAAATCGAGAAGTACTCGTGTCCCCCTGTCTTCAAGTAGAATCTTGTTTCCGCCTATTTCATCTACTCCTCCATAGAAGGTTAGTGTTGCCAAGTGCTTCTCACACATTCAATCTCGCTTTCCGATTTATGCACTGCTTTGTAGGTGCCGACAAAGTCTGCATCTTCATAGTTATACTTGAAATTGCAAATAGTGAATATTACCACGAAACACTTAAGGAAGGTGCAGATATAGCGCATAGGGCTGCAGATATTGAGCGAACGCGCTGACTCGAACACGACTGGGTTGAATCTTGAAAGAGAGGGGAAACCAAGGGACAAGGGCCTCACCTTCGCAACCGACACGATGGGTCTTCTTAACAGAGACTTGCTTCAACAGTCAGCCGAATACGTGGATTATGTGAAGATAGGATTGAGCTATCCCCTCCTTCTAGATAGGTCTAAACTGATTGAGCGCGTAAGGTTCTATCATGATATTGGGGTGAAAGTTCAAAGCGGAGGAACTCTGATTCAGGTAGCATACAAGAAGAGGATTCTATCGCAAGTATTGGATAGACTTCTCTCACTTGGATTTGATACGGTTGAGATCAGCGAATCTGCGACCGATATTCCAAGAGAGGTGAAAGAGGAGATTGTGAGCACTCTGAAAAGACTCTCGATGGATTATGTGTTCGAAGTAGGCAGAAATGATCCAGGACGCTCGCCTCCGGTGACCTATCTTATCTCCAAAATCGAAGAAGCGATGGAGTTCAAGAGTTCCAAAGTTATAATCGAAGCAGGAAAGGGTCGCGGTCTCGGTATTTATGACCCTCAAGGCGAAATCGTATGGGAGTCATTAAATGAAATTGTAGGCCGGTTTGGTCCACCCAATCTGGTGTTTGAGGCGCCGCTGGAGACACAACGCAGCGCTCTGATACTAGAATTTGGACCGAACGTTAACATTGCAAGTGTCTCCATAGACGACGTCATTCCACTCGAAATGCAAAGACTCGGGCTCACTATCGAGACTCTTGGAGTTTCTCCGACAGTCCAAAATGTTCAGGGTTCGCCGGCTGCCAAATTTGTGTACCATCTCATAAAATCTGAACATCCAATCGACCAACCAACTCTGATACAACGCTCTGGGTTGCCAAAGAGAACTCTGCAAGCGGCGCTAAGCTATCTTGTTGACAGTGGTTTGGTCCGTGAAGTATCTGACATGTCAGATCTTCGCAGGCACAAATACACTCCGCGATAGACTAACCGGAGAAGCATGATTTAATCGGACGATTCGAATTGATCGAAGCAACGATATATTTCGACAAGTCGGCAAAGTATCAATCAAATTCGCTTGAGGATATCCTTCGAGAATTTTCGCTTCTCAATTCGAAGGACGTGAATACTAAACAAGTTGAAAGAATTGACATCCGAAATGAAGAAGTTGTTGTAGAAGAAATCAGGATGATAAAGCCACAGATCAGAGGATCTGTTGTGGCAAAGGGCGGAAACTCCTTACCAATATCAGGGTCAAAGAAACTCAACCTCCAAAATACCCCAATCGTCTTGGTCAGAGAAAAGCGGAAACCTGCCTACGTATTTCCATGCAAGATCGGTGAGAGATATTATTCAGTGTTGAACGGTATCACTTTCCTCAGAGAGAATTTACCAAACCGAGTCGAATTGAAGGGAGAGATGGAGGATACTCTGGTCCGTTTGATACTAGCTAATCCGGAGGATCTTGAGGAGGGACTCAGGATTGACGATTATGAACATGAAACACCGACTGGAACTACAGACATAGTTCTAAAGGACGCTAGAGAGCAATTTCTCGTGATAGAGGTGGAACGAGAGGCCACCGATTCCACGGTGGGACAGATACTTCGATTGTCTTCAGGATTTGAAAAACATCAAAGGGTTGAGTTCAACACAATTCGTGCTGGTGTTGCATGCTATAGGATACATCCAAACGTTCTTTCAGCTTGTGAGCGAGCTCACATTGAAGTCTGGAAACACGATCCAAAGTCGAATGGATTCAAGAAAATCTCGTTGCCCTGAGCGGTAACAAATTAGTATCGATGAATTCTATAGTGGAAGCGCATAGCTGGTTTGAGCTCGATCCTTTCGCGACGCATTCCTGTCATAAAGCAACTGGATAGCAAGAATTATCAGAATGAGCAGCGCCAAGTATTCATTGTAGGGCGGAACTGTAGCGTACCCGAGGATAGGAAACTGAAGGACAACTTGGCCAATGTACATTGAGGAATTTATATCATTGTCGTAGCCGTTCAACAGCGAGTATTGATTGTTGTCACCCTTTGTCGTGATTATTTTTTCACCCTGTGCGTTTGTTGTGATGGAGACTATCCTGTGTATGATGTAGCAAGGGATCGGTGTCTCTGAGGTTAGAGAACTGCTTGGAGAGCTATTGCAAGAAGCGCCGAGAGCGATCTGAGGGACAAAAACAATTACATCTCCAACCTTCAATTGATTGAACGGTGTCTTGTCTATCATTGCGATAGTGCCTGGCATTATTGTTGGTTGCATGCTAGTTCCTGTCACTATGGTGAATGGATAGCTCTCCTGAGTAACCACGATTATTCCCCCATAGCAGGCAAGTATGGCGAAAATCGGAATCAGATAAATCAATATCCGAATGATTCTATTGCCTGATTTGTCTCCGGTTGTCTGCACTTCAATCAATCCACAATCTAGATTCTCTACTAGCCGCGCGCTCTGATTATCTAGACAAACAAACCGCTGCCTATTTCTTTATTTTGGGCAGCCCTAGAGATAATCTAGTCTTATATAGGAAAATTGGTAATTGCGACATAATTTGAAAACCGAAAGTTCATTTGATAATGCGCTTGCACAGCTCGCGTCAATAACTGATATTGTTTCGATAGATCCTGAATATTATGAAATTCTGAAGAGTCCTCGAAGGGAAGTAACAGTCTCGCTACCATTGAAGCTTACAAATGGATCAGCCGTTACCTTCACCGGCTACCGCGTTCAACACAACAACGCCCGTGGTCCTTACAAAGGTGGGATCAGATATCATCAGAGTGTCTCATTGGATGAAGTGAAAGCCCTCTCCATGTGGATGACTTGGAAGACTGCCCTGATCAATATTCCTTTCGGAGGGGCGAAGGGAGGCATCGTGGTCGATCCATACAAGCTAACGAAAGATGACCTAGAGCGACTGACGAGAAAATACATTTCGACGATCGAAAGAGATATTGGTCCTGAGATCGATATTCCTGCACCCGACATCAACACAAATTCCCAGACTATGGCCTGGATAATGAATGAATATTCGCGGATGCACGGACACAACGTTCCTACTTGTGTTACTGGAAAACCAGTTGAGATTGGTGGATCAGAGGGAAGGGTCGCTGCAACAGGGAGAGGAGTTGCAATATGTGTCAGAGAGGCAGTCAAGAAATATCTTCGCAGGGATGTGAAGGATATCTCAGTTGCAGTTCAGGGATTTGGCAATGTCGGTTCTAACACGGTCAGAACGTTGATGGAGATGGGTGCAAAAGTGGTGGCGATAAGCGATGTGTATGGCGGAGCCAAACCTCTGGGCCGAAAGGGGTACTTTGAACAATCATTTGCTTCTCTCGAAGACACCACTGCCAAGTCGGGCTCGATAACCAGAATATCCGGAGTGGAGCAAATATCAAATGAAGAATTACTTGAATTCGAGGCGGACGTCCTAATACCCGCTGCATTAGAGAATCAAATCAACGAGACAAATGCCAACAAGATACGCGCATCCATGATAGTCGAAGCTGCGAATGGACCTACCTCTCCATTCGCCGATAAGTTGCTTGCAAAGCGCGGAATCAAACTGATTCCTGATATACTTGCAAACTCAGGTGGAGTTCTCGTTTCCTATTTCGAGTGGGTTCAGAATTTAAGTAGAGATCATTGGTCGGAGGAACAGGTGAATGCCAGGCTTGAGGATAAGATGGTTCACGCATTCAACGAAGTGGTATCCCTGGCTGAGAAAGATAATATAGATCTGCGACGTGCAGCCTTGGCGCTTGCGGTCTGGAGAGTAGTGGATGCTATGAAGCTCTCAGGTTGGCATTGATGGGGTGCTTTCACCCTCTCCGCTCAAGGTCTCTAATGTTTCTTTGCCCTTCTTTATTGTAAGATACTTCTTCAATATTCGCATATTCCTTCCAAATAGCAGGCCGGCTCCTGCTACAAGAATAAGGTCCGTCAAAATTGTCGCCGAAATTGTGGTTCCACTTACTGTCAATTGGGTCGGACCAAACGACAGGAAATTTGGACCAATATAGATGTAGCCAATCGCAATTCTCGCTATCAATCCGATGATGTAAATCGCATAGATTGGAACTCCACCCTTGGAGTAAATTGAACCGTCTGCAGCCTTCCAGAAAATGAGCCGATGTCTTGCCACTCCGAATGCAAGTACCATAGTCACTACGAAAAGAACAGGGTAAGCAAGAAAATACTCAAACGGAATCGGGAGAAATAATGAACCCGAAAGAACAAGTGCAGCAAAGACAACATAGTATGCAGAAAAGCCGATTGTTCTTGCAACACTCACCTTACTGCCATTGATTATTCTCCTCATTCGGATCAGTACGATAATGAATAGGAGTATCACAAAATAAAGAGTGGAGCTTGATGAATTGCTCGCAGTGGCCGACAACGACGAAACCAAAACTGGCATGGAGCTTGAGCTATTAATTCTTGTGATTACTGCGCAATTGCCATTGACGGAGATTTCGCACTGGATATAGTTATATGCACAAGTCGAAATATTGTAAACAAACGCTCCGCGTCTAGTCGAGTTCGTGATTTCTTGTGGGAAACCCATCCCTTGAAGCGATTAGTCTTTCGAAAAGATACGGTTCGTTTGTTGCACTTGCCAGTTTGAATCTGAAAATTGAAGGAGCAAAGTGTGTGGGTTTCCTCGGGCCCAATGGGGCGGGAAAGACTACGACACTCAAGCTCTTTACTGACATGATTAGGGCAACAGAAGGAAAAGCACTTATCAATGGAATCAATGTCCATGATAGCAAGCGCAAGGCTCTTGCCCATGTCGGTGATTTGATAGAAAGTCCTGAGATCTATCCGTCGTTCACCCCCAATGAGGCTCTCTCGATGGTTGCAGACCTGAGAGGAGTCCAAAAGTCCGATAAAAGTAAACGAATCGAAGAAGCTATTGCCGAGGTAAAGATGGAGGAGTGGAAAAACAAGAAAGTCGGCAAGTTTTCAAAGGGTATGAAGCAGCGGATTAACATTGCCGCTGCTCTTTTGTCGGAACCGGACATAATAATTCTCGACGAACCCACTACCGGGTTGGACCCTAGAGGAATGGCGGAAGTTCGAGATATAGTCAAATCACTCAAGAAGAAGAATAGATTGATCTTCATGAGCTCGCACCTTCTGCCTGAAGTGTCTGACGTGTGTGACGAGGTGGCCATGATAGATCATGGAAAATTACTGGTCTACGACAAGCTCGAAAATGTGACTTCTAAGTTCTCCGGCGACGGGGGCTCTATCGTGGACGCTGGCTTTTCTAGAACCGTAGATGATAGTAGTATCATGCAGAATGTTTCTTCACTTCCAGGAGTCATTGCTGTGGAGAAGATGGATTCAAGAAACTTGCGAATAAAATTCGCAGGGGGAAGCGCAGGACAAGAGCAGCTCCTATCGAATCTTGCTTCAATGCGAATGGGTTTGCTGAGTTTCCGGGCGTCATCGTCCGCTCTGGAGGACACTTATCTCAATCTGATCAAGGACACACTGTGATTGAAAATGAGCATTACAACGGACAATGCATCTCTAGAAGGAAATAAGCTTCCATCGAGCTTGCAGCAGGTCGGCATTATCACGAAAAATGAGATGCTGAATTATTTCAGATCGCGCAGATTCTTGATACTGCTGGTAATCGACCTTATCATTTCTAGCCTTCTGACCTTTGCTATCTGGCACGATGGAATCTCGAATGTGGCAACTGATGCCCTTGGCTTCTATTCCACTTGGTGGGGAATTGCGGCAAATCTGATGATAGTATTCTGTGCCGTTTTCTTTGGAGGTGACGCAATATCTGGAGAATTCCAGAACAAAACAGGGTACTTCCTAGTTGGAAATCCAGTTAGAAGATCCTCAATATACATTGGCAAGTGGATTGCTGCGTTCGTTGCATCTTTGATCATCATGGGCATATTTACAGCCATAGCTATTGCAAACGGGTCTGGGTATTTTGGAGCGGTTCTTCCGAATAGATTTGTGGAAGCTCTCGGTTTCACCATCCTCTACCTCATTTCGGCGCTTGGATTCACTTTCTTCTTCAGCTCAGTCTTCAAAACGAGTGCGATGTCAATAATGGTGACCGTAATACTGCTCCTATTCGGCTTTCTACTGATCGACGAGCTACTAACCAATCTTGTGCATATCGAGCCTTGGTTCTCCCTTAGTTATGGATCTGGAATAATCTCTGATGTGATGACCGTCCCATATCCTCAGCACATCTCCTCGGGCCATGTTAGCCCTTCAGGTAACGGCCCTATAATTTCGACATATCATGCCACAATACTCGAGGGAATCGCCATAATGGTGATCTACTTTGTGGTAACAGCAATCGTAGGTTTGTATCTCTTCGAGAGAAAAGAATTCAACTAGGGCATCTAATATGCCGGAGTCTCGCTCTGAGCTCTTTTCGCGAATTTCCGTCCCTCGCGTATTGCGTTCCACAAAGCAAATAGTAGTCCCGCTATGAAGAGAACGATAAAGATCTCGCCAGTAAACATGGTGTAAGCTGGAAGTTCGACAAGAACGACTACAAGACCGAACGCCCCTAATAAGAAGAGAAGAAGCGTGGTTCCTGACTTCATTCCAGATGCGAACGAGAATTCTATACCTTATAAATTAAGTCCCGCATAGTTTCTGTTCAAGTAAAGCAGGGGACGCTTTTCTTCACCCTGAACATCTATAGCTTCTCCGAAGAATATTGTGTGGTCGCCTTCAAGGAGATCATGTGTAATCTTGCAATCGATATAACCAAGGCATCCTCTTATTATCGGACTACCGCCCTTTCCGATGCAATAATCCAGATCAGCGAATCGGCTTGCCTCTCCTGTAAGCGAAAATTTTTCCCCAACAGCGCGCTGGCCCTCCGCAAGTATATTGACGCAAAACCTTCCTGATTTCTTGAAAAGATCCGTAGCAGAACTCTCGTTTCTTACGCAGAATAGGACTAATGGAGGGTCTAGAGAAACTGAAGTGAAGGCAGTTATTGTCAAACCGAAGAGCTCTCCTGTGTTCAGGGCGCCTGTAACGACAGTGACGTGACTTGCAAAATGCCTCATTATGTTCCTGATGTCCACTTTCAAGGGCGGTCTTGGTTTAATCGGATCAGACATACAGAGATTGCACCGTTCTGAACAGATAGGCGAAATATATGTTTGGGCTAGCTAGAGTACATCGTAAATCAGGATAATGACGAATATCACGACGAATATCGCAATCGCGAACCCCAACCAAATCCAGTCAGACAATTTCATTTTTGGCGTGCTATCATCGGTATCTGCCTTCACAGATTATCAGCTTCGAAGTATCTTGGAACCTCCTTTTATCTTTGAAGTCTGGGACTCCCCTTAAATTGCAACAAAAAGATAGAGAGAAACTGTTTGTTCCGCCGACCAGAGAGAGAGGATTGAGGAAAAATGGAGATACAGTTGCCGGATATCCATTTGCTTTTTTCGGTGTCCCAACATTCATACATTCGAAGAAGGTTGAACTCTTGGGCAACACCTGGCGAGAAAAGGAGTCTGATTGCGGAGGTCTTTTGAAAGTAGTGAGGATCTGGATAAACGACCTACCTTCAGGGTATGAAGTTGTTCTTGGCATGCAATGCCAAGACTGCAAATACACCGATTCAATCATGATCCCTTATTCGGGCCACAAGCAGCTCTTCAATAGCACATCGCGGCGGACCTGGGCGCTGAAAGAACCCCACTCACACTAGATCATTTGCCTTTAGAATCGTATTTGCGACATCCATAAAGTCGTGTGTATCAAGTGAAACATCCGCTTCTTCAAAAACCACACTATCGCTGCAGTTCAGAGCCACTGAATAACCTACAGTGCGAAATGTAGCTATATCATTTCTGCTGTCGCCAACGTGTGCACAGTTTTCGAGTTCTATTCCTTTTTCTGAACAGTATTTTTCCAAGAACTCCAGCTTATCTTCTGGAATCTCTTTGATTCTTCCCAAGAAGTCGCTTCCGTTCAAGTCGAATGAGAGTGAAACATCACTCCCTATTCCAAACTTTCTTGTGAAGAATAACTGAAACGGGTTCAGCGAAAGCATTTGAACCTCGAATCCAGTATCTTGGAGTAATTTGACTCCCTTGTCTAGCCTCTTAAGGATTGGACCTCTGGCAAGCTCCGCGTATGACTTTGCCAAGCTAAATTTTTGCAAGATTGGAGCCTGCCTAATGTTCAATTCTCTCTCAGAGATTTTCCCATCACGATAATCTGCGTGGAACTTGTCCAATTCTTCTGAAATGCCGAGAATCCTGTTCAGAAACAGAACAGAGTTTCCCATAAACAAAGTGTGGTCCAAATCTAGAGTGACTAGACGAAAGCCGTTCTTCATAAATCGAAATGATCTGATTCCTTAGCTATTATTCTTGGTGTTTCGTTCCCCTTCTTCTTTCTGCACTGGCTTCCTGTTGGCACCCATCAGATAGAGACCTACGATAAATGCAACGACGGCTAGAGCAAGAAGGACGATGCTTCCAGTAACATAGGCCAAGATGAGAGCCGCTAGTCCTATAATTGCGACCATTAGCCTTCCAAACTTCAAAAAAAACTCTAACCCTCTTTTTAAATTCTCATGTTTCTTTCTTAAAGCTTAAGTTACTTCAAGGTATCACTAGCTTGCACCTTTTGCGACTGGTGACTCTCATCTTCAGAAGACAAGATTCGTTCCAGCTAAAGATCGGAAACCAAGATACAAGTGAAGGTACACGCTTGTACGGATAGCGTTCCCTTTCCGATCGAATTGTTCTTGATTGCGAATTGAACACCCTATTCATGGTACTTTCAGAGCAGGCCATTGTACGTTCTTCTGTTCATTTGTTTTCTAGCTCTGCTCTCATGGTTTCAGCTGAATTTGAGCTGTGCTGAGTTTACAGAGCTCGTTTCAAGAAGTTCTGCTGAAATCATGACATCATTGAAAATTGGAATATTTGTTTTCCTGCTTCTCTAACGAAAGATAAGGTAACATACACTCAATCGTATGCTACCATCCTCAAATGCTCTAAACTACTCATAAGAGACAAAGCACTGTTCCGAAGGAGACCGCACGATACGTTCAAGCGCATTTTGCTAGACCGTAATAAGCAAGGCGGAAAGAGGGGCCCTACGGGCCCACTCATTGTCTTTTGAAATTTGAGATCAATTAGCTAGGATTTGTACCGGGGAGCGATAACAGCAACGATCTTCGTACGAAGCTCTTCACCTGCAATGTTGTTTTCCCTAATCGACTTTAGTGACTCGGCGCTGGTGTCATCTGAAAGAGCCTCCTTGAACCATCGCTCAAAGTCGCCACACTTCATGTGATTCTGAATTGTTTCGATTGGCGTCTGCTCTAGATCCTGAAGAAACTCTAATCCGCTCTTGGCACAGAAGACGGTGTTTGCAAAGACAAATCCTAAGCTAGAATCCAATGTCTTCATTTCGATTGCTGTTGCGCCAACGTCCTGGGCGCTCTTGATTTCCGAAAGTTCTGCTTGGATCTCGGTAACCTCAGCCCTCGCGATATTGTTCTCTTGAGAAATATCTACTTGTGCCGGACCCTCTGAATCTATTCCTTCGGCAGGATCTTTCGCCACTTCAGCAACAGTAGGCTCTACAGCAGTTTCTTGGACGGCAGGAACTTCACCATTAGTAGTTGTCGGCGTCTCGAGCTGTGGAGTTTCATTTACCACTGGAGTCTCGGCCATTGCTTGTTCACTCGGCGGCTCAGGTGTCGCCTCAACAGTAACAGCTTGCGTGGTTTCGACTGGAGTTGCTTGTGTGATCTGCTCGGTAACCTCAGGGATAGCCGCCGGTGCTGGACTGGAATTAGTCTCTGTCTCAGATTCTGCAATAGATTGTCCTGGAATATCAGGGGCCACGAGAGAGTGTGGTGTTTGTTCTACGATACTAGGTTGCGCTATCGGAGTTATCGACTCGACAACTTGAGAGGTTTCAACGAGAATATCGGCAGTGATTGTCGATTCTTGTGTTTGCTCAACTGGAGCTGGAGGTTGCACTGCCGGGACCATTTCAACAGACAAAGTCGATGCTTCCTTAGCTAGTAGTGCTATTTTTGCAGTAAGTTCTTCGTAATCAGAGAGAGGAACGTAATTCTCTAGTCTCGCCTCGAGTTCGCGGACTCTTGTCTCGCTACTGACAAGCTGGTCACGCGGAACGTATTGTGACAATGTCTTCTGCAGTGCTTCGAAGCTTTCCCGCGGGACGAAATTGGCAAACTGGTTCTGAAGTATTATGTAATCTTCCCTTGGAACCATGGACTTCATCGTCTCGGCAAGGTCGTCACACCTCTTCTGAAGAGATGCGTATTCCGACTTTGACACCATATCCCTGACTTTTTCCTGAAGCTCATGAAGCTCAGATTGAGATTGATCGTAGAGGGTAGTAGGTACCATAGTCTGTGATAATCTTGAATTCAAAGCTTCAACCGCAGTCTTCTGACCCTCGATGATTAGATTCTGGTTTGTTATTGAGCTGCTAAGCGAGGCAACCGTTTCACCCTGTGACTTGACCAAATTGGCCAGACTATTGACGGTCTCATTCATGGCGGCTGACTTTTGGTACTCGTCCTTTATTCTCTCATTCTCGGCATTAAGACCATCTATTGTGTTCTGCATCTTTGAGACCGCTTCTTGGTGGGTCTTTTTCGGGACCGATTGTTGGAGTTGCGCCTCCATTGCCCTGCATGTGAGAACTAGTCTTCGGACTTCGCTTGTAATCTCTTCAGCTCTGCTCAAACCTCATACACTCTGGAAGAATAGAGTGTGATGCTTCCCAGAGTTATCTAATTGGTCGGGTCAATATGCCTTCACCAATAGCTCTAGTCTGCTTCAGATAAGGTCCACACCTGCGACGGTCACGCGGCGTCGGCGTCAGAATACGAGTCCTCTCTGTCCTGACTATTTCGCGAACAACGGGCGCAGTCATCACATTCACAGTCGTGATCGCAACAGTTTCCTGAACATGACTTCTCGAATCCCGTTATCTCACTTTCTTCTTCATCTTCCCCATATTCGAGGAGTTTGTCGAAGTATGTAAACCCGTAGGTATTGCTAGGTTCGCTCATTTTGTAAGCTGACGAACTATATCGGAAATAACAATTTATTTATTTTGCTTGTACTGACTTTTCAAATTAAAGCGGTCTTTCGACGCGTTTTACTTTCTTCGCTTTTGCCGCGCCGTCGTCGTTGCGAAGCCAGTTTTTTGGTCCAGACTTCAATCTCTTCAAAAGCTCTTGCGAGATCGAAGCTCGAAACTTGGTAACTACGACGTGAATCAGTCGTACTAATGAAAACCTGAACGTGATATCTTTTCTTTGGTGCTTTCGTTTCACCGCTCTTGATCACTGCTCTTGCTTCGATCAAGTTCGGAATTATCTTGGACAACAAAGCCACTGACGTCTTGAATTTCTTCTTGGCCATTTCAGACTGTAAAGGATCCTCTGGTAGTCCAACAATTGTAAATGGAGTCTTGGAACCATCGCTCTTCGGCAAGAGTTTAAGGAAGTCGCGATAGGTAACGATTCCCTGAATTTCATCGCCGCTTACAATCACAGAATAGTTGGAGCCAGTCCGCAACATATTATCTAGAGTATCTACCAGTGTATCAGTTACTTCGTTAGTGACAGTCTGAGCGGAGGCCAGAGAAATGACATCTATCTCCATTCTCCCGATACGAGAGCTCGCCATAACGGTTCGATCCGTTTTTGGGAGAATCCTGGAAGCAATAGTTTTAGAAGTTATCACTCCAACAAGTCTCTTTTCCTTCATTATTGGGAGCTGGTCGATTTTTCTGTTTACCATGAGTCTCTTCGCCTTTGCGACTGAAGCTGTTGCCTGAACACAAATTGGATCTGGTGTTGCAATTCTTGCGATGGATTCTTCATGGTGATTCGATTCCAGTAGAGCCTTTGCTAGCGAGGAAGATGGAATCTTTCCAAGTAGCTTCTTACCATCATAAACCGGAAGAGATCTCAGTTTATGCTCAAACATTACTCTGGCTGCAATAGATATGCTATCGCTTGGGCTGAGTCTCGGAACCTGCTTCATTATTCTGGTAAGCTTCTCTGTGATGATATTTCCAACGTTTAGAAAGTCCCTTATTGAAACCACAGAGACCTTCTCGCCATCCTCAATAATTGCATCATATTCATTCGAGTCCAAGAGATTACCAATCACTCGAGTAATTGGATCAGCGGAGTTGAAGGTGTTCGTCGGCTCGATCAGTTGAGCAATCTGCGCATCAGAGAATCTGTTTGTTTGCATTCCAAAGCATCAAGGTGCACACGGACATATATATTGTGAGGCACAATTACCAAAAATGAAAATTGTATTCCCCATTTAAGTAGGAAGTGCAACTACACTATATTGAAATGAATTGAGCACCTACGTGACAGTTAAGATACCGTCAGAACTCGCAGCAAGACTGGATGGACTTGCTACCGACCTGGGTTACCACAGTCGAGCAGAAATCGTAAATGATGCGGTAAGAAGATTCATTGACGAGAGAAAGCGTTTGGAGACGCTTGCTGCATCTAATTGACAAGCTGCTGATACTGTGGCCTTCTAACCTACTAGGCTACCCGAACTTCGCACTTTTGTTTAGTGTTGAGTAATACCTACTGCAATTTAAACTGAAGATGGAAACAGCTATAACGAAGTCTCCCAGCTCAAATCGATAAACACGCAGACCGTTACTGACAAAGGCTTCAACCTAACACTTTACGATTGCATCGACTCAGCATTTCTTGGGTTCTCGGAACGAAAACGGTTTCGACTTTCCTATAAGCAATCCAAGAATCCAATCTCGTGTCTCAAGAAATCCTGTTGCAAAGGCCCCGTTGAATTTCTGGATCATTTCAAAACACCCCTAAGTTCAGACGCATTTCGGATTGTAGAACCTGCGATTGTTGAGAAGATTAGGTTGACTCTTTGAGTAGAGCGAAATGTTGCGAACCCCGATTCAGCCCTCGATATTGCGAAAAGAAATTCCTGTTGCTCTAGCTTTTCGTCCAAGATTCGAATCCTCTGATATTGGTCAGTAAAACCAAATGGAATGTTAATCTAACCTCATACTATAGGTCATCAGTTCGAAGCGTATGAATTCATATCGCGATGACGCCCCTGTCTCATTTACGAATAGGATGGCTGCATGAGTTCTATTCGGAAAACGAGCAAACGGACTATTAATACTGTCTGTGGTTCTTTCAAGTCTTCGTCAGCTCACGGGCAACAGCCAAGCACATAGCTGACGACAAGTTGACAGAGCCCTGTCTGTCACTACTTTCATATGATAAGTGTTGTATCAAGACGGATTCTTGGAAGAAGATCTACTGATTCATGTATGACCTCCATTATCACAAATGAGAATCGTAATAGCATCTTAAGTAATGAAATCCGGCTCTTGAAGAATAGTCGTCGGCTTTGAGAAAGAACTACGTGACTGTGAAGATCCCCAGTGAATTGGCCGAGAGGCTGGGAGACATGATAAAACATGAATCATACCACAGCAGAGCTGAAGTTGTAAATGATGCAATCAGAAGATTCATTGAAGAAAAGAAACGCGTTAAGATCGAAAAAAAATCCTAGAGCGGATGTCGTCAGCTTTCGTTTGAAATTTGAAGGCCACTCATTCTCCATGGCTTGATTATCAAATCCCATGGCGTTATAATTCCCTCGTCCACCAACAGAAATCCTTGATCTGTCCCTGCCAGCAATTTCGCTGCTTCTGGAATTGATTTTTTCCCGCTAATCCAAGTTCCTTGTACTGGTCCGAGATCTTCAAGAGTTTCATCGAGCAAGTGTTGAGGAGTTTTGGTGATTCTTTGAAGTCTTTTCTCATTGAAGACACGGGAGAAAATCAGTCTGTCTGAAACTACCATTGTCGTTCCCGATATTCTCACCTTTCTGAATTTTCGACTTTCCATCTCTCGCAGACAGTCGATCACTCGCGATCCCTTTGGCATTGAAAAGACGGGCCCAGAGGCAACATCCTCAACAAGTAGAGTTGATGCAAGTAGACCAGACTCGAAAAGAGGAAGCAGGTCACTAACCGCTATCTTACCTATAATTCTATTTGTTTCATCGTGAATCATTCAGAAGCCAAAAGTCGTTGACTCGAATACATGAAACAAAGACAAGAGATCTGATTCCTTGTAAACTGTTCCAGCTGACAAACAATAAAGTAGACAGGGTGATACGAGAAATGATCCGTAGTCTGAAGGCTTCGTGTCGACCAGTCTGGATACGACTGAGTAACCGGAAAAAACCAGTGGACGCTCATTGTCAACGGGTTCTATTAACAGGACTTCGTAGTTGTCCTTGCTCATCTCCAAGAGAGCTGCGGTTACGGTGGCAGCAGCCGGTATCTTGTTGACTTTCTTCTTTCCGATTAGCCTCATGACACTCCCAAGAGTAATCAGTTTATGAGAAGCTAGCAATTCATACCTATGACAGTAGCCCATTCTCCGAAATAAAAGGAGTCATACGATTATCAAACTAAATAATCAGATTCTGTCTCAAATGCGCTCACTGGTGGAGCCATTAATCAACGCAACCGCTCTAACTTCATGAATCTATTGCATGTCGGGCAAGTAGTTTCAAGAGCTGTTGGCAGCGCCAAATCTGTCACTCATCTTATTACTCTAATCCTGTATTTCTTTCTAAACATGCATACTTGTTTTGGGCTCTGTCAACTTGTCGTCAGCTATGTGCTTGGCTGTTGCCCGTGAGCTGACGAAGACTTGAAAGAACCTTGTTTTGGAATAGTTCAGAACTGTTCAGGTATGAGAGACATTCTCGAAAGATTCCAATCGCAATGGGTAAATGCCCTCTCTTCACAACCTTACTGAACTATAAGCACTGGGCAACTAGCATTCTCAATTACTCTGCGTGTCACGCTTCCCAGAGAACGTATCAATCCAACATTATGTAGTCCGTGAAGACCCATCACTATAATTCTTGCATCCTGAATTCGAGCAGCTTCGATTATTCTTTCGACCGGATTACCAAACTCGGTCAACATGGTACACTGGACTCTGAGCTTTTCTATTCTATCTGCGGAGAGGGGCCGTCACAGATTTGCCCAGCTGCTCCAGATATGTGGCGAAAGCTCCCTTGCAATGCTCTGACTCTTCAAATGCCTTGATCCTCTCTGGTTCATCAGGCATTCTTCTGATGACATTGATAAGAACTATTGAAATGTTCATGTCCTTTGCCAGCTCACATGCAAAGTCAACGACCTTTTCACAGTGCTTCGAACCATCGACGGCGACAACGATGGGCGACATTCAAGTAAACCTTCAAAATGCAACACGAACGCCTAATAGTTCAACAATCATACGATTCTCACTTACAGTAACTGTTCTTGAATTAATAGAAGATCTGAGGAAGGAAACTGAGGATCGTCTACCTCCTTTATTAGAGCGCGAGAACTCTATTCTGATGGTAGTTCTGTATTGTCTGGAATTCCGACCGGCGTCGAAATCAGACAGTCTACTGACGATGACTGGCCTCAAGTTCTTGACTTGTATGATTCGCTCAGTGAAGATGACTTGGGGTTTAGATTCTTGAACTTGCATCATCTTACAGCGGATGAGGCAAAAAGAATCTCGCAACACAAGAACCACATAACCTTGCTCGCCGTGAAAGGCAGGAGAGTAATCGGAGAGGCAGCACTGGAAGAAGATGGTGAGATTTCTGTAGTAGTGTCAAAAGATTGCAGAGAAGGTGGTGTGGGAGTTTCACTTCTTAGAAGTCTGATCGAGATGGCGAAACTTGGCGGAACGAAGTGTCTGAAATTCTTTTGTTCACCAAGCAACACTCGAATGGCTCAGCTTGGCTCGTCTGTAGGATTCAAATTGACCAAGCATTATGGAATAGAAGATAAATGGACTATTAATCTGTGCGATCCATGAAACGAGTATCTCCGTTTGGCTAGCACAAAGACTTCGTACTTTCGCCTATTTGATAGCTAGCTTACCCTGTTCCAGCGGTTTCATTAGTATATCCCAAGGAGTGATTACTCCCGCCTTGCAGATGAGGCAATTTTCTACAGAGTTTGACATCGCCCCCGCTGCATCTTTGAGAGAAGCATCATCGCCCACTTGAATAGGTTTGATTAAATTGAGATCGCCTAACTTTGCATCAAGCAAGGTATGCGGCTTCTTCGCTGCAACGTTTAATCTAGAAGCACTGAAGATGTAGCTGATTATTCCTCGGTCAGTCACAAATTTCTCCTCTCCTGTGATGAATGTTCGCCTGATCCTACGTTTGAACATGTGTTTCAATGCTGGTCCTATTTTCGTATTCTTCGGAAGAGAATATACTGGAGATGCGACGTCTTTGGCGCTCAACTTCGCACCGACTATCCCATTTGCATACAGGTCTACAAGGTCACGCAAGCTTGCGAATCCGGCCGATCCATTGGATTCAACCCATGAAAACCCGAATTTCGTCTTCTCAAAAAGCCTAAGCAACGCTTCCAATTCTTTCCCGACATCAATTGTGGAAAGCTCCACTGCTGTAACTTCGCAGGGCATTTCAAGAAATCTGCCATAGTCTTTTGGTTTTATCTCCAATAATCTTGACAGACAGGAATATCCAGAAATCGCGAGTTTCTTGCTTTCTCCAGTCCTGAAACCTATCGGCAGAGCGTCGATCTCGTGAAATCTGAGCAGAGAGAGAGCAACAACCATTTGGGTACTAGGTTCAAGTACTGGGTACACTCTCTTGAAGATGCTAGGAATAGCCTTGCTGATCTTCATCTTCAGATCTGTAGCGATTTGGCTCGCTATAATGATTTCCTGCTAGCGTCAATCCTGCTTTGCAATGTTCTAGAAAAGCTGAATAAACGTCTTGCCAGAGTGACTCTGCCCCGAGCGTGTTCATGTGATTCAGCTGCAGTTCACGGTGCCACCTGAGAAGTGGATCGAAACTCTCTGCCACGAGGATCGGGCGACGGTAAAAATTCTTAGTATGAAGATTGGTAAATCCAACCAGATAACTCATTTCATAGACGCAGTCTCTGACGGAGCCAATGTGGACAAACTCAGCAAGGACATCCGTAATTCCAACGATGTTGTCTCAAGCGAACTTGCAAGTGTTGGAACGAACAGACTTGTTGGGGCAGTAACAAGTAAGAATTGCAATGTCTGTTCTTCGATAATCAATTCGAGTTCAGGCTATTTTGTTGGCCCTGCCGTTACGATGACTGATTGCCGGTTGAGCTACAAATTGTTCATGACCGGAGATGCAATCCCTTCATTCCTTCAAACTTTGCATGATAAGGGTGTAGTTTACGAGATATCTGAAATCGCCAAGCTGTCTGCAAAGCAGAAGCTCACTTCGAAGCAGGAACGCGTGCTAAAATCTGCACTCGAACTTGGGTACTTCGATTATCCCAAACGTGTGTCAACGGAAGAGCTGTCTGATGGTTTGGGTATCGCTCCAAGTACATTGAACGAGATTCTCCGCAGAGCGGAACGCAGAATAATAAAGGTCTACTTCGAAGAATCTTGATCTAAAATCCCCAAAATGAATCCAAATTCTCGCCACAGTTGACAAATCCCGCATAAGTCTGGGATATCTTCCATTAAGTCGCATTCACATATGATTCATAGGCAGTAAGTTTCATGCTGGCATTGGACCACTCGAAGGGCGAGGAGCTGGTGAGAGCTCTGTCGGATGATTATTCACGCAAGATTATTCTCTCAATTATGTCGAAGTCTGAATCGATTGAACAGATCAGCAGAGAGCAGAACATTCCGATCAGTACCTGCTACAGGAGAGTTCATGATCTAATTGTTAGTGGCATTGTAAGACCCGACAAGACTATAATTCTCGAAGACGGAAAGAAATACATTTGCTACAGGGCCGCCTTCAAGAACGCTACGATAAATCTCGATGCGGAACGTCTCTCAGTGGATGTTGTAGTCAATAGGGACGATACACCGGCTTCTCTCGAGAATTCACCTCCGGAACAGCCAGTTTTCCAGAGACATTTTGCGGCTCGTGCAGCACTAATTACCAATTGAGATACAAGAACCCAGGTTACTGATTGGTAACATCTGAGAAAGTATTGCTTCTAGTGTAGCTCTAAATCACGATTCGATAGCCTACCTAGACCCCAAGCTTCAGGCTAATGGATAGCGTTGCTGAGACACTGGCTTGAGCGCCTTTACATCTCTTGATATTGCTTCATCTTCTGGTCTATCTTGTGAGTGAGTTTTCTCCGGCTTATCCAACAATTTGGTCAGACGAAGGTGCCTTAAGGTTCCTCCCCTTCTTACTTGAATTATCTCAGCCATTATGCTAACAGCTATTTCTTGTTGCGTGATTGCGCCTATGTCCAGTCCAATCGGAGCGTACACATTGAGCAGCTTATCCAGCGACTTCCCCTCTTGTACCAGATTCTTGTAGGCGTTGTTGATCCTGTTCTTACTCCCAATCACACCGATGAATCTTGCTTTTGAATTTATTACGGCTTCCAAAGCTTCGAAATCATACTGATGATCTGTCAGAATCAGAACGTTGTCATACGAGGTAATGTTAAGTTCCTTTATCTTGTGTAACACTCCTTGCGTGATGACCTCGGCACCTTCGAACGAATCATGACTGGCGAATGGGTCAAGAACCAAAACGTCATATCCAAGCATCTTCGCAATTTGGGCGCAGCCTACAGAGATTCCGCCAGAACCAAATACAATGAGTCTTTCAGATGGTTCAACCAGTTGTACCATCATCTTCACCTTTCCACCACAGGACATTCCGATTCCACTCCAGCTATCGTCTCCAAGATCGAACTCTTCAATTCTAGTCTTACCGTCTTGGAATACGTCTCTCGCGATCTTAACAATGTACCTTTCAACACATCCTCCGCCGACTGAGCCAATAATCGATCCGTTTTCAGGAATCGCCATGCTTGTTCCACTACCTCTGGGGGCGGATCCATCGGCTTCAATAACTGTAGCAACAACTACCCGCTTTCCTTCACTAATGTTCTTCCCGACGAAGCTATAGAACTCTTCCATTTCAGGCCGACCTAATCCCACCTTGCACCGCATGGGCCTATTATCGGAACTGGCTTCTCGACCTTCTTCTCAGGGGACTTTTTCACAATGATATGAAAATCGTTTCCGTCTTCATACGATCGTAGTATTTCCTGCCCGTGATTCCAGCAGTATTTTATTACGTTGATCTTGGAGCTTTTGTCATTTACAACCACCTCGAGCTCGTTTCCGAGGGCCGTCCCCGCCAGTGCATTCTTGATCATGATTATTGGTTTAGGGCAGAGCTGATCCCTACAATCTATCACTGATGCAGTCAGTGGATCAATTTCACGAGTCAGTCTGTACTACCTCCTTCGATAGGGTCGAGATGAAGGAGATATTTTGCGCAATATATTTTGGCACCCGCATCTGTACGGGTCGGTCTCACAGACGTCAGAGATGACGCATCGAGCTGCAATTTTGGGATATCTACGAGAGTGCGACTTGGGGACGTTGTTAGGTAAGAGATAAACTCCATGTGGGCGTTACGTGTTGGGCCCTCGCAGGGCACTAGTGGACTTGAACCGAATGTTATCCATGACGACATCAGCATCAGGAAACTCTTATGACTAAGGACTCTAGTCACCCGCTCAATTTCAGGAACAAGGTTGGGCGCAAGGTCCCACAGACAGCGGACGTACCGCTCAGACTTGAGGACCTCTTGCATGAGGCAGGAGGGAATAGCCTTTCCTACTGTCTTTAAGGTCAACAGCGA
>JAJYUX010000016.1:0-9188 GCA_021792315.1 archaeon
CACTTTACCCCGCGCCTCGAGGCCGTCCATGAGCGAGAGCATCTGGGATACCACTCTCCTCTCGACCTCGCCTGTTACCTCTTCCCTCTTTGGCGCGATGCTGTCGATTTCGTCTATGAAGACTATTGTCGGAGACTTTTCTCTTGCTTCCTTGAAAATCTCCCTCAGACGCGCTTCGCTCTCTCCGTAGAATTTGCTCATGATCTCGGGGCCCGAGATCGAGATGAAGTGAGCGTTGCTTTCATTTGCGACTGCCTTTGCGAGCAGAGTCTTTCCTGTTCCCGGAGGGCCGTAGAGCAAAACTCCCTTGGGAGCTTCTACTCCCAATTTCTCAAAGATCTCAGGGTGCCTCAAAGGAAGCTCTATCATTTCCCTAACTTTTTGGATTTCGTCTTGTAGCCCTCCGATATCTTCGTACGCGACCTGCGGGACGCCTCTGAGTGTCTCGCCCTTCTCTGAAATGGAAAAGATAGTGCGTTGAGTGATCAGAACGGCATCGGCCATCGGGCTGACGCCCAACACCTGGAAAGTGAGGCGACCACCAAAGTAGGGAATCATGAGATTGTCACCCTTAGTGACTGGGACGCTCTCGAGTGCGTCGGCAAGATACCTCTCATCGATCGGAGGAATGGCTTCTAGGGGTGCAACCACGATCTTTTCAGCTGGAGGCGCCTTGATCTTCTTTATCGTAACTGTGTCTCCAATAGCGACGCCAGAATTGTTTCTGATCAGACCGTCGATCCTGATGACACCTCTTCCCTCGTCGGATGGATACAATGGTAGGCATTTGCCGACCGTTTTTCGCTTACCCTTTATTTCGACAATATCTCCAGTTGAGGCATCGAGAGAGTCCATTGCATCGTAGTCTAACCTGACTACGCCTCTGCCAACGTCTCGAGTGTAGGCTTCGAGGACCTTCAGGGTAATGCCTTGCTGACTCAATCGAAACTGACTTCCTTCGGTCTGCCCACGAGAGAATACATCCGCTGTCCTGTATTACTGTCTTTCATGAGTTCTACAAGGCTGCCTTTGCCAGTATATTGGACATCATGCGTTGGCTTATTCGTGAGAGCTAGATTATCATATGGGGGAAACATCAGTCTTTGGACAGATCGAATCTACTGACATGTTACCAAAAGTTCCTGCTTCCCAAGCAGGATTGTTCTTCGGTCAGATTTTGGCTAAGAGTTTTCCCAAAGCAACAAGAATTGGCAATGCAGGGTAGGGGGTTCTAGGCAACGGGCAAGGTCTTTCCGCTTCAATTTCTGCGCCACGAGCCATCAGCTTGAAAGAAAAACATGGGTCGCATTTTTCGCAAATCTCCATGGGTTTGGAAAGGGAGTGATTCGCGTTTTGGGATTTTTTAGGGCTAACAATGGCTTTCAATGTACGGGATTCGAATCCATAATGGGATTGAATCCCATCCCCTCCATCTGCGTACCGCATGTGGACGTCAAGAAAAATGGGCACGGAGGGATTTACACTCTCTCTGCATCAGGCATACGGACGCTTGGCAACTTTCCCTGTGTAAGTGAAGCACAGAGGAAGTAAAGCATGCCAAGATCGAAATGGAACAAGAATTTAGAAAATGAAAACGTGAAGCACTGGTATGATAGCATGCGAAAGCAGATCAGGGCAAGAGCTGGAGTCTACTTTCGCCTCCTCAGCAGGTTCTGCAAAAACTATGCATGTAGGCACTTATCCCTGTGGACTCTGAGTCTTCCGGTCTGCTCTAGGTTGAGGGAGTAGTAGTTACGTTTTTGAAGAGTATATGTCGTCGGTATTGATCCTTCCTTCGCGAGAGACCGGGCAAACCTCAATCCATTTTAGATTTCCACCCGGCATGCCGTACTAGATCACGCCTTTCACCTACGGGAGTCCCAGTTCTTTGAAGATAGGCGAATATCCTCTTTTTGTTTGGTAATCGCATTCTTCTTTTACTTATGTTGTTCACAAATCAATAAGAAACCATACTTGATATTCATCAGGGTAAAGTAATATGACAAAGACCTTAGTTAGAGCAACCGAGAAAAGCCGTAGATATCACATCTGCTCTTAACTTTGCTTCCTGCGGGTGTTTCATCTGATTTTAGAATTCATATTCGTTATATAAGAAATGTATGGTCAAAGAAGCAGTAACACGTTCATGAATCGGCGTTGGGCGAGCAAGTCTTCCAGACGACTTCTTGATACATTCGCGCCTATTTTGATTTTGTTTATGCTGATTCTATCCTCGGTACCTGTTTCCGCGCAACCGTGGCTTCAGCTTGGCGGAAGGTCGTATCTTGGGGACGCGACCTGGAACAATTCGAACTACTGGATATCGGCCACCGGTCAAGGTGGTTGGTTCACGAATGGCCAGAACGCCGATCTTGTACTAAACGGCTATGGTTTTGACAATACCAATGGATCACTCAGCTTTCGCCACCCTGCCGGAATTGCGTCCGACGGCACCCATCTGGTCGTGGCAGACAGCAGCGACAACAGAATTCTGATTTGGAACAGCCCACCAAGTGGCAACACTCCAGCTGACCTTGTCTTGGGACAGAAAAACTTCACGACAAACCTCTCGGGCAACGGTACTGGTGAAATGAACTGGCCGCTTTCCGTCTCAGCAGCAGGTGGCCGTCTCGCGGTCGCAGATACAGACAACAACAGAATCCTTCTGTGGAACCAATTTCCCACTAGTAATGACCAGTCACCTGATATCGTGATCCACTGCTGCAAGTGGTACCCTCTCAACACCACTCTTGGTTTGAACTGGCCCAATGCCGTCTGGACCAACGGTTCGATGTTGATTGTGACCGCAACTCTAGGTGGAACCGTCTTCATTTGGAACCACTTCCCGACTACGAATGACCAACCTCCTGACATGTACTTGTTCGCTGGAACGCAGTCCTATGCGCCGAGAAGCATAGTCACCAACGGCACCTATCTGATTGTGGCGGTCGAAGGAGTAGGTTCGTGGGTCTGGAACAAATTCCCTGTTATCAGCGACACACCCTACAATTTTGTCCTGACTGCACCAAGTGGAGATCAAGCGCAGCTGTGGGGAACTCCTTTGCCTGACGGAAGGATCGCCACTATTGCGAAGAATGGATACCTCGCCATCTGGGACGCCCCGCCCATGAATTCTACGAGTGCCCCAAACCTGTCCGTTGGACAAGGATGTAATTTCGCATACACCGGACTGTATCGCTTTTGTGTAGGGTCACCTCCAGGCGGCGTTGCTTATGCAGCTGGACGACTGTATGTTGCCCTGTATGATGGAGAGAAGATTGTCGTCTTTAATTCAATTCCGACTTCAAACACCAGTGTTCCTGACTTTGCCATCGGCGCGCCGAGTGTATACCAGGATGTCGAAGGTCCACTGAATGTGTGGGAAAACCCGATGATTGTCACTGACGGACAAAGCCTCTTCGTTGGCGGAGGGCTCAACGAAGCAAATCTCTACGTCTGGAATAACCTCCCTGATCAGAGCGGTGCAAATGCAAACCTGTTTTATGACAACCCTTCTTGCACTTCATCAGCCTCGCCCTGGTGCTACTATCAGACACAAACCTTCAAGCCGCGCAGCGGCGTGGCCTACGATGGTATCGTAGCGTTCGCCGGGATGCAGAAGGTCTGGATCTGGGAGCATTCGCCTGTCTTAGGGCAGAATCCTGACATCGTCCTAGGCAATACCGGTTCTGGCGGAACCTCTAGTTCGAACTTGGGGAACATAACCCTGAATGATGTCGAAGGGATCGCGATGGACAGCTCGCATTTCTACTTGGCAGACCGAGGAGCCAACAAAGTTTACGTATGGAACGGAATTCCCACTCCCGGCACTAGCCCTGCCATTACCCTGAACGTATCAGGCCCCGGCCAGATGAGTTCTGATGGAACTTACCTGGTCGTATCACTTGGTTACGAAGATGAGGTGGCAATATACAATGTATCGTCTCTAAACAGCACTTCCCAGCCCACGATAGTTTCACTCTCAAAGTTCCAAAATATACTTCAGTTCAATGGAGTTCAGGGCGTCTGCGCTTGTGGAGGACATCTGTTCGTCGCCGACGGTGGAAACAACCGTGTTCTCGGATGGAGCGATATCCAAGATGCGGTTGCTGGGAACGCACCTGATCTGGTCTTAGGGCAGCCAAACTTCGAGAGTAATGGTTACGGAAACGCACCCAATCAACTGTTCATCCCAGCTTACTTAGCTTGGGATGGATCGCATCTTTGGGTGGGGGAGACGAAGTTTGGCGCGTGGCTCGTACGTTATTCATCGTCCGCGACGTCTGGAGATCAATCATTTTCGCTAAGTGTGGACGGGAATCAATTCCCTCTACAAGCCAACACTAGTGATGCAGTCTCCTCGCTGGCTTTCAATCCCTCACTGAAGGCAATTCGATTTACAGTTGCAGCAAACTCGTCAGGACAAGTGAATCTCCTGTTTCCGAATCGCCTACTGAACGGCTCACTGGCTGTCGACGTGGATGGTATTTCGACATCTGCCCAGATTGGCGCGTACAATTCCACTTACACGACTACAAGAGTGGCATTTAGCGCTGGGAAGCACCAAATCTACATATCTGGAGCTGAGTCGGCTACTACGAAGAATGCGAGCGACTTGGCAATCTCCGTTTCCAACCCTGGCATAGCAGCGGCGACAGGGAGCTCGCCATTTAACTCTGCGACGCTTGCCATCAGTTCCCCTCTGGATATAACTGCCGTGCTCAACCCAAATCTGTCGACCGGGAACCTTACACTAGCCTATCGCCAAGGACCTCTCAATCCTGACTACACAGCTCCCTTCGGATCTTGGGTCAAGATAGTCTCTTCAAGCCCTAGGAACGGTGTACTTACGACTTCATGGACTCCGCCCGCAAGCGGTGCATATGTCTTTCAGGCAACATGGACAGGTGATGCCTCTTATGAGGCAAGCCGCAGCTCCACTTTCATTTTGGAAGTCGAGTCAGGTCCTTCCTCATCGACCTCAAATGTTACGACTACCGTCACTTTGTCGAGTTCTATCGGCACGAGCAGCTATTCGACCAGCACGATTCAAGTAACACCTTCGAGTACTGTAACCTCTGCAAGTGCCGTAACATCGCAGTCAAGCTTGAGCTCGATTTCAACCAGAACATCTTCTTCCTCGACCTCTTCAAGCTCCACAATAGGAAGCAGTGGAGGACGAGATATCCCAGAATTCTCCTATCAGATCATAGCCGTAACTGTATTCACAACCTTGGTCGTCGCGTCATACCTCGTGATAAGACGGAGATCAAGAAGACTTTGACAATGGCGAATCCCGCAACCTTGAGTCGTTGTTTCACCTTGCATCCGAACCCACAAATCTGGGGTTGCACTAAATTTTTAGCTATGATCTAAAGGTGCCCACGATATGTATTACAATGATACAAAAATATCGTATTACGCCCCCTCCCCTCGCACTGCCCGTACATTATAGCTATGGAGTCAATTTGGCAATTTTTCCCCGTGCCCGGGCAATTTTGTATCACCCCTCCGCACTTCTACACTCAGGAAACCCGTCCGAATACTATTGAATATTCGGATAAGAATGTATCACCTCCATTTTTTTGAAAGATAAGACGAAAGCTGAGCCAATCCGCTTCATTTCACCTTTTGCTAATTGAATACTCAGATTCCATGGCGCTCCTTGCATCAGGCTCTCTTTCTTCTCAAACTATACGTCACAGCGACTAGTGCAATGATCACAATTACTGATGTTCCAATTATGGTTTCCGTAGGTCGATTCGAACTAATAATTGAGGAAGATACTATGGTTGTTGTCACCGTCGACGTTGAGAAGACTGTTGGCGCAGTCACTGTAGTGGTGTATGTAGTCTGTGTGATTGTGGCACTCGAAACATGGACTATCATTGCTGTTCCATTTACTGGGATTGATTCTGAAGAGCTTCCGCGAGTAACGAAGATTGTTCCTCCTCCACCTGCAACGACTCCGATGAGCAAGGTTCCATTGGAATAATCAATCGAAGTGATATTTGTTCCAATTATTCCAGTTAACGAGTAACCTCCAGTCGCCTTGCTCATTTCGCTCTGGAACAACCAACTTGCCAGACCGTAAGCAGGGAGAGTTTCTGTGTTTTCAAGTTCTCCTCGATATGGCTGGTTCAGTACCATTCCGTTGACATTCGATTGGTAGACAGCGCACATGAGCGAGAGAATAACGAGGTCGTTAAACGGAACTCCGCCAAACATCAACCCGGAGGCAGCTTCAGCATACTGGAATGTAAAGCTAGGAATCGAGGTCTGGGATGGTCGTGTGCTCACAGGAATGACACCAGCAAAATATAGACCGTTAGTGGAAAAAGCTCTGGTAAACGAGTGATAGAGCGCAATGTCTTCGGCAGTGCCAGTGCATCTCTGCAGTTGATATGATGCAGCAGCTCCCCATCCGTCCCCTTCTATGGATGTACCTGAGCTGTTGCCAAGAAAATCTCTTGCAAAGTTCTCAACAGTGCTGTTACAGCCGTAAAGGTCAAAGCCAGCAAGCCCAAGGCCGGTCACAACTGAGATGGTTGCAAACCAATTCGAGGTCAGCTGGAATACTGTGCAGTTTCATTTGTACAAATTATTATCAGATAGAATGATCAAGGGTAAGTGGGTGGGCAGGCAAAATCAGTGGATCGGTACGGACAAGGGCAATAAGGCAACTCATTCATAGGCTCACGGTCGTTATCGGAACATAGCAACGCCTGATCAGTCTTACCATGCTTTTTCTTCTCTGGTCCCCAGATAGGTATCGATAGACGATGTACTTGATTACACCACTTTTGCTCCTTATGATCTAAGTTGTCGGATTCCAAGCTTTCTGATTGCATTTTGGGCAGATTACGACCAACGCGACCTGGAGTCACCTTGGATTGAACTCGGCTAAAGGCCCTAGCCCCTCACGTGTTAGAGATCGCCCAGGTCCAGAGATCCCCGAGAGTGGAAAACATTAGTACAATTCAAAGTAATCTGTATGTTTTCGTTGTAGTTTTAGAATGTCTTAGTTATACAATCCGTTGTAGAACAACAAGTCTGATGACCGAGCTCTTATCCATCCTTTGCAAGATTCGAAACGCATTGAGCGGATCTCCAATCCTAAGAGTCGATCGGAAATTGAAAGAAGACTATAGAGCATCTCTCACCGCCTGAAACATTCGAAAAATTCCCTTTCGTGATGGTCTATCTACATAGCTAGTAGGCTCTTTCTAGAATACAAGCAGTTTGGCGAACTCTTGGAGAAACAGGATTGCATCAAAACGAGAAACTGGGTTTTCAGATTACGAAAGTAAGACTTCATTTCAGCGAGAAGCGAAGGACGCAAGTTCGTTTCGTTTTTTGTCGGCGGAAGGAGCGTTTCCTATACCAAAGACAGACAAACAGGTTTCTTACTTTCTTCCTCAAAGGAGAGTTGCTTGATGAAAGTTGGGAAATTTGCGAAATTTTATTCAAAGAAGTCTGCAACGCAACTTAGAGCCAACCTTCCAAGCTGATCACAATCATTACTACAAGTGACATCACGATTACAATGAATGTGAGGTTGCGTCACTTCCCTGATTTTCTAATGACGCGAAGGGTCGCCCGAACGGCATATTAACAAAGAATCTTATTCGATGAAAAGAGAAGTGAGTGACAATAGATTTGTCGAAGAACGACCTCGGACCTTTCAATCCAAACCCCAGCAAATCTAAGGGATTCGAATCAGGACATACAAACTCGGTTAGGGCCCTCGTGCGGGACGACGTAGCAAAGATGTTTCCCGAACTTTTTGGCACAAGGGAGATTGCGAACAGAAAATTGAATGTTGAGGAACTCATTGGGCTTCTACAGACGGAGCTTGGAAGTGACCTCGAAAAGGTTCTTGCTGAACGACATCGGTTACTCGAGGCAAAGATCCCTACAAGGGAGAAATACACCCTCCCAAAGTGGGACGACGCATATGAAGATCCAGTTTCTGGAAAATTCAGAACGTTTCGCGAGATTACACAAGGCCTGATTGACAATTTTCTCGGAGACAATACAGGGCTTGCATGGCGTCTTAACGATGATAGTCCTGTTCCGGACGTTGCTCATCCATTGAAGAATCCTGGTCTTGAGCTTACTGGACCTTGGCATCCCCTTGATATGGCGATTAAGCAAATCAATGCTGATGTTTCGGCAACTATGGGACCAGACGACGAGGATGCTGCTCCAGCTGACTATGTCCCTTCAGGGATTTCCAAGAACCAACCCGTTGGTCTTTTCGCCTCCCGTAACAATGAGCGATTGCTTTCGGCAGGCGTAGCATGCGAGGTCACTGTGACAAAGAAAGGAGAATCCAAGAAATATCGAATCGAGAAACCACGGGATGAATGGCCCACAAGTTTTCACAGAGTTCCGGGGATTCACCTGCGCACAACATTTGTTTCCGTGAATGGCGAGCCCGCTTGCGCAACAATTGTCGATTACGTCATTCACGCGCTCAATGACTATGGATCTCTGACAAGGGCTGGAAAAGGACTCTACTACTATCAGCCGAAAATACAGCGTGCCTCTGAAGCTCTGATAGTTGGAAAGATTGTGTGGAAACTCGAACAGCTGCTTGGGGCTACTAAGCCCGGCACTATAATCAAATTCAAGGCGCTATACGAGGAAGGATCCTTGGGAGTCAATCTTCCAGTAGTGATGTGGATGTGGCGTTACTGGCTCATTGGAACCAACGTCGGACGCTGGGATTACACCGGCGCTTTGATTGAGATGTGGAAAGACGAGCGGGTGCTCCCGGATCCTCAGAATGGGAGCCTCATGGGGATGGTAGCTCCTCACATGATGGCCTATCAGAAGTATAACGCTCTAATCAATCTGATGGCGGGGATGAAAGACGGCAAGCTTACTACTGGTGCTCCGGTAGGCGGAATGGCTGCAGTAATGCTATACCCGGAAGGTGATCCCTACGGTCGCAATCGTCACAATCCGGTTACGCTGCGGGCGATGAAGATGGATAAACTACGCGAGCGTTTGATCGGATTAATATTCGTTCCTGAAAAGCGCCTGGAGCAAGGACAGGTCACTCTTCGAGACATTATCGATGGGAGAGTCCGAGGCAAACTACACGATACTTGGAGACAGAGCTGGGTAGCTACGCCCGACAAGGATTACGTAGCTGCCGGAAATGGGCCTATGCGCATTCC
>JAJYUX010000016.1:9198-23868 GCA_021792315.1 archaeon
AGATGGAAAGAGAATCGCCCCTAAAGTAGAGAGCGGACTAACGGCAGACGAGAGAAAGTTGCTGAACAGATTGGGTCTAGTAGATCAAGCCAATCGAATCACCCCCTGGGTCATCTCAAGAGTTGATATTGATACTCCAGAGAAGTTCCTGCTACCAAACACAAAATCAATTTGGGGCGGAACAAGTGGCCTCTGGAATAACCTGTACGACATCCCACAGGGCGAAGTGACAGCTGAGAACATTCAGCACGCTCTCTACATGGCAGCTAACTACGCTTTCCAAGTCCTGAGCGGAAACCTTGCGGCCGCCATCGACGATTATATGGCGTTTCCAGGTCGCTTGGTTCGATTCATGAATGATTTAGCCACATACAGGATCTTTGTCGGCTGGCTTTGGACGATCGTCCAACATCAACCCCAAGTCACGAAGAATGGGTGGCTCAAGAGACCAGGATTGACGCAAGACGGAGTGATCCCGAGCGAAAACGCGGTGGAGCTCAGTGCCGGATCAAAGTTTTCAACTGACGCTTTCGAGAAATTATTGGAGCTCCATAACGAATGGACACAGGCTTTTTTTGAGGACTACGATCGCCTCGCGGCAATCAGGATTGTCGTGTCACATATTGTTTCTCGAAATTCCAATCTTTCTGGTAGTGAAAAAGAGGAAGCGATAAACAAAGCAGTACGTGAGTTGGCGTCAAATCAGAAGTCAATGGGCGAGCGCGTGACAACTTTGCCGGGTTCTCAGGTATCATCAATTCTAGAAAACAAGACAATAGGAGAACTCGTACTCCAAATCAGATCTATACTGTCGAAAACATACGGCGACAGACAAAACCATTATGCATCCACCATTGGATTTAATGAAGCGGCGTTTCAGATTTCAAAGCTCTTAGGAACATCGGAAACGGACTCCATCTTCAAGGAAATAAGGGCGGTTGCCCCTAGGTTTGATCGCCCGAAGGCCCTTGTCACCATGGATCTTCTGAAGAGGCAGCTTATGCATCCGATTTACATTCAACACAGTGCTCGTGTATTGTTCGTAATATCTGACAAGAACGCTGAGGAGAGATCTCACATTCTGAATGCCATCTACTACACCAACGCAAGCG
Organism: archaeon; assembly: GCA_021792315.1. Next base: position 10,311 of record JAJYUX010000016.1, read on the forward strand.
GAGCCCCTCTTTACAGAGAGTCAAGTGGGCGTCCCTCGCGGACAGAATTAGCCAATGCAGTTGCAAGGGGAACTGTCCCCAGCTACGCTCTCGAAGCTCATGACTACGTCTATGACATTCCTCAAAGCTTGGACAGCACTTCCTCTTAGGAACTATTGGTAAATCAGATCTGAATTGTATTCTAGACAACGCCTTACCTTGCTCTCGATGCATGACATGCGTGGCATTGAACCGCTTGGCATTTTTTCTCACGGTACAAACTTTCCATTCTTAACAGACTTTTTCCATCCGCCGTCATATCAGCTCTGGTCAACCAAGAGCAAAAGTCCACTAGTTTGCACCGCTATACGAAATTGTGACATAGTTTGCATAATCAGACATCCTGTGCGATTGATTCGAGGTTCTCGGCAAGCTCCTCCGCCGACGAGAAGAAGGGAGAGTGGCCTGAGTCAATCGAGATCACCTTTTCACAGGGTTGCGCCATGTACATCTTCCTCTGCGTCTCAAGTGTAATCGCCCTATCTTTCAGGCATTCGATGTACACTCTCGAAATGCTTCCGAAGTTCTTTTGAGAAGTTGCAACTTTCGTGTTGAATGGAGCTATCGCTTGGGGGACGAGCAACGATTCTGCCCTCTCGGCGTCTTCATGACTGCAGTCTTGGTAGAAGATTTCCTTCACCACCCCTCTATTGAATGAAATAGAGTTTGTCTGCTTGTCTAGAATGGCGTTGGGCATGACTAGAGCTTTGCTATCCAAGTTCGCATGATCAAGAAGACATTCTCCGTTTCTCGGAAGAAACGCAGTGAGATACACAAGCTTTCTGATCTTTTTTGGCCTGTACTCTGCGGACTGTGTTATGACAATCCCACCCATACTGTGTCCTACAAGGATTACAGGGTCATTTAGAGAATCAAGTGTTCTCACGACACTCGAAGTATATGTTTCAAGAGTGATTGCTGTGACTGGAACACTTCTATTCCTTCCGTGGCCAGGAAGATCAATTGCGATCACTTCATGCTTTCTCTTCAGAATTGGGATAACCTTGTCCCAGCACCAGGCTCCATGCCAGGCCCCGTGAATTAATACAAATTTGCTAGAAGTCATGTTTGCAGTCTATTTCCACTTGTCTTCTTAACTTGATATAGCGCTTTTCACATGCCATGAAAAAGTCTTCAGAAGTTAACAGCGTCGCCTACTTTTAATTTGTCGACAACTCGGTCAAGCTCGCCCAATGCCTGTCGACGATTGCGATCTTCCGAAACGTGCGCCTGACTTCGTTCGTAGCAAGTGCAAAGGCTTTCGATGGTACTCTTCATCTATGTTGGCAATGTCTTGCAGGGGCGTCTCTGCCGAGAGCACTTATTTCAGTCAAGTCCCATATCCTGTGGTGCAAGGCTAGATAGAGCTCCGATGTGGGCTTTGTTGTTCTTCTCTTTATGTGAAAAAGCGCGCCACCCATGACCGGTCTCTGCAAGCATCTCGTTCATGACATAACCGCAACTACTGAAAAATAACTCCCTCCGGATGTGTCAACGATCATTGGTCCATTTCCGCATCTGGGGAAACGATCAGTGGCTGTTGCTAACTTTCTTAGATCTTCTGATTTGTGTGGAAGGACCGTTGAGCCGACGAAAAGCCGTCTTTTTTCTCCCTATCGCCTGCCTTTGCGAAATGATCCTTGATTATTGATGTTATCACAAACCGGGCAACTGAGATTACCTCGCTCGTTGCTACGCATTCTTATGTTGTGTTTCGTGCATAAAGCTGGTTGGCTCGGTTTGTCTGACATGAAAAGAAAGCAGTCTACCTGGTATAAGGCGCTATCTATTCGAAAAGAGATAATCTTCCACTATTTTTGGATCAAAGCGCAGGATTGGTTTGCTCATTATCGCATTTCTGGTCTTATGACGATGCAAAACTGTCTGAAATCAGCATCGGACAAAGCAAACAGCATGATAATCGTGGCCATCCATGGATGATTCTTTTCTTTCCAAAGAATTTGTCAAAAAGCAAATACACTTAAGCAGGCTTGCACAATTGCAGATTGCAAATCAATTTGCCAGCTAAGAAGAAAACGAAAAAAGGGAAGAAAAAGTAAGCCGACTGGCTTTCGGTCACTTGCTCGCTTGTTGATTTAATTACCAAGAACAGGTGGGCTGATGACTGCCTCTTGTTAGGAACTAGAAAGTAAGACTTGGTCTCTTGGATCAGTTGTATTTTAGCAAAACATTTACTCGACTGTTGAGAATTTTTGGCCGAACGAACGACAGGAGTTCAACATTTGTCATAGACCTCACGTCTAACAACGCCTTAATACTCATCAAGTAGAGCAAGTTGTTGAAGCGCATTTCGAAAATGAGTTATGGAAATAGGGGAAATTACAGAAACAGACCAGGAAATCGGAGCGAAAGTGGCGGCTACGTTCGCGCTCCCAGAGTAATGCATGATGTTACTTGTTCGGACTGCGGGAAGAAGACCCAAGTCCCATTTGAGCCCACTCAAGGCAGGCCTGTCTACTGTACAGAGTGTCTTCCAAAGCACAGGGCTCCGAAAAGAGAATTCTAACCTTTTTGTTTTGAAGGGAAGTCCTGACAGGCGATTTCCCTCCACACAATTTCTTCTGGTTGTATCTTCTTTCTGCAAGAATTCTCGCTGTGTGAGCTTTTGCTTTCGTGCCGAGATGCTCCTCAACGATAGGGCGTTGGCCTCGACGAAAGTCTCGATCTTACCATCATCGAATAGTCAACCTAGTTGTGGTGCTATTACTTGTGAGTTAAGATCAAGTAAAGCAAGATTAACTTTTTATCAAGGATGAGGATGTCGAACGGATTGGTGAACTAGTCTATGACGAAAAGTTCTCTACAGCAAGATAGCAAAGCTTCAGGGTGTTGAAGAACAGCAGAGTGGAAGTGTGCCTTCCGTGATGGGACGTAATGCGCAATCAATGAGAACAGATCGAAGTGATGCAAGATCTACCAAATCATCCTTAACGAATGTCCGATGTCGGCCTTGGAGGATGATCTTTGTCCTGCCGGTAGGAATTCAGGCTGTCCGTGCAAGCGAAGCGAGAAGTGTTGGATGATGTTTATCCACGGTTACTGGCGGAAAGATTGGAAAGTAAAACCGAAAGGCGATAGATCGACTCACGGTAGTGATTTATCTACGAACAATTCTTCGTAGCAGTATTCGTCAATGCTGAGCGAGACATCATATTGCTTTGTTCTTCAGACATCGAGTCCTCTGAGTGTTATGCAGCGCCTATGAAGCCTCATTCCTTGAGGGAAAGACCTTGGCCATGTGTATGTTTCATACCATTTTAGATCGTGGAGCGAAATCTTAGAAGAATGGAAGGACGCTAGTCGCCACGTGAGAGTTCAGTTGTAATTTCCAGATTTCTCTTTGTTAGTGGTCTGCCCATGGCCATGAGCAACAGAGGTCACGAAAGGAAACAGGTAGAAAGGGTTAGAGGCCATGCAAAGGTCAGGCAAGAATTCCTATGCGCATGAAAGAAAAAGAGGAATCTATAACTAAGCTAAGATCACAACTTATGATGCTGAAAAATTTGTCTGAATTTGACGCCGAAGAAGGAAGGCTGAGAAGGCTCTACGATCAAGCTCGAATCCAAGGCGATAAGAAGAAGAAAAGAGAATACAAGGATAAGCTGGTAGAATTGAATCAGCGTAAGAAACAGGCGATTCGGTCAAGCAGAAGAGAAAACGAACAGTCTTAGTGAGTTTTCTAGTCATTCATCGGTCAATTGTCCTGTCAATTCATTCGGCTTCGAACGTTAATACGCAGACGCAATTTCGCTCAAAGAAGTAATTCACAGAAAGACAACACATGCGCGCATTCAATGTAATTCGAAAAGTGTTTCTGAAACGACATTTCATTAAATCTCAACGATTGTCTTTAAGACAGAATCCGAGGAAGACTCCAAGAAATTCGTCCGGTAAGAAATGAAGTGAGACCGGCCAATGATGCTAACTGTCTTGCTAATACAATCTTAATACTGACGAAGACAAGAGGTTAGAGGCCATGTGCAAATTCTCGCACGTTCCGGCCAAGACCAGAATGCGCGGATTCATCCTGGATAATGAAACGGGGAAGAGATATCCTGAATCGAAATATTCGGTCGTTCACAAATCAGGCCACGCGGGTTGCCGGGTCCAACGAATTGCTGGTTCAGACAAGAGAGATTATTCTAGCAAGAATTCACGCAGGAGCAGCTAAGATCTATTTCATATGGAGAAATTACAAATTGCTTATCGACTACACATTTCCTGCGCAATGATCGTTCCCAACTTCCGAAAGTCACAGCACTCGAAAAAAGTTCCAGGAATATTCCGTGGCGCGAGAACACGATTTTCACAATTGAGAATCGTATCATTCTGTTATTAGCTGTTCAGGAGAGCGTTTTCACAAAGGAATCCAAGAAGGGAAGATTATGAAAGAGGAGCATTCAAAGATCACGCTTGAAGAGTTTGCTAAAGAAGGCGTGATGGACGAGTACGGGGATTTTGCGATCTATCGAAAGCTCGCTGAAGCGCACAGGTCACAAAAACGTGAGCGGCCCCGAAGACTTGCTGACATATTCGAGAAACTATCTCAAACTGAATTCAGCCATTATGAATTCTGGCGTAAATACTCGAAGAAGGAACCTCGTGTCAGCAAGTTCAAGATGTATGGCATACTCTTTTTGGAGGCTGTTTTCGGAGCTACATTTGCTATCAAATTCCTTGAACGCCATGAAAAAAGAACTGTCAAACAGTATAGCGCCATCGAGAAGTACATTCCAGAGAACGATAGGGCGCGGTTTGACGAGATTGTGAAGGACGAAAGAGAACAAGAAGAGAAGCTTGCCTCCCAGGTGCAGAGCAGTGCGATAAAATACATGTCATTTGTCGTTCTTGGTTTAGCTGACGCCATAGTGGAAGTTTCCGGAATTCACGCGGGTTCACTCGGCGTGTACAGTTCAACTGAATTGACGGGTTTGGCCGGAATAATAGCGGGGGCCGCTGCTTCAATGGCGATGGCCTCAGCTGCATACGCACAAGCAAAGCAGGGCTTTCAAGGATCGGCGGCGATGTCCGCCGTTATTACGGGAGTGTCGTATTTCGTGAATGCAGTATTCCTAGCTACCCCATACTTCCTGCTGAGAACAGCAGTAGAAGCAATGTTCCTCTCGCTTCTGATAGCTACAATAGTTCTCGCATGCACTAGCTACTACAATTCGATTATTTCGGGAGCTCATTTTCTCAGAGATTTTTCGGAGTTGGCTGGGATAATGTTTGGGGCAACCGTTGCTCTGTATCTGTTTGGAGAAGCAATGCGAGCTTATTTCGGAATTACCATATGAACGAACTCTTCTTGCTTTGCAACAGATACTGGCTTCTCTAACTGCAGGGATAAAGATGCTCGATGGCTTATGCACTTCTAGCCAAGATAATGTGACCTAATTCATAGTGCTATTGTTCTGAGCGAGTCTTCTTGCGACAAAGGTGGATGTACGTTTAGCCATTGACATTATGGTGATCATTGGATTTACTCCCAACGAAGTCGGAAATATCGAACCGTCAGCGATGAATAGGTTCCGCACTCCGTAGAGTTCACCCTCGGGATTCGTAGCACCCAAGGAATCTTCTGAATTCATTCTGCAAGAACCCATGAGATGTGCGCTGAACAACATGATGCTATTCGGGCGGATGCCCTTCTTCGCTATTCTGGAAGCAAACATATCCAACTCGACATTGTTCAATACATCTCCATCCTCCGACATTACTTCAATACCTTCAGAATGAAGCGACGAGAGGCCGATTGCTCCTGCCGCCACAAGTATTCGCGCTGCTTCTTGCATTCCCGCGATCATGTTCTTCTTGTCCCTCTGTTCCAGCCTATAGGAAACGCTCGCTTCGCCTCGCCGGTCAATCCTGACGCTGCCACTCCCCCACTCCTTCAACAGGACGATGGTCGCCGATGAGTGATTGAACCACTTCGACATGTAGTCCTTGTGGCTCCGACCGTCTTTCCATGGCGAACTCATTGAAAAGAGACCAGGATGCGAGGGTGCCGCCTCGATCCAGAATCCATGGTGAGGTCCATCAGAGTGAATGAACTTTGTGACTACTGCGGTTTGGGGCGGTCCATCCCAAGCTCTGATTTCCTGCCTAAAATGACCCGAGATTGCCGTTGTAGGGTGGAGGCGCAGGTTCGTGCCGATATGCTTCCCTTTAATTCCGGATCTCAGAAGCAGTGTAGGGGTTTTTATCGAGCCACAAGCGAGAACAACAGCTTTCGAACGGATTCCTATACGAAATCTTTTCCCGTCGATCTTGCTAGAGTGTTCTCCTTCTACCCCTCTTGCAACTCCCTCTCGAATAATCACGTTAGCTATCTTTGTATTGAATAAGAATCTAGCTCCATTATGAAATGCCAATGGCAGGTAGTTCAGAATGGTTGACTGTTTGCAAGAGTAGACACATCCGTACGAGCAGAAAGCACATCGCGAATTGCAACCTGTCGCATTCCTCCATATTCTTTCGTAATCCACTCCTTCTTTGTAGCCTAGCGCCGAACACCCATTCCACAGGATCTCGTTGTTTCCATTCATTTGGCTCTCAGACTGGTTCACCCCTAGAGTATTCCAAATCTGATCAACATATCTCTTGAATTCAGATCCCCCAAGTCCTGGTATACCATTGTTCTGCTCCCAATCCTGCAAGACCTCTTGCGGGGGTCTGATACAAGTCATCCAGTTTACCGTGGTGCCTCCACCTGCTCCTCGCCCAGATAGTAGGACAAAAGAAAGATCACGAGTCGCGGCAGTCCCATACTCATCAAACAGCTTGTTCATCATGGTAAGCTCATTCTGATCAAATGTCTCGGATGTTTCATACCCTCCAGTTTCTACCACAATGACATCAAATCCAGCCTTACTCAGCTCATGCGCAGCGACGCTCCCACCAGCGCCCGAGCCTACAACACACACATCACACTCGAATTCAGATTCGCGATCGACTTGCAGAGGAGTTATCACCAAATTCTCGGGATGTCTCAGTCCCCTCTTTTCCACGGGCCCTGGATAGCCGATGATATCCCAATTCGGATTCTTGATCCAGTTGCTCGTGACAGTATAGTACAGAAAACAGACAAGTCTCTTAAGAGCCTGAAACGCTTGTCTTTTCTGCCCCAGCCTACTGTCTCTCCAACTCTCAAGATACTTGGTGCGTTGCTCTAAATCTCGCAGGTTTGTGAACCTGACGGGTCTTCCAGTCAGTAAGAAGTTGTATCTCCTGCTATCTAGGATGTCCAGTAGCCTGTGAAATTGTAGCCGGAGAGACTCTTCCAGCTTTGTCTCTATAATATCAGCAAGCTCTCTGTCAACTTGCAGATCTGTTGCAGATCTTTCCAAGAAGTCCCTAAAATGAACATCAGCGTCTTTCGTTTCGATACTTGGTATTATCGTGTCGGAAACAAGTCTGAGGACACTGAACTGGCTATCTGTTAGAGCCATACTCTAAATGGAAAAAAACGCGCTAAAAGTAGTTCCGATTTTTAGGTAGAGGCATCCGTCGTTACACATCAAGCAAGATGAGTTAGTTTCTCTTCTTCTGAGGAGCCACGATTGAGCGCTTCGTCGATCGCCCTGATCAGCGCCCTCGCGGATTCTGGTGTAAGTTCGACTGCAACCCTCGAGCTTAATCCCTCAGCTTCATTGACAAAGTCAATGTTCAAAGCGTGCTCCAGGGGGGCGTGAAATGGGTGATCGTACGATACATTTACCTTCTCCAGCTTGAACCAACCCTGAGGGCCTTTTCCACTTCCAGATACAGAGGCAGTTTCAACTATTCCTGTGCACATGGTTCTATCAAGGTGTAGTGCCTGAATTAAAGTGTGTTGGATATGGGAACTTGTCAGGTAAGGTGTTTCTCAAGAAACGCGAAGATCTTCTTCCAGGCGTCAGCAGACTGTTCTTGTCTGTAAGATGGTTTGTCGTAATAGAAGAATCCATGGCCCGCGCCAGGATATCTGTAAAATTCGTATTGCTTACCGCACTTCTTTAGCTCTTCCTCTAGGATATTGACTTGTTGTGGACTGGGGCTCTTGTCTTCGTCACCAAACAACCCAATTATGGGACATGACAGGTTCTTGGTGTACTCAATCGGAGCGATGGGTTGCTTCGGCGTAAGTTCCTCTTTGGAAGCCACAACGCGTCCGCCCCAGCAGTCAATTATCGCGTGTAGACCATTAGTCTTGCATCCGGAAAGAAAGGCATGCCTTCCTCCAGAGCAGGTGCCGAATAATGCTAATTTGCTATCGCAGGCAACATTTGCTCTGAGAAAGTCTACGCATCCCTGAACATCCGCCACAACTTCATCGTCGCCCACTCCACCGGATCCTCTAACTCTTGCGGCCACATCATCAGGTGAGCCATGGCCGTATCTGAGATATAGATTCGGACACACCGCTAGGTAGCCGTGGTGAGCGAACCTTCGCGTGATCTCGCGATACCATTCGTCCCAACCAGGCATGTGATGTATAAGCACGATCCCAGGAAAAGGTCCCGGACCTAGAGGTCTGGCTAAGTATGCGTTGATCGAGTCGCCTTTGCGGCTATGAACAGCTACCGTCTCGGCAAGCATGCCTTCGTACATATTTGTCTCATATCGGTACGTGTGCATGGTTTGCCTATAGATGGGAGCATTTGATAAAGTCTCGGTCGACGTAAGCTATTAGACTCGTTCTATCTTTCAAGTATGCATTCAATTGAACCTAGTCACTAAATACTCGACGATCAGCTTCTTAATATGATCAATCAGTTCTCAAAAGCGGAAATGGAATATCTGAGATCGCAACGACTCGCACGGATAGCTACAGTAAGTAGCAATGGTCAGCCTGATGTTGTACCTGTTGGGCTAGGGTTTGATGGCAAGTACTTCTGGGTAGGCAGCTATGACCAGGAAATCCTCTTCAGAGGAATGAAATACAAGAATGTGAAGAACGGGAACAAGCTCGTTTCGCTTGTCGTTGATGACCTAGAATCTGTGAATCCGTGGAAGCCCAGGAACGTGAAAATCTATGGTGAGGCCGAAATTCTTGATCACGAAGGGAGGTTTGGTAAAGGCAAGTACTTGCGGATAACGCCCAAAATATCTTGGAGTTCTGGGTTGGCTGGACTAGAAACTGGAAAAGACGGTTGGAGAAAGAAAACGTTTCACAAATAGTCGATTCAAGGCTTGCTCGCGTTGACGTGAGAGAACTGAAAGCAGGAAGTATGTCTTGTTAATGAGACGATGTTTGATTATGATAATTATGTCGTATTAGATAATGTGCGTCTAAGAGAATATCGCATCAGATATAGTTATATGTATTTGATCCGTAATATGCCGATTGCGATGCGAGCACATAAGGATCTCGGGTTTGGCAGGTTCACAAAACCTCAGGGGGCGCCGAGAGGATTGTTGCTGCATTACATCCTATATCAAATTTACAAGAGACCAACCCACGGATACGAAATTATTCAGGAAATTGAAGCGAGAACCGAAGGCGCTTGGCGTCCTGGCCCTGGTTCGATCTATCCTATGTTGAAAAAACTTGTGGCGGAAGGTCTTATCAAATCAGAATGTCCTTCAAAGACCCACGCTGAACACAGGATTTATCAGATCACTCCAAAGGGTAGAGCGCAAGTTCAGAAAATCAAGAACGTCTTCAGAGGAGCTGGGCAGCGGTGGAGTCTTATGTCGCGAATTTTCGTGGACATGTTGGAACCCGAAGACCTCACAAAGTACTTTGTAGAAGGTACAAAGAACAACTTCGACGTTGCAAGGGAGTGCCTTGACTCAAAGATGGCACTCATTTCAGAATCAGAGGCAGAGTATATCTTGAAAGAATACTCTCTGAACCTTCAGCACCAACTCGATTGGAGCAACGGCATATTGGAGCAATTGAAACGAAAGCCCGTTGCCCGACCATTACCAAAAATTGCGAGTAAGTGAATATGTCCGTAACTACTGTAGTAAATGAACCGACTCAAATCGTAAAGGTGGAGAACCTGTCCAAGAATTTCGGGCAGCTGAAGGCCGTAGACGGTGTCTCATTCGAAATCAAGGAGGGTGAGATTTTCGGTTTCCTTGGTCCCAACGGAGCAGGGAAGAGCACAACGATCAATGTGTTAACGACTCTTCTTAGAGCCTCCGGTGGAAGCGCAGTGATCAACGGATTAGATGTACATAAACATCCAAACGAGGTACGACGGACTGTTGGTGTTGTACCGCAGGAATACACTGCAGACGAAGATCTGACAGGATTCCAGAACATCATTCTTTGCGCTGATCTTTATGGCATTCCTAGGAGCAATTCAAGGCCGCATGCGATGGAGTTGCTTAGACTTGTGGAACTTGAAGATGCCGCGAACAGAAAGGTCAGCACGTATTCGGGTGGAATGCGCAGACGACTAGAACTAGCGTGCGGGTTGATCAATTATCCAAAGTTACTCTTTCTCGACGAGCCAACGCTAGGTTTGGATGTCCAAACACGCGCAAAAGTTTGGGAGTACATTCGAATGCTAAAACACGAGTACCACATGACGCTGTTTTTGACGACGCATTATCTCGAAGAGGCGGACTCCTTGTGCGATAGAATAGCCATAATCGATCATGGGCACATCATCAGAATCGGCACACCAGCTGAATTGAAGGCTAGCATAGGTGGTGATGTGATCGTCGTCGGTGTGGTAGAATCTGAACCGGATATTTCAGCAGACATCAAAAAGATAAACTTGGTAAAGGATGTAAAAAAGACTGGAAATGAGTATAGAGCGAAATCAGAGGTTGGCGAGGAGGCTTCAATCCAGATCATCGACGTGATTAGGTCAAAAGGATTGCATGTGACAAAGATTTCACTTTCGAAACCTACGCTAGATGAAGCTTACCTAGAATTCACGGGACGAAGTCTGCGCGAGGAACAAGTCAACAGCATGCAGATGATGAGTCAAAGGGTTACGATGATGAGGGCTAGAAGGTAGAGGTGCACTAAGATTGGTCGAAGAGATTCCGGCACGAGCGGCTACTGTCTCGCAAGAGACGGCACTAATCGAAAAGGAGAGGGAAGAAGAAAGAACGTTTCGCTCGGCTCCACATGTGAATAAGAGCCCTCTACATGGACTTTGGGCTCTGACGAACCGCGATCTGATAAAATGGTACAAAAGCCCGATTCAGCTAATCATCTCGCTCATCCAGCCTGCTGTCTGGTTGGGCCTATTCGGCAAGGCGCTCAACTTTGGCTCCTTCATCTCAAATCAACCAGGCATCACCCCGGCACAGGAAACCCTTGCCTACGAGCATTTCTTTGGCGTATCGAGCTATTTTTCATTTCTGTCGGCAGGAATGCTCGCTTTCATAATCTTGTTCACTGCAGCATTTGCTGGAATGTCTGTTGTGTGGGACAGACGCTTTGGCTTCATGAACAAAGCTCTCAGTACACCGGTTGGACGCGGAGCAATAGTAGTCGGAAAGATCCTCCAGAGTGTGATAAGATCTCTTATCCAGGCTGGCCTTGTTCTGGCGATAGCAATCGCGCTCGGAATGGACACCTCGCACATGAATGTGCTGACCATAGCCGGCACTTTTACAATACTCTTCTTGATGTCCTTCGGTCTGTCTTCTCTATTTGTTATGCTCGCACTTCGTTCAAGCGATTGGCAGACTCAGATGGCGGTCATAAACCTGCTCAATCTTCCTCTATTATTCGCAAGTAATGCAATGCTTCCCACAACCATCATGCCGAGCTGGCTACAATCCGTCGTGAAACTCAACCCAGTGAGTTATGCAAACGACGCTACAAGACAACTTCTGCTGGGATCTTCGATACACCTAGCTCCTCTCTGGGTAGACTTCGGTGTCCTGATTGCATTTGCGGGACTTCTCGCGGCCCTTGGCATCGTGCTTTCATGGCGGCTACTTTCAAAGTAGGTAATCTCAATGGTAGCAGTGGATGAACAGAGACCAGAGCCGATGCCAAGTCAGGCCTCAAATGGACGGGCATTCGATCGTAAGTACGCAAACAGAACTCTTGTCATTTTTGCGGTCCTTTCGGCGACTGTTATGTACGTAGAGATAATGTTGACTCCATCTCTTCCCAGGATCTCGCTCGATTACAAGATCGACGCCGCGCAGGCTAGTCTCATTCTGTCGCTCTATACCGTATTCGGCACGGCGATAAATCCGATCGTTGGAAAACTCGGCGACATCTATGGAAAGAAGAAGATCTTGATGTACGTATTGACGGCATACACCGCTATGGTCACTCTCACTTCATTCGCTCCAAACTATACCGTTCTTTTGATATCTAGGACTTTTCAGGGAGTTGGATTGGGCATCTTCCCTCTGGCATTCAGTCTAGTCAGGGAGCAATTCCCGCGTGACTTGATTCCCAGGGCTCAGGGCATGGTAAGTGCCATGTTCGGCGCAGGATTGGCATTAGGTCTTCCAATCGGAGCCTTGGTCGCAAACACTTGGGGTTGGCAGGCCAACTATCACATTGCAACGCCTTTTATAATTGGTCTCACAATCATCTCGTTTATAGCTGTAAGAGAATCGGTGTACAGGAATCCCGAAGCGAAGATGGATTACGTTGGCGCAACGATTCTGGGTGGTGCCCTGGCTTTGATTGTGCTGGGTCTTTCAGAAGGTGCAAACTGGGGGTGGTATTCAAGACCCGTTCTTAGCATGTTGATAATTGGAGCAGTGCTTTTCGTACCGCTCGTTATGGCTGAAAGAAGAATCTCTCATCCATTGCTTGACTTTAAGCAGCTCGCTGAGAGAAACGTCCTTGTTTCAAATGTTGTCGGAGCAATAGTTGGTATCGGCATGCTTCTCACTTTCCAGTCAATCGTGTATCAGCTTGAAAACCCTGCTCCGTCAGGTTTCGGCTTTGATATTTTCACAGGAGGGCTGTACCTATTGCCAATGGCAATTACAATGTTGGTGATAATGATGCCCGTGGGGATGATGATACCTAAAGTGGGAACAAAGCCCTTCATTTTCGCTGGCGGCATTATAGGATCGCTTGGATTCCTTCTTTTGTCTACTGCAACCAAATCCATACAGATTCCAGAGTTCATGATTGTCGCTTCGATAGGGATGGCTATGCTGATGGCCTCAATACAGAACCTATTGGTTCTTAGTGTAAAGCCACAAGAAATGGGACTGGCTACAGCCATGAATACCGTATTCAGGAATGTCGGTAGCAGTCTCGGTGCCCCGATTGCAGGTTCGATACTCTCCACATTCACGGTGATGATATCGCTCGGACCGCTTGGCCTTCAGCCTTTTCCAACTCATACGGCCTACGTGTATTCATATTACGTAGCAGCGATCGCGTTTGCTCTTGCATTCGTTGCAGCTTTGTTTGCTCACGAAGTGATGGGGAAGAGAGCAAAAGCGAAATACGTCAATGTCATGAGTACATCTAACGGCAATGGCAAGTAAAATCTATGCTCCCATGTGCCTTTGAAGGGTACCTTCTTGCTGCGACGTAGCCAACTCTTTGTCCCTGCAAATG
>JAJYUX010000104.1 GCA_021792315.1 archaeon
CAATATTTTTGATGATGAGCATGTTCTTGCTCTTGCATCGACTGGATGTAAACCGAGACCTGAAGCACTACTTCAAGAGGAGAATAATACGGGTCTGGCCAATTTACTATGGATGCCTGATCGCATTCTTTCTAATATTTCGCTTTCCTTTCTGGGACTTTGTTCGCTACCTGTTCTTCGTGGAATACTATGTGAATCCGTTCGGCTACTTTCCCGTCTCTATTTTCTGGACACTTCAGCTCGAAGAGGCTATGTACTTGTTCATACCGATTATTCACAAGTTTGGGAAGCGAGCCAAGCAAACGCTAGCATCAGCCTTGATTGTGGGAGGATTTGGATATTTCTCAATTCTCTCAACGACTCCATTGGGAGTGAATCCTACTGTATTCTTTCAGATGTTGCTGCCTGTTTCTCTAATTGCATACGGTTTTGGGATCCTTGCGTATGCCGGAAATATATCCGAACGCTTCAGGTGGTTTAGCATTGTTGGAATAGCAGGTTACGCTATACTCTATCTGCTGAATATGAGATCAATAGAACTCGGCTATTATCAGAACTTCTTTGTCACCAATGTTTTGCTCTACTCTGTTGCGCTTGTAGGTTTCGCGGCAATCGTTTCCCATCCACCCGGTTTTCTTGGCTTGCTTGCCTTCTTTGGAGAAGAATCATACGCCTTGTATGCAATTCACTATGCATTTGTCATGATATTTGGCCTTGTTGGAATCGTCTACTCAGTCGCACTGGCATTCTTGATCGAGTATGCAATGCGCCCCAAAGAGATAGCTCGTAGACTACTCTTCAGCTACGGTAAGCTCTAGGCAGATTCATCTAATTGAGTGCTTTCTGTAGTCAGCCGAGTTGAGGTGGTTCCACACGGGTGAATTGCAAGCGAGGTAACCAAGGAACTGTGCACTTCAAGGAACATTGGACTCGATTCGCCGAAATTTTCCCCTGTCGCCACGGACGAAAATCCGAGCTCATTCCACTTCGATAAACGATTACCCCAAACTTCGCACGGGCAAGGTGTGTCTTGATAGCACTCCAGAAATCGCCGTGGTTATCACGAGATTCAGCCCGAGCGCAATTACAGCTATGTATAGCGAACCAAAAGGTGTCGAAAACAGAGATGTATTTAGCGGTCCAAAGTTATTTGCTTCAATAGCCAAGAATATTCCTGAAATCGTGCCAATGAGCAAACCCGCAATCAAACCTTCCTTTCTGAACCATTTGCTATACAATCCTATGAATATGGAGGGAAGAAGCTGCAGAATCACTATTCCTCCCAGAAGCTGCAGTTCAATGGCGTAACTTGCAGGAACAATGAAGACGAAAGCGAGAGCAATGAACTTGAATGCTACTGACGACCACTTCGCAATATCTGTCTCTCTCTTCGCTGAAAGGTTTGGCTTGAATTCCTTCACTATGTTTCTTGAAAGAAGAGTAGACTGCGAAATAGCCATGATGGCCGCGGGAACCAGGCCTCCTACGAAAATGCCAAGTAGAACAACTCCTGCAAGCCAACCAGGAAGAATATTCAACACTAGCGAAGGTACCACATAGATGCCTTGGGATTTGGCAGGAAACTTGTCAAGAAACTGCATTGCAGGCGGAATAGAGTTTATCAAAATTCCAAGTAGTCCAAGGAGTGCGAGCCCTAGTCCATTAATGGGAAGCAGAGATGTGCTTAGCCTTAATTTATGCGCACTCTCGGCACTCAGAATGCCGTTCACTGCATGCGGGTAAAGGTACAGCGCCAAAGCACTGCCAATCACGAGGGTCACGTAACTGGGTACAAGAGGATATGAAAGTGCCAAATACTTCGGCGGCGCATCGGCGAATGAAGTGCTAAAATTCCCGCCTAATTTAATGAGGACTGCGACAATAACCACGACAATGCTGGGCCATATCAACACGCTCTTGAAAACAGCTGTGAGCGTTGCACCTCTCAGTCCGCTGGTGTGAGTGAATGCTGCAAGTATCAGAATTACTCCTATAAGCGAAACCTGTTCGATGTTTGTCGCGCTAACACCTGCCCAAACAAACATCGCAGATAAAATCGCTTGCATTCCTACAATCTGCAGAGCAATGTACGGGGTGACAGCTACTATTCCTGTTACGGCAACTAGTATTGACAGAGTGCGGCTGTTGAAGCGATCTCTTATGAAATCAGATGCAGTTACATATCCTTTCTTTCTTGAAATCTCCCACAATTTTGGAGCAAAAGCCAGAGCAACACCGAAGGTGACTGCAGTATAGGGAACAGCGTAGAAATAAAGGGAACCCTTGACAAAGATACTCGATGGCAACGCGACAAAAGTGTATGCTGTGTAAAGGTCTGCTCCTACCAAGAAGAACGATAGTGTAACCCCCAGCTTCCTTCCAGCCAAAGCCCAGTCGTGCAGCTGATCTAAATTGCCCTTTCTCCACCTGGACCCATAGAAACCGAGGAATGCAAAAATTCCAAACAGAATAACAAACGGGATGATGAGGTCAAGCGCTGGTATACCTCATTCAACTCCATTTGTAATGCGTTGGTTGGCTAGCTTTCCTGTCCGGAACTCTTCCTTTCTATGTAAGTAAATGCAAGGTATGGGCCGATGCAAAGGAGGAGTAACAGAATCTGGAACCAGTAGAAGTATGGTAGCCCATCTAGGTAAGGCGTGTTTGAATTGTATAGGGGTGTGTAAATATTCAGAAAGGCAGGAACGGCCAGAAGTAAGATCAGTGCAATCATCGTAGATGTTTTTCTGGGCACGAATAATATAATCACGGAGCGCAATATTAAGAGAATTGGAATTGATATGAAAACCCTGTTTTGGCAACTTCAAAGCTTGCATTTTCACCGCACAAGCACTAAGCATATAGAATTCCAATCTTGTGCGTATCACCGAAATGTCAACACCAATTAAAGGCAAAATGATTCAGATAGGGGGAGAGGGAGGCCTATCTGCGTATCTTAGCAGACCTGAGCAGACCTCGGAGAAAAGAGCAGGCGTAATAATCATCCACGAATGGGTGGGACTTGTTCCTCACATAAAGGATGTCGCAGACAGGTACGCTTCGCAAGGATATGTTGCGCTCGCCCCCGACATTTATCGCGGAAAGGTCGCAAATGATCCTGACACTGCGATGAAGCTGTCTTCAAGCGTCAGTACGCAAGCTTCCGCTGAGATGATTGGTCAGGCTTTAGATTACCTCAAGAGGAGTGATTTCACGATTCAAAACAAGATAGGAATCACTGGTTTTTGTTTCGGTGGAACACATGCATTCAATTTTGCTTGCGTAGCCGGAAATGGAATTGCTGCTGCAGTGCCATACTACGCCACGCGCCTTCCAAGCGATGAACTCCTGTCGAGAATTTCCATACCGCTGCTCCTAATCTATGGAGACGAGGATCGTGCTGTAAGTAAGGATCAGGCAAGAAAACTTGAGAGCACACTCAAGACTCTAGGTAAGAATGCTGAACTTCTGTTGTACCCGGGGTGCCCACACGCGTTCTTCAACGACCAAAATCCTCAGAACTACAGACCAGCAGCCGCAAGAGATGCTTGGCAGAAGACACTTGCTTTCTTCAGAACACACTTGTCATGAAAAGCACTACAAGGCTTGAAGCAAGACTGACTCTCAATCATAATAATCGGAATCTGAGTTTATTAGAGAAATTGAGGATCGATCTCTTCGAGAGTAGATAATGAAGGAGCACGAATGTGTCGAAGTTGGGCATCACAAGAATATCTCAAGCATGTGTTCAGAGCGTGTAAGGAGTGGCTGGAAGCTCCACTCCTATCAGGCAACCGGCTGGGGAGCGGACGTTAAACACTATTTGCTCTTCGAAAAAGAGACCGAGTAATCCATTACTTCTATTCCTTGTGCAAATTAGAGCAGAAAAAGATTCACATCTAGCCGTACGCGAGCTCATATACATGACAGCTTTCGCCGATTATTGCAGATTCACTTCTAACAAGCGTTGATTTCAAGTCACTTTGTGATTAAAGTAATTATGTCTTCATCCATTAGTCGATGGGTGATGCCAACTTTCTGGCCACCAAACTTTACGCTTCTGCCCCAAATCTGTGCGTATCTCAGGTCGTCCTTCATCTTTCGATGCAGCTTGTTGCATACATCCAGCACGGCAGATCCATTCTTGATGATTAGAGGCTCCTTCAAGTCAGCTTCCTTGCCTCGCGGTTTCATATAGATGCGAATGAAATCGAGTCTCTTGTATAATTCTTCCTTTAGGGCTGTCATGTTTACGCTGCTCTCAGCAGAAACGGGTACAAACTTATCTGGTATCTTCTGGGTAATCTCGTTGATGAAACCTGCGTTGACAAGGTCCACTTTGTTCATCACAGTGAGTGAAGGAATGTACACTCGATTCCCAAGAAGCACATCAACAAGCTGCTCGTCAGTGATATCTTCTCTGATCATTACTCTTGCACTGTTAATATCATAGACTCGTAGTATTTCCTTGACCAGTTCTTCGCTGATCTTTGTAAGCTTGGTTTGAACGCTGACGTTTATACCTCCGGAGCTGGTTGTTTCTATAGCAACGTTCGGTGGTCTTTCGTCGACTCTTATCCCAATGCTTCTCAATTCTCTTTTCAGGATGGAGACTGCTTCGGGCTGAAATACGTCAACTACAAAGAGAATCAGGTCAGCATTTCTTGCAACTGAAAGCACTCGCTTACCGAGACCTTTTCCAGAAGAGGCTCCCTCGATGATTCCAGGGAGGTCGAGCACCTGGATCCTGGCACCTCGGTATTCCATAGCGCCTGGCACTACGGTCAGAGTTGTGAACTGATAAGCACCAACTTTGGATTTTGCATTAGTCAATCGATTCAATAAAGTGGACTTGCCAACACTGGGCAGCCCAATTAGCACTATCGTAG
>JAJYUX010000017.1 GCA_021792315.1 archaeon
GTGCTGCTTTGAGCAAACCCAGTGAAAGAATCGGATTCATCGGTCTTGGACTGATGGGAAAACACATGGCTACGAATTTGATCCGAAAAGGGTACGAGTTGACTGTTTACAACAGGAGCAAGAAATCTGTCTCGGAGCTTGCTTCGCTTGGGGCCAGAGTTGCGGTATCTTCCAAGGAGGTTGCGGCGAACTCCGACGTTGTGATAGACATGGTGACCGATGCTCCTGATGTCGAGCAGGTGTTGCTTGGAGGAGAAGGTGTAATCTCAGGAGCAAGAGACGGGCTTGTTGTCATCGACATGAGCACCAACTCTCCGGAGCTAGCTACGCATCTATCTTCGAAGCTTGGGGAGAAGGGTGTGGGGTTTCTCGACGCGCCTGTGACAGGTGGAGACAAGGGAGCTCGCGAGGCTACTCTCACCATAATGGTTGGAGGGAAGAGGGAGGCCTTTGAGAGGTGCAAGCCTGTGTTTGAGTGCATGGGAAAGGAGATAGTGTTCATGGGTCGTTCCGGATCGGGCCAAGCTACGAAACTGTGTAACCAGGTGGCCGTTTCGCTTCATACTCTTGCGACCTGCGAGTCGCTGCTTTTGGGAGCTTCGACTGGACTGGACATGCAGGAGCTATTGAGAGTGCTCACAAGCGGGGCAGCATCCTCGTGGAACCTTATCAATTTAGGGCCGAAGATAGTCAAGAGGGACTTTGAGCCAGGATTCAAATCAGCACATCTTTCGAAGGATCTCAGGTACGTTATGAGGCTAGCCGAGTCGAATAAGATCGCTTTGCCCGGAAGCGCTTTGGTCTACCAACTCTTCAATTCAGTCATGGCAGCCAATGAGGGCGAAAAGGGTACTCAAATACTCGCGAGAGCAATAGAGAAACTTGCTTCTCGCGAGATTGGAAAGTGAAGCTGCTAAGGCAGCATCTTACAATCCGTGTTGAATAATGTATCGAGATATTAGGTTTGTCTTTTTCAAACCTGTATTCTCGTAAGATCAAGACCGAGAAGCTCAAGATATTGAAAGTCCATTGTACGATGAATCCTTCAATGTTGGTTTGTATAGCTGGATACTAGTTTAAGAGAAAGTTGCCCGCAGTCGCTGCATCAAGCTTAGGTAAATTCGCAAATGCGTAGCAACAGTCTTTCTCCAAGCTCTGAGAAACCGTTTTCATGGAATGTGCCTCCCGAATTGGCTGTTCAGCCTTCTGTGGAAAAGGTTCGCACCATATGTCGCTCATGCGGCCATGGTGGCTGCGGCGTTTACGTAACTGTGAAAGATGGAAAGGCTGTGTCAGTGGAACCTGATAAGGAACACCCCGTAAGTAAAGGATACATCTGCTCAAAGTCATACGGCGCCTTGGAGTTGGAGTACCATCCGGAGAGGTTGCTTTATCCCATCAAGAGAGTTGGGAAAAGAGGAGATGGCAATTGGGAGAGAATATCCTGGGATGAAGCTCTCTCAACAATCGCAAACAAACTCAATCAAATAAAAAGAGAGTCGGGCGCTGAATCTGTCGTCTTTGCGCACGGAACAGGAAGGGATTTTCATAGGTTTGTCTATAGAGTGGCGAATCTATTCGGCACTCCCAATGTGATGTCTCCCGGGCACATGTGCTACGTACCGAGGGTTGCAATCTGTCACGCCATGGGGATGGAAATTCCGCTCTGCGATTACTCGAATCACCCGAGGATAATAGTCGCATGGGGCAGCGATCACCTTGTTTCAAACCCTGATGAGAGCAAGGGTATCAACCTAGCGAATGAAGTTCGCAGAGGTTCAAAGCTTATTGTGGTAAATCCCAGGAGAATTGGTATCGCCGACAAGGCAGACATGTTCCTTCAGGTCAGGCCAGCAACCGATTCTGCCCTAGCGCTCGGAATGGCGCGAGTGATTGTCAAGGACGAGCTCTATGATAAGAAATTCGTAGAGGTGTACTCGTATGGATTTGATAGATTCGTAAAGCGTATTTCGAAATTTGATCCCAAGACTACCGAGGAGATTACCTGGGTGCCATCTGATCAGATAGTGGAGGCTGCTCATCTTTACGCGACCACAAAACCAGGGTGTATCCAGTGGGGTGTAGGCATCGAACAGAACCTGAACTGCGTCGATGCGGATCGCAGTCTCATCTACCTTGTCGCCATGACAGGGAACCTGGACGTTCCTGGTGGGAACGTAATCTTTGGTCTTCCGCCGGTACTTCCTAGGAGTGAGTTTTCGATGTTTAGTGCATTGTCACCGGAGCAAAAGGAGAAGATGCTCGGTGGTCAAAAATACAAACTTGGTTCATCGATTGGTAGATTGACGCCCCACACGGTCTGGGATGCTATACTGGATGGCAACCCCTACAGAGTCAGGGCACTTCTCGCGTTTGCAAGCAATTTGCTTTTGGCCAGGGAAAATGCAAAGAGGGCGTATCACGCACTTGAGAAGATAGAGTTTTTCGTCGCCTGCGACATTTTCAGAACTCCGACAACAGAGATGGCGGACATTGTTCTTCCAGCGGCGACTTGGCTTGAGAATGACAACGTTGCAGATTACTGGAAGATCCACGGCTACGTGTTTCCAAGGGTGAAGGTCGTGGAGCCTCTAGGTGAGGCAAAGCCGGACCACATTATTCTAAACGAGCTTGGGAAAAAGCTAGGATTTGAAGAATACTTCTGGGATTCGTATGAAGAGTCTCTCGACTTCATACTGAAGCCAGCCAATCTTACTTGGTCAGAATTCAAGAAGATCCCATTTCTCAAGAGTCCCGTTGAATACAGAAAGTACGAGAAGAAGGGATTCAATACAAAGACTGGCAAATTCGAATTCTATCTCACAAAGTATGAGGATTGGGGTTACGACCCTCTCCCAGATTTTGTAGAGCCTCCAGAGAGTCCTAAGAGCGATCCCGAATTCGTGAGAAAATATCCTCTTGTCTTGACCACTGGGCACAGGATCTTCGAGTTCTTTGGTTCAGAGCATAGGCAGTCTTCCCTTCTTCGTAATAGACACCCTGATCCTTTGATTGAGATACACCCCAGCACTGCAGAGAAACTAGGCATAGATGACGGCGCTTGGGTAAAAGTCGGGTCGGCCAGAGGCGAGGTAAAGATGAGGGCGAAATTGACTGAACGAATAGACCCAAGAGTTGTTAGCGCAGAACATGGATGGTGGTTCCCAGAACGAAGAACTTCGGATTTTGGATGGCAAGAGTCAAACATCAACATACTCACCTCGGATGCTGACAGACTGGATCCCGGAATGGGCGCTACGAACCTGCGAGGTTTGATGTGTAGCGTCAGACCTTTTGTCGAATAAGATCAGCTGATTAGTGGTGACAACCGCACCCGCTGAAAACGGCAAGATTCTAGCATCTGCAGTTTTGATATTTCCAAGTTGATCTTAGCGATGCATCAATGGACTTTTCATAGCTTGAAAACATTAGTACGTAAGGGCAACTTTGGAGAGTGACGTGGTTTGTCAAAAACACGAAAGCATACTGCAACGCTAATATCTCGGATACGAAAAGAGCAGACCTCAATATAACTTGCAAACGACACTTGAAACTCAAAAACCAACCACAAAGCTCATCGGAGCCCGTCTCAAGAGAAAGGAAGACCAACGACTAATCTCCGGCCGCGGGCAATTCGTGGATGACGTAAGATCTCAAACTGCGCTACACATGGCAATTCTACGTAGCCCTCACGCTCATGCTATCATAAAGAAGATTGATACAAACAGAGCACTCGAGCATGAAGGAGTATTTGCTGTTCTCACCGGTGAAGAAATTTCTCGTGAATACAAACCGCTACGTCCAAGAGTTCCCACGGTCCCAGCTAATGACTACTCCATTGCTGTCAAGAAGACAACCTACGTTGGTGAACCGGTTGCACTAGTCGTAGCCAAAAACAGGTACATTGCAGAAGATGCCCTAGAAGATATTGAAGTGGAATATGAACCACTTACTCCAGCCATGGATCCAGAAAGCTCCGAATCTATTCTCGTTCATGATGACATGAAGTCAAATGTAGCCTGGCAAGACTCCTACAATTTTGGCGACTGCGAGACTCCTTTCGAGCAGTCAGATATGATCATCGAAGAGAGATTCTACTTTCACCGCTTTACCTCATCCCCGCTTGAGCCATTTGCAGTATTCGCTGAATATGAAAAGTCAACTGGTATTTTGACGGTTCAATCACAGAGCCAAGTGCCAGGTCGGGACATCCCAATGATTTCCTATGTTCTTGGTATGCCGTCCAACAAGATTCGCCTCATAAGCAGAGATATAGGCGGTGGCTTTGGTATCAAAGTTTCGGTCTTCCCATACATTTTGCTTGCTTCAATTGCTTCTATCAAGACTGGCAGGCCGATAAAGTGGTTTGAAGATCGTAAGGAGCATCTTCAGGCAAGCGCTCATGGAAACGAAAGGTTATGGTATGCCAAAGCCTCTTTCACAAGAGATGGTAGGTTTACTGCCCTAAAGATGCGCGGCATAGATGTTCAGGGTAGCTACCTAAGATCCCCAGAACCAATAGGTTGCGTAATATGGAACCAAGTTTCTTGCAACGTGTACAAAATCAAGAACATCTCTGTGGACATTTCAGCTGTCTTGACAAACCGCTGCCCGGTTAGCGCAAACCGCGGATATGGCCGCATGCAGTACCTCTTTGTAATCGAAAGGATGATGGATATCGCCTCAAAGAAGCTGCATATTTCTCCAGTTGAAATTAGAAAACTAAATTACATCGAACCACAAGAGTTTCCGTATACAACGCCGAGCGGCTGCTTATACGATAGCGGTCAATATCAAAAGACGCTGGAAACCGCTCTAAAGCTCGCAGAGTATGAAAAGTGGCGCAACATCCAAATCTCAGGTAGGGGTCAAAAGCTCATAGGGATTGGGATGGCTCACGTTGTAGAATCTGGGGGCGCTAACTATGCACAACTTAGACTACTAAATCCGAGCGCCAGAGTTTCGGGATGCCCTGAAGGTGCATCAATAAACATCGATCCGTCAGGTTCCGCCTACGTCCTATTGAGCTCAGCTCCACAAGGGCAAGGACACGAAACCGTTACAGCTCAGATAATCAGCGACCAACTTGGAATAGATCCCGCTAACATAACCGTAGCAACAGGCTTTGATTCCTTTACTCATCCATTTTCTGCTCTCTCCGGAACCTCAGCGAGCAGGTTTGCAGGCATTGGTACGGGGGCAGTTGTTGTAGCTTGCAACAAGCTGCGGTCTAAAATACTTGCAATAGGAGCTCATCTGCTTGGTGCGAAAGAAGACCAGTGTGAATTTTCTGAAGGAATAGTCCGCATAAAGAACAACTCCTCGAAGAGCATCACCGTAAGAGACATTGCAAATATCGCTGGTACAGATCCTTACAGTTTGCCAAAAGGGATGGAACCAGGCCTATACGTCAGCGCCATGTACGATTTTCCGTTTGGTACGCTACCTGACGAAAACAAGAGGATAAACAACACGAGCACTTATGCAAACAATGCCCATGTGGCAGTCATTGAGATAGACAAGGAAACGGGCAAGGTCAGTTTACTGAAATACGTGATAGCAGATGATTGCGGGGTAGCAATCAATCCGATGATAGTCGAGGGTCAAGATCATGGAGCTGCTCTTCACGGTGTTGCTGCTGCGCTCTTTGAAAAGCTAGATTATGATGAAGACGGCCAACTCAACTCCGCCACTTTCATGGATTATCTTGTTCCAACTGCTGCTGATTTCGTTGATGTCCAGATAGGACACGTCGTGACCCCGTCTCCATTTACGCTTCTGGGAGCTAAAGGCATGGGCGAGGGATGCGGAACACCGCTTCCAGCAGTAGCAAACGCAATTGAAGATGCTTTGAACTTAGCAGGAGGCCTTAAGACTGTAGTGGTAAATTCGCACAATTCGCCAGAAGACAATTGGAGAACTCTTCATCAAATCAAGTTGACAGAATAGCAGTCATACAATTTCCCAGACTTTTTCCGTACGCCACTCCTCCGCCACCGGTTACTAGAGCACTCTTTGCATCTTTGACCTGCCTGTCGCTTGCATCTCCCCTAAGCTGACGAACTGCCTCAACAAGTGGCAAAAACCCTCCTGCCAATCCGATCTGCCCTGATGAGAGCAAGCCTCCACCTGTGTTCATTGGAACATCACCTTCCGGCGCAAAGTTGGAATGTTCTACGAATTTTCCGCCTTCTCCTTTCTTGCACAATCCAATATCTTCAAGTTCCATCAATACCATTACGGTGTAATCGTCGTACAGCTCATACAGTGAACAATCTCTTGACGAGACGCCAGCAACATTGCAAGCAAATTTTGTAGAATCCACAAATCCACTGTACGTAATATCAGGAAGCGAAACATCGCCGAAAGAGTAGTTAAAAGACCCTCCGAAACCTCTCAGATAAACAGGACTATCAGTCAATTCCTTTGCTAGATCTGATCTAGTCATGATAACGGCTAGACCTCCATTGACCTTTATGCAGCAATCTAGTTTCTTCAGAGGCTCAGAGATTAATTCAGACTGCATGTACTCTTCTAGTGTGAATGGCTTTCTAAGATAGGCGTTTGGATTTCGAATCGCGTTAGAGCGCTGCGCAACAGCGATATTTCCAAGCTGTTCTTGCCTTGTCCCGTATTGCTTCATGTGCCTATTCGCAATCAGACCAAACAGATTGTTTGGGCCTCCTAGACCTATTGGAAATTCGTAATTCTTGACATATTGCTGTGCCCCACTCACTACTGTTGGTGTATTATCTCCCAGTCCAATCGGAGAATCAGCTCCTGCGCAGATTGCAACGTCAATTGCACCAGCGTGTAGTGCAAACGCAGCTTGGCTGATAAGAGAGAGCGCACTAGCTCCTCCCTGATCTGCCCGCAGTAGCCATCTAGGAGACAAACCCAGATCTTGTGCAATTTCGCCGCTCAAGATCTCGGAATGAGGGTACTCTGAACCTGTTACCCCCAGGCCTTCATTCCGTATAGTCGAATACTGCAGATTGCACTTTTCTAGTGCGAGCTCAATCGCCCAAGCATAGTATTCATTTGGAGTTAGCGCCGTCTCGCCTTCTTTGCTTGGTCTGGAAACTGGAGTTTCTGCAAAGGACACAATCGCAATCTCGCCGTCTCTTAGAAAAGACATCAATTTATTTTTCCTTTCTTCGAGATCAAGGAGATTAAAGATGTTCGGATGCCAGCCGTAAACGAAGTACAGACCAAGTCTTATATCGAGCAAAAAGTAGGTGCAGCTCAGTACCATAAAGTTGACCGGACTTCTTGAACCATTGGCATCGCTTAGCCCTCTTTGTTTTCTGGTACTAAGAGTTGTAATCGGTCTCAATTTCTTTCTTGGAAGAGGAGTGAGACACATGTTCAAGGAAAGGCAGAAAACAATTGAAACATGGAGGAAAGAGAAGATTCCATCTATCGTGATATATCTTGTCGCGCTCTTGGATTCCGTTGGGGCGCTTTTTTTCGTAATTGGATTCCTAGTTCCAATTGTGTCGTTCTGTCTTGCCATTTTTATGATATCCACGATCTTCGTTCAAAGAAAAATTCTGAAGACAAGATATTTTGGTCACGGGTTACCTTCTTACGAGCTCAACGTAATCTACTTCCTCCTCTTCGTGCTCTTTGCCCTGATCGGAGGTGGACCATATTCTGTTGATCATCTGATCGGTCTATGAAGCACGCAATCCTAGACTCGATATTTCATCCTAACAGTGTGGCGGTAATAGGAGCTACAGATCAGCCTGCTAAGCATGGAAACAGAATAGTCAGAAACCTGAAGAGTTTTGGATTCGAAGGCAAGATCTACCCAGTAAATCCAAACAGAGAGGAAATCGAGGGCCTGCCGGTTTACAAATCAATTGAAGACATTCCTGGAAGCGTGGATCTTGCAATAATTTTGGTTCCTGCTTTAGTCGTACCGGACATTTTAGAACAGTGCAGTGTAAAAAATGTCAAAGGTGCAATAATTGTTTCTGGGGGGTTTACTGAATCAGGTGAGAAGGGAAGAGATCTTGAACGGAAATGCCTGGATATAGCAAGGAAGAACAACATCAGAATCATAGGTCCTAACTGTGCCGGGATATTTTGTGCAAGCTCAAAATTGCACGCATCTATAGCTACACAACATCCACTTCCTGGACTTGATTTTAGCATCATTTCACAAAGTGGAAGTCTCCGCCGTGTCTCGCTACTAAAGTCGATAGAAGCAAGAAGAACAGTTTCAAATTATGTGAATATAGGGAATCAAGCTGATCTTGACTTGAGCGACTTTCTTGAATATTTTGGTAAATACGATCCAAGTTCAGCACTTGTAGTCTTCATTGAAAGCCTGAAGAACGGTCGCAATTTCATCGAAACAGCATCGAACATATCCAAAGACAAGCCGATCATCGCCCTTGTTGCTGGAGTTACAGATGCAGGAAGGAGTGTTTCAGCCTCCCATACTGGCTCAATGGTCAGCTCGACAGCATTGTACCGCGCCGCTCTGAAAAAGGCAGGCATCATCCATGTTGATGACATTGAACAGGTATTTGGTGTGCTATCTCTTGTTCTTGCAGATACTAAATTCAAAGATCGGAGACTTGCTCTGATTTGCCCCGGAGGAGGACTCGCTGTTCACGTGGCCGACCTTATCGAATCTAAAGGTCTGCTCCTGCCTAAACTTGGTGAGAGTACGCAGAGAAAAATAGGAAAGTCCTTGAGCCAAGTTGCGACTATTCGATTCAATCCAATCGATCTCGGTGCCGTGAGCTCTGACATGTTCCTTGTTTCATATGAGACATGCCTGTCTGCACTATCACTTGATAGAAAAATTGATGGTATTATCATAATCACGCTTGGGGATTTCTACTTTCCTGACCAGTTCGCAGATCTCACAACGAAATTCTGTAAGGAAAAGCCTATGCTTGTAATTTGGATGGGGAATGGAGAGGGAGTGGATGCCGCAAAGGAAAAGTTGCGTATACATAAAATTCCACTGTTCACTTCTGCTGGTCTGGCAATTGATGCGTTATCAAAGTATCTTAAAGTTGAGTAGTATCGCTGACATGCCAAGATTGCTTGATTTTGACGAAACAATGAATCGTGCGACCGAATCTATCGAACTGTTTTCAACAAGATTTAGGCATAGGCACACCGGTCTAGTGGACGAAAGGCAGTTCTCTTCATTTCTGACCAAGAGATTGAACGATGTAGGAATCAAGTCTGAGAGTATCACCGTGAATGTACTTGGCTGGCGGGTAACCGGCCCATCTGCTCTGAAGATCGAAGAAGGACTAGAATCAAGCATAGAATTTGCGCCGATGGTTTACTCTGAATCGACTTCAGAAGCCGGTATTGAAGGTTCTTTGGTATATGCTGGAAATCAAAATCTTCTTGGTAGTTTCGTTTGCACTCGCTTTTCGATCCAGGACAAGAACGGAAAAGAGATCGGGCAGATACTTGGCAGAGTAAACGGACCTGCGATTATACAACCTTACCCGGAGAATCAGAGAAGGCAGCCGGCCGCAATAATAGGTTCTTCCGACACAGAGAAACTTCTTGCCCTTTGTAGAGCGAATCGTAGCAAGGTCAAGTACACTTGCTCAACAAAGTTTGAACCTAATACTACTACCGCTCGTACGCAAGGCATTCTACAAGGCAAGACCAAACCAAACGAAGTGATCGTAATCAATGCTCACGAGGACTGTCAAGGCGCAGAAGGAGTGCCATCGAGTGTAGATAGCTCGGGCGCTGTAGATGATGGAGCCGGATGTGCTGTACTATTGGAACTTGCAAAGCACTATTCCAATCACGTTCCAAATCGAACACTTTGCTTCTCCGCGACCTGTGGAGAAGAATGGGGTAAGATTGGATCAAAAGATTACCTGAAGAACCTAGAATCGAGTGGTACTCTAGAAAAAGTAGTGGCGGTTGTTAATATCGATGCCATATGCTTCAAAGATGCTAGCGAGATAGTGATCAATGCGTCTGGCGATGAAATCCCTTCCGGTTTGAACATGAATCTGATGTGTAAGAAAGCGCTAAAGGAATCTCACTTTAGTAATCAGAAGACAGTCAAAGAATGGATTCCGCCAAGAGGATTTGATCAGCAACCCTTCTACGAAAGAGGGATACCCGTAGCCACAATTTTCACTCATAATGATACTTATTATCACAGAAGTTCCGATAAATTTCCGGATAGCATAGACAATCAACTTCTTCTTGGAGCTATCAAATACTACTTCTACCTGATCGAAAATCTGGATACACTTCCCCTGAGTTAGCTACCTTTTCCAAATTTGCGGTATCTTCTTCAGATTGAAGGATTTATTAATCAAAATCTAATCCGTCGAACCAAAGTGGAGGTATTTCAGTGGACCTTAGAGATTATGTTAAACAAGCAACAACTATGGACGAACTCAGGGTTGTAAACGACGCTGATTGGAATCTAGAGATAGGCGCAGTAACCGATCTAAATGCGAAGAAGAGAGGGCCGGCACTTCTCTTTGATGATATTGTCGGCTATCCTCATGGATACCGTGTTTTGACATGTATGCTATCCGGCCCCAAACGACTGTCTGCAGTTCTCGGATTTGACATTACCTCTGATGACTCAAAACTAGTGTCCAACCTTGAAGGTAAACCGTATCAGTGGGAAGAGACAGCTAAGAGCTTTCCTCCAGCGACGAAAAGCGATTCTGATGTTCTCACGAATGTACTGAAAGAAGACGAGATTGATCTGTTAAAATTTCCAGTTCCACTTTGGCACGAAGAAGATGGAGGTAGATATATTGGAACAGGAGGGACAATCATCACTCGAGATCCCGATCTGGGTGTCGTCAACCTTGGAACATACCGTGTGATGGTTAGCTCAAAGAACTCGGTGTGTATGCTAGTTGAGGACATTCATCACGGCAGTATTCAGATCAAAAAATATCACGAACAAGGCAAACCCTGTCCTGTCGCGCTTAGCTTCGGGCACGAACCTCTAGTCTACATAGCATCTAGCCTCCCAATACCGTACGAGATTTGTGAATACAACTACGCTGGCGCAATCAGACAAAGGCCAATTGACGTGTTCGAAGGCACGGTTACTGGTCTTCCGATTCCTGCCTCTAGCGAAATAGCTGCCGAAGGTTTCATCTATCCTGGCGACGTCATTGAAGAAGGACCGTTCGGAGAATTCACAGGTTACTATGCAGGCGACAAGGCACCACGGCCGGCCGTCAGGCTGAAGGCGCTTTATCATAGAGATGATCCCATAATCTTAGGCTCACTTACGGGAAAACCACCCTTCGATCATTCCTACTGGAGATCGGTAGTAGAATCTGCTGCAATCAAGGATAGACTTCGAAAGGCTGGAATTCCAGACGTAGTCAAAGTTTGGAGGCATGAAGCAGGAGCATGCCAATTCTGGACCGTAGTCTCGATCAAGCAAAGATATTTGGGACACGCCAAGCAAGCTGGTTTCATCGCGGCTCAATGTCAAGAGGGAGCGAGTATGGGTCGTTACGTCATAGTCGTTGACGAAGATGTGGATCCCACAAACCTACAAGATGTCATCTGGGCACTATCCACTAGGAGCGACCCCGCCACTGGGATTGATATAATTCACAGAGCGCCTAGTAATCCTCTGGATCCTTTGATCAAGAAACCTGCAAAGAGTTTCCAGAGTTCAAGGGCGATAATAGATGCGTGTAGGCCTTTCGAGTGGATAAAGGAATTCCCTCGAACAGTGACGATCAGCAAGGAGCTCCAAGAGAAAGTCGCGAAAAAATGGCCCCAAATAGCAGGTAAACAATATTACTCGTAGGAAGAAACAGCCTCAATCATATGCGTATCATTTCTGATTCTGAGGTTCAATCCCGCCTCAAGCTTGAGGATCTGATTCAAGCTCTGGAATCAGCCCTAATAGAGTATTCACGTGGAACAGCCAAGAATATTCTAAGGGAGCTAGTGGAATCTGCGAAAGGCACGTTTCGAACGATGTCGGCACTGATTGAGGGAGAGGGAGTCGTAGGAACAAAGCAAGGCTTCCTGGCATCGGAGTTTCAGGGAAGCAAAGCAGATTCGATGTCCTCTGAAATTACAAGTCTTTATGACATCCATACGGGAAAACTTCTTGCTCTAATTAATTCGCACTACATGAATCAGCTCAGAACAGCAGCTGTAGGAGCTATTTCCATCAAGCATTTGTCAAATTCAAGTTCTGCTAATGTTGGACTCTTGGGCTCTGGATTACATGCGAAATCACAGCTCAAAGCTTGTCTCGCGGTGCGAAACATCGAGCTAGTGAAAGTATACAGCAGAAGCAAGGAAAATAGAGAATCCTTTTGCGAGAAGATTGAACAAGATGTACAGCGCACTGTAAAAGTACAGCCTGTTTCAACCGCTGATGAGGCTCTCTCAGAATCTGACATTGTCATTGAAGCAACCACAGCGCGAAGTCCAGTTGTGCTTGGCAAATCACTCAAGGAGGGAGCTCATGTAACTTCCATCTCTGGTGGTCGTGGTAGAACTCGACAGATTGATGACACGACAATCAAAAGAGCAAGTCTGTTTGCTGTTGATTCGAAAGACCAAATGTTGAAAGATCTTTCCGGAGACCTTGTTGAGCCAATTGAGAACGGCATCTTGACTTGGGATTCGATTGTTGAGATTTCTGATATCATTTCAAAGAAAAGAGCAGGACGAAGGAGTGAGAAAGACATTACAGTTTTCAAGACGGCTGGAATGGCATTATTCGATATCGCAGCGGCAAAATGCATCTTTACAAGCTAGCGGAAAAATCATTTACGTGACGGGATTGCTAACTTCAAGAATTCATCGGATGTCATGACAGTTCCAAAGTACTCGTCGATTATCTCCGCTGCAACTTCATGCATTGTCTTTGGACTAATCATTTGATCTGGCGAAACTTGCGTCGCAGTGCAATTTGAAATAAGAACTACATGGAAATCTTCCATGAAAGCGCTTCTTGCTGTTGACTCGACACAAATGTGAGTTTCGACTCCCGTAAGGACTATTGTTCGGATAGCTTTTGCTCTGAGTATTTGAGCTAGATCCGTTCTGACAAAAGCGCTGTATCTGTGCTTGGTAATGATTGGTTCGTTGGGTAGAGGGGTGAACTCGTTGAACTTGTCGTACCAATCAGCACCTTTTGACGACGGTTCAACAAAACTCGGCCAATTTGACTTCCTCGCTTGTCTTAAGCGTACGTCAGAGTTTGTGTGAGATGAATGCTCGTTTCTAGTATGAATGACTGTATAACCTAATTTGCGAATACTTGAGAGAAATTTCGCGAGTTCAGGAGCCATCTCCTCGACCAAAGACAAGTCCCAACCACTCCTTCCAAGAGGACTAGCTTTCTTGCACGTATCATTCTGCATATCTATTACAATGATGGCAGTATGCTTGGGATTGATTAACTCTCGATCATCCCAAAACTCTTCAGCACTCAATGGAAATATCACAAAATGTTGGACTTTATTCGAGCTATGCCTCTACTGCAGCAGTGATTCCTTTTCTAAAGATCTTGTGCCATCTCACGAAGTAATTTTCAGTTCTGACAAACAGCAAATTGAAAATGTAACCTGTGACAGCCATCAGGATTATCACGGCGTAAAGCGTCTTCACATCCGATTCTTCTTGCGCATAGATGACTAGGTAACCGAGCCCATTGTGACCTGCTACCATTTCGATTGCAACTGCAACAAGTAAGGATAGGAGCAATCCTACTCTCATACCGCTAACGATGAATGGAGAAGAGGCAGGCAATCGAATCTTGAAAAACCGCCCTAGTCGATTAATCTTCAATACTCTGGCAACATCCAGCATTAGAGGTTCTACGCCTCTTGAGCCGTCTATTGAATTGACAAGGATTGGCCATATTGCTCCGAAAGCTATGAAAGCTAAGTACATCGATTGGTCTATTCCAAAAACTAAGATAAAGAAAGGTATGAGTACAACAGGGGGGAGTGGTCTGAATATCTCGATGGTTGGTTCAGCGAGTCTTTTGACCGATTTGCTTGAACCAATAGCGATCCCAAGTGGAATCCCAATCACGCTGGCTATGAGAAACCCCAAGATCGCTCTCTCAACAGTAAATTCAAAATTTACCAGGAGTGTTGATCCGATTCCTTTCGTGGCAATCGATTCGAAGACTAGATACAATATCGAACTAATTGGTGGAAGGAATACAGGGTCCACTATTCTCAGTTGAGGCAGAAGTTGCCACAACAGCAGAATGAATACTATTGGGACAAGGCCAATTAATGATCTAAACTTCATTTTGGACCACCTTTGTGGAACGTTCAAACCATGGAGTTAGCTTGGACTGCAAGAGCGTGAAAAGGTAATTCAAGACATAAGCAGTCAGCGCTACTGCAATTATCGCACCATACATAGGGCCGAGATTTCCGCTATTCAGATAGAAGAAAATCGTCACGCCAACCCCATTCCTCACCACTCCGCTGATCATTTCAACCGTTATTGCAACAATCCACGCAATTCCCAAGCTAACTCGCAAACCACTCAGGATGAATGGTGATGCCGCAGGCAACACAATCTTTCGGAACCGGTCGAATCCGTTTACATGGAATTGACGTGCTGTATCAAGCAACACTGGATCTATCGACTTTACGCCATCGGATGTGTTGATCAAAATCGGCCAAACCGAGGCATAAGCTACTAGGATTATGACGATGAAGCTAGTGAGTCCGAAGTAAAGCATCGCAAGCGGTATTAACACCACTGAGGGCATTGGCCTCAGAAACTGAACCAACGGATCAGCTGTTTCGTCAGCAAGCGAGTTTACTCCGATTCCAATTCCTCCTAGGACGCCTATCAGGGCAGCAAGCAGAAAACCTTCAAACAGCCTAGACAATGTTTCCAGAATAGGCAAAAATACTGTACCACTGAGCACCTGTTGAAAAAAGGAATAGACTACAGTTTTAGCTGAAGGAAAGATGGTACTAGGTAGTAGGTTCGTGATTGAGACAATTTGCCAGAATACAAGGGTGGATAGCAGTATCGCGATTCCGCCGATGATTAGCAAGACGTCTTTGAGTCGTTTGCTCAGTGTCATCAAATCAAACCTATGATTTTTTCAAATATCGAGGTCCGATATTCGGAGAACTCTTGGCTCCCTCTCGTCTTGACTTGGTGCCTTGGATAAGCCAGTTCTATTTGGAGATCTTCCATGACTGTTGAAGGTCTCTTACTAAGAAGCACGACTCGCTGGGACAAATATACAGATTCATCAATGTCATGGGTAACAAACAGAACTGTCAATGAGTATTCCTTCCAGAGTCTCAATAGCAGATCTTCAAGCAGCATCCTTGTTTGAGCATCGACAGAAGCGAACGGTTCGTCCATAAGCAGTATTTCCGGTCGGGAAACAAGCGCACGAGCTATGGCTACTCTCTGTTGCATACCTCCAGATAGCTGCCAAGGATAAAATTTCTCAAATCCTGACAGACCCATCTCTTTGAGCAGATCAGTAGCCCTGCCGAGAGCCTCTCCTTTCGGAAGTCTACCTTCCACGCCTAGAAGCACATTTCCAAGAACGCTTCTCCAAGGAAGAAGCGACCTGTTGTATTCTTGAAAGACAATAGACATTCCGTCGGTCGGTTCAATCACTTTAGATCCTTTTACAAACACCTCGCCAGAGGTAGGACGCTGCAGTCCAGAAATACATCTCAGCAGTGTTGTCTTTCCGCATCCCGATGGTCCAACAATCGAAGTGAAACTATTTTCTTTCACAGAGAGAGTAACTCGCCCCAGAACATCAAGACGCCGAGTACCGGCATATGATACTCCGACATCTAAAACGTTCAGAATGCCACTCATTTGTCCAAGCCCGTCTGTCGCAACAATATCTCGCAGACTCGTCATCGGTAAACACTTAAGTATTTATATCGAATGCGCAGGCTTTCGATCTAAATGAAAGCATCGATCGCAGCCATTGGAAGAACTATGGCAGCTATAATCATCGTAATCATCATTCTTGTAGTTGCAGTTGCAGGCGTTTCGTACATATATTTCGGAAAATCATCTACGACCACTTCGGCAAAAATCAATCTAGTGGTAGCTACTCTGCCGATCGCAGATTCCATGCCACTGCTTGTTGCTCAACAGAACGGATACTTCACTCAGCAAGGATTGAACGTGACTTTGGATATTCTTGGGACACCTGCTCTTGTGAACACAGCTGTTGAACAAGGATCCGCGCAGATAGGTTTGAACAGTCCGACTTTTCTAATGTCAGCTCACGAACAGGGGTTCAATTTGCAATTCATTGCGCCAGTGGATGCCGCATCGTATCCTAGCAACTTTGTTTTAGGACAATATATTCCTAATGTTGGCGTTCATGCTATAGCTGTCCTTTCATCTTCTGGCATCAAGAACTGGACTGATCTAGAAGGAAAAACAATAGGCGTCCCTGCCGTTGGAAGCGCTCAGCAGACAAA
The DNA here is from genome assembly GCA_021792315.1 of archaeon. Next base: position 16,458 of record JAJYUX010000017.1, read on the forward strand.
CCTTCTCTTCATGTTGAAGCACTTTGGAGTGAATTCAAGCACCATCAGCTGGAGCGTAGTTCCATATCCTTCCGGAGTAGCGGCCTTGGTCGAGAAACGCGTTGACGCAATTGCCACCTTGCAGCCATTTATCACCGAATTGTTGATGGCAAATCAGTCAGGTGCAACTGCGGGCCAGATTAGAATAATTGGCGACGACTATGCGTACGGTAGCGTAGAAATGATAACCGGCATGATGGCAAGTCCCACTTGGGCTAATGCCAATCCTACGATAGTGAACAAATTCAATGCGGCTCTAAAAGAAGGCGTCCAAGCTGCACAAAGCAACGTCACACTGGATAGACAGATGGCAGTTTCGCAACTCCATCTAAACTCTACGGTGGCATCGCAGTTGTACTTCCCTACTTACTGGAGTTCTACGATGCCATATTCTGCCATTCAGGATCAGATAAACATCGGTCTTGAGTTTGGTACTTTGAAGAATGCGTCCGACAATGCAACCCAAATTGTCGACACAACATACTTCGCCTTGGGGTCGCCTAGCTCATAGCGGTAGGAAGGCTAGCTAACCTGCGTTAGTTAGCTTTCAACCCCTCTGATTTTTTTCTAGATGGCTATGCTCAGAGAGCCCAATAGAAGCTTACTGCAATCATGAACGTTTGTCCCCGTTAGTCGGGCGCCTTATCAAAGTGAAGCAAGCTGGATAATGCTACCTTTAGACGCAGAGAACTCGTCTATGGAACTGAAAGTCGATAACTCATGATCCTTTGCACAACTTAGTTAAGCTCCAAGAGAAGCGACTGTTTATTTGCTGTAGAAAAGAATTGGCAATACGGGCGTGTTGTGATCTTGAAGCTTACGCCGAACTATTTCGGAAGTGAAATAGCTTAGGATTCCACTGACATTAGGAATTCGTGTAGTATCTTGTTGAATTCCTTCGGTTGTTCCCAGTGAACAAACCTTTCAGCATTAGCGACAAAAACTTCTCTGAAATTTGGCATGTCATTTAGAAGTTCTGGGCGATCAGGATAGGGATCATTCTGACCGCATATCCCAAGAACAGGTACTTTTACTTGATGAAATTGGCTAATCAAATTTGGGACTGATGAGCCAAATTCATTCATCTTGTCGTATGCTTCTGCTGGCCGATTTGCAAACATGCGAGCAAACTTTTCCTTGATCTTTGTGTCACTAGGAACAACTTGGAAGACATTTTTGCCTTCTCTGAGTAGATAGTTCACGAAACCTTCCATACCCTCCTTTTGATAGACTCGAGTTAGCATTGGCGTCTTTTGGGGCCAAATGTTGATTCCACTAGGATAGTCCGGTCCTTGAATTTCCAGCCAAGACTCCATCGCTAGGGCTTTCACACGTGAAGGATACTTTATCGTAAAATTCGAAGCTATAGTGTTACCGAAAGCGACTCCAACTATCACGGGATTTGCCATATTCAGAGCGTCTAGTAGCATGAGCAGATCTCGAGTTTGATTTTCAAGTGAATAGCCGTAGCTTGTGAATTCCGTCTTGCCGTGGCCGCGTCGATAATACATGAGGCACCTGTGGTCTTTGCTAAACTCCTGAAACTGATATTCGAAATACTCGATACCGTGACTCTCTCCATGAACGAAGACAAGTTCAGGACCTGAACCGCTTTCTTCATAGTAGAAATTGCATCGATTCACTTCAAGGTTTGGCAACTGGCCTTATCCTCAGCTTTGTTTGGAGATAGAGATCATTAAGCAACTAACGATTGTGTCTCTCTACGCAGAACGCGGTGCTTTTCTCTCAGTAGAACGTCAATTAGCTGATGTATCGAATATCTCCTTTCCAGCAGATTATTTCTCAGCCATTCTTGTTCCCGCTTCTCTTTTATTGATTCAAGAATAAGGTCCAAAGTGTTCAGAGAATATCTAAACGAGAGCACTCCCTGCTCATACAGATGCAAAAGTTCATGTTTTGCAGGTTTTCTGTGTTTTGAGAATTCTGGCTCCTCGTATACGCTTTGAATAGCCGTTTTCGTATCGCCACCAGAGTTGACCACCCCAATTGCTTTTCTGATCTGGCGAACAGTCAGGCCGTGTCGAATGCTTTCTTGAGCAAGCTCCACTTGGGCATTTTCAGAGCTCAACCACACTAGTTGTTTCGCGATCGATGGACTTAGTACACGTGTACTAACTTTTTTCTTCACGTCGTCAGGAAGCTTTAACAAAAGCAGCCTGTGGGAAACGTAGACCTCACTTTTGCCAATTCTCTTTGACAGAGCGGTTACACCGCCCCAGCCATATTGTTCAGTATAATGTCTGAAAGCTACTGCTTCTTCGATCGCGTTTAGAGATTTTCTTTGAACGTTTTCAACTAGAGCGAATTCGTAAGCTTCTCGATCACTCAGCTCGTAGATGAAACAAGGAATGTCTTTCAGCCCGGCTTTTCGGCTCGCAGCCACCCTTCTGTTTCCTGCAACTATTTCATACTGTTCGCCTTTCGGTCGCACTATGATGGGGTTCAGGATGCCGTGCCTTTTCACAGAACTAGATAGATCGTCAATATTTCCAAGCTCTTCACGAAGAGAGAATCTACATTCAACGAGACTAGCAATCGGCACTAAGCTTACGGTATGCAGGTACCGTACCTGAATGGCAGATGCCATCAGGTCTGGAGCCATGTCTCCCTTGCATATAACTATGCTAGTTGTAAGAATTACGACCTACAGATACTCAGTCATCCTTTCCATCGGAACCGAGTTGCGCCAAAGATTTTCAAAAAATATCTTCATAGCAGAAGCAAAATTGTTGTCTGTACTAAGCAAGTAAACGTCATTGGATGAGTTAATGTTCATGTTTTCATCATTAAATGATGCGCTCAGAAGTACTTGTTTATTGTCAACAATTGTCATATGCATATGTGCCTCTTTTGAATGTCTTACCTGTGCTATTTGGCTGAATAGTCTTGCTTCCCGAAGATTTTCCTTGTTGATGGTTGTTATGATTCTTGTTTTGATTCCCCTTTTTGACAGGCGTTCATAGTGATTCCTTAAACCCAGATGCATGGCTCTAATAATCCCGTTAGGCGAAGCAATTCTGAGCACTTCCTGTTGTGCTTCTGAAAACATTCGCTTTGTTTCTTCATAGCCTCGTGACCTGCTCTGTAAGATAATGTATCGCTGACTATCTTTCTCGGTGTTTGGTAGAGATTTCGACTCTCCACGTACTAAGTCAAGTTCTTTGACTAGAATCTTACTAGTCGATCTTAGCTGGCCAAGTTCTGAAGCCCGAATCTTCAAAAGATGAGATACTGCTATTGACGGAGCGAGAGCACGAAACTGGTTAGGCTCGCCAAGATGTATTTCTATCATTTGAAGCTTTGACAGCTCTTTTAAGATTCTGTAAACATCGACCCTGTGGATCCCAGCATTCTGCGCAATTTGACTAGCTCGCGCCATGCCCAGTTGCACAAGAGATGCATATGCCCTAGCTTGAGGAGCAGTAAGGCCAAATTGTTGCATGGTTGCAACCACATCCAGAGTCCTTTGTTTTTGACTTTCGAGCAAAGGCGTTTCTCATCCTCACCCGGTTTGTTTTGGTTCGAGCTTTTCCTTAGTGGTTGTAATATTGAGGAATATTGGAATCAATGCCATTCCCGAGAGAATTGCGAGCCAGACGTACGCATTACTCAACCCATTTACAAACACAATTAGTTGACTGGAAGATAGTGCCTGAAAGTCTTCAGAGACTACATGAGTCATGATTGAATATGGAACAGTGAACGACATTATCCAAAACACAAGATTCAGACTGATCGAAAATCCAACATTGTAGAAAACTGACCTCACTGAGGCACCAACCCCCCTATTTTGTACCGGGACATCGGCCATCCCCCACCGAGCATTTGGGGAAGTAAACATTCCAACGCCTGCCCCGAGCAATACCATTACTCCCGCAAGATAGGAATATTCAACCGCAATACCCGTGAAAATAGACAACAGATACACTGAGAAAGCGGAAATTAACAATCCAAAGCTCATGAAAGGAAATAGGCCGAATCTGTCTGCCAACCTGCCGGCAAGGGGCGAAAAGACTATGATAGCGATATCCATTGGAAGTAGACTCATACCAGCCGAAAACGGGGAATATCCTCGGTCAACCTGAAGGTAGAGACTCAATAGAAGCAATATGCTTCCTAGAACGATTGCTTGTATCATGTTAGAAAGAATCGAACCTCTAATACTCTTTATTCTCAGTAGACCGAGATCAAGCAATGGACTGGTTGCTCTCCTCTCATGAAATGCGAATAAACCAAAGCATACGATTGCCGAAAACAAAAGAGCAAGTATCGCTAATGTCGCGATTCCATAAACCGAATAGGTTAGGACAAGCATGAAGCAGGACAATCCTATCGAGAACAACAAGAAACCAATCCAATCAATCGAGACTTTCTTTTCCAGAGTACCTTTTTCCACAAGGTTAAGATGTGCCCAGACCGTCCCTACAATGCCTATTGGAACGTTAATGTAAAAGAGCACCCTCCAGTCAAAGAAAAGTAGAATTGCTCCGCTTAGCGTTAATCCCATTACAGATCCTACATAATAAGCAACGAAATTCATTCCGAGTGAAAAACCTAGCTCGCGTACAGGCGTGGCATCCGTTATTATCGCAAGGCTATTTGCCCAAATCATAGCAGCTCCTAGGCCTTGAATAGCTCGGGTGCCAATCAACTGGTAAGGATCTTGTGATAATGCGGTAAACAGTGAACCAACTGTAAACAAGATAAATCCTATTTTGTAGAGCTTGATCCGTCCATACATGTCAGTAATCTTACCTATCAAAAGTACTGCCACAGTACTAGCAAGAGCGTATGCTTGGGTGAACCAAATTGCTTGTTCAGCATCCGCATGCAAGGCAGAAGCCATCGTAGGCAGCGCAATTATCAGAATCGTAGAATCCACACCCGCCATGAATACTCCGACGGTAGTTACGGCGAGGGCTTTCCACTTGTACTCCAAAGTAAACAGCTTCGACAGCGATTGCACTAGTAGGTATGAACATAATTGTTGTGGAAAGCTCCCTTTTCGAACACAGAGCATGATTTAAAGGTCGTATCAGGGACAAAGAATCGAAGAAGGTCGGAATAATTTGTATCAAGACCTCAGGGATTTCATAGAACAAGCCTCTTCAGATCTCGGAGAAGTACGGTCGATCAAAGGGGCGGACTTGGATACTGACGTTGGACCGCTCACTGAAATTCTTGCATTTCACAAGCCGTCTCTTGCTGGCTTATTTGATGAAATCAAAGGATATCCCAAAGGATTTCGCATCTTCACAAATTCCGTTAACAGCAACGCAAGAGCAGCACTATGTGTGGGGCTATCCAAGAATTCTTCTTCTCCAATTGACTACATAAAGGAGTGGAAAGAAAGGTCAAGTCACTTTCAGCCCGTTGCCCCGAAAGAAGTCTCAGAGGGACCGGTCTTTGAAAACAAATTTAGCGAATCAGAAGTGGATCTTACGAAGATCCCTGTTCCAAAGTGGCATGCAAGAGATGGAGGAAAATACATAGGAACAGGTTGCGTTGTGATAAACAAGGATCCAGAAAGTGGAGCAGTTAATCTCGGCTGCTACAGGCTCCAATTGCACGAGAGGAATTTGCTTGGTCTAATGATGTCTCCCGGGAGACATGGAAAGATCATCTGCGAGAAATACTGGTCAAAGGGAAAGAGTTGTCCAGTCGTAGTTACCTTCGGTCAAGATCCCGCTATATTTTTTGAATCCATGTACGGCCAACCGTACGGCTCTGTTGGATTCGGACTGGCAGGCTGGGTCAAGGGCGAACCGATTCCGATAATCTTGGGGCCAAAAACGGGCCTGCCGATACCAGCCAGTGCTGAGATTGCCATAGAAGGTGAGGTGCCTCCACCACAAGAACTCTCAAGAACCGAGGGTCCATTTGGAGAGTGGGTCGGATATTACGCCCATGGGGCAAGGGCAGAGCCTGTAGTAAGAGTTCTCTCCGAATATCACAGGAACGATCCCATACTCGTTGGAGCACCTCCGATGAAGCCGCCTATGGCTATGGATTTTGGTTTGCCAATCGGAGCTGCGAAGATATGGGAGGGATTGGAGAAAATAGGCATACCTGGAGTAACAGGAGTCTGGTTACACCATTATGGAGCTCCCGGCGGAGGAACGATGTATGCAATTGTTGCCTTGCGACAGAGCTACAGCGGCCAAGCAAAGCAAGTCGCGCTTGCAACTGCCAGCATAAGACCGGCGGCCTATTTTTGCAGATATGTTATTGTTGTGGACGAAGACATCGACATAACAAGCATTGATGATGTGCTGTGGGCTCTTGCTACTAGATGCGAACCCAAAGAAGACATCGAAATAGTTTCAGGCACTTGGAGCACTTTTCTTGATCCAAGGATACCGCCCGAACAAAAGGAAGCGCGCAAGACTCAGAACAGCAAGATGCTATTCATTGCCTGCAAACCGTTCGACTGGAAAGATAGATTCCCTCCTGTCAATGCCATAGATGCCGAGACAAGACGGAAAGCTATCGCAAAGTGGGGCAAGGTACTAGGAGACGGGTTTTGACTCGTCCATCTCAAAGACAAGAGGAAATTCGTGGTTCTGGTGTTCCGCAAATTTCACTCTAATGCCTGTTTTGAGATCGGGACCCTCAATGCCCTCGATTATTGCAAATAGACGCACCCCTTCGTCAAGCTCAACTAGGCCAATCACATACGGAACATGCAGAGAAAAAGTGCGTTCAGAAAGACGTCTGACCACAGTATACGAATAGAGAGTTCCTTTCCCTTTCGATCTGATCCATTTCATA
>JAJYUX010000105.1 GCA_021792315.1 archaeon
GGAATGCTATTGTCTTCTTCTTCATTTTTCTTTTTTTGCTAGGGATAGAGGTGGTAATGGACGTATTCCTCCTGCCTGCTGACGAAGTACTGGTCCCCGGTGAAATCATCATGGACGTTCTTCTCTTCTCTGTGATGGCTTACTCTGCTTTCACGGGCGGAAACAACAAAAACGTGCAGGTGAGGCAATGAGCAACCTGGTCCTGTTCCTCTTCATTTTTCTTTTGCTGCTCATAATCGAGGGGACTTTCAACTATCTGGCAGGCCTCTGGTCCATATTCTGGGTCCCGCTGGAGATCGTCTTCGATCTTCTGTTCCTGGGATTCATAGGATTCATCACGCTGGCAACCAATAATACAAATAAACAGGAGGTGAGAGAGTGAGCTTGCTTGACTATTTCCGGAGGAAGAATCCAGATCCAGTTGTTGGAGAACTAGTCAAGGGAGAGGTGATATTCCGCGGAAAGAAGAGCTATCCTTACTACGGATGGGTTGAACGGACCGGTTACAAGATTGAAGTGGACGGTAAGCCCCACACTGTCGGGATTTTCGTCCTCAGAGCAAGGAGGGCGAAGTACGTCAGGACATTCAAGACCTGGGATCAAGACATCACAACAGATCCCGGGACGATACCATTTGGGGAGACTGCCCAAGGAATGAAGAGCAGGACCAGACTGATGGGAGGGATAATGATAATCCTGGACATACTAGTGATGTACTTCCTCTACCTCATCGCTTCATCTGGATTCGTGATCCAGTACAATCCTCAGGCCATGAGTTTGTTCGTCGTCCTCATCGGTTTCATCGTCATTGCATTTTCAGTCCTCCTGATCTATCTTTGGTATGCCTCGAAGATCAGCGTATTCTCAGCAGAGATAGAATCAATTGAGAATGGTCCCATAGCAGCGGCACTCGAGGGAGGGAGAGAAGGGATTCCAGTCTACCTCCGCAACTCCAGGAGAGAAACTCTCCCCGAGTACTTCTCCAGGGTAACGAAGGATAATGTTAGCGGAGCTCTACAGAAGGCAAAGGAAGTGCTCTCCATAGCTAACGATTCTGCATTGTGGAAGGATGGAGAGGATATCAAGGAACGTGATTTGAAGATCCGCGAGAGGGAAAGGCTGATTGCAGCAAGGAACATTGAAGGCAACGATCGGGCGCTTGCAGAGAGACCATATTTCATAACCTCACGATCCTGGGCACCTGTCGTGATATCGGTTGTGGTTGTTGCCGTTGGCTTCATTGTTCTGTACTTTTTCTACGGGTGATCTGATGCTCTCCCCAAGTGCTAGGAAAGGCATAAGAACGAAGAAACTCCGATCAATTTTGACTCTGTTGATTCTAGTCACTACTATTTTTTCTTCTTTTAATGTCATATTTCAAACCGCATCAGCAAGTCCACCAGCAACAGGAGATATAACATGGTCGAATTCAACTGCAAGTTATACTCAATATTCACATTGGCAAAAATCAACTGCAACTAACTTAACAGTTTCACAAAACCGAAACACGACAGCAACCGATTCTTACATAGACTTTTCACCAAGTGTGGGTCTTGGTGGGAAAGGAACTTATCAATATAAGTCAGGAGAGATATATTTTAGCAATTATTCGGCAAACTGTACTTGGAACGGTACTGTAAGAACCCTACTTGCATTTTTGTTTGCACTTCGAGCAAATGGGCATATTTGGAACGCCACCATAGCGCTATTTGTCGGTTCGACTGTGTACGATTGGAACGATAATATTAGTTACGCATTCAGTAGTGATACTTCTTGGTACTTGATTTTAACTCCAAGTTGGGATATTCCGTCTCCTTCGTCAGCTGCACTTAAGATGGAGATTTGGATTAAATTTGAACAAGGTACTGCTACTACACTTACTCAATTAGAGAACATAAGAACCGAAACTAATATGAGTACAAACAATCAAGTTTTTGAGTCCTCTTCTTATTCGCCAATTTTTGGTGCTGTTCCAAGTCTATACGGCTGGACAACAGCATCCCCTACCTCTTCTTCATTCACTACCGCTTCAAATACTGCGTCATACACTCTAAATTGGACATCTACACAAGAGACAGAGGCAACCTATAATTCGATGCAAGAGACCTCTACATCTGGTTACTATACGGGTTCAATGAGTGTAAAGACCGTTTCATTTCAGCTTTCATCCGATAGTATTTATTCTGAGTCTGTCAGTTATTATCTTTCTCAGAATATAACTACACCTTCCACATACTCTTATTCGTCACAGTCATATAGCTATGGGATTACTCAGAATTGTAATTATTTCAATTCCAGCTATATTTATTTCAATTACAGCGAGCCTTCAGGTGCTTCTACTTCTTATTCTATCTCATACAAATTTAGCATTACTAACTTAACTTTAACAAATCCTTCAGCGCCTATTGGGAACTTTGGTTTTCCAGTAAATGATTTTACGTATTATTCAATCTCCAAATCTGGAAGTACCGTTAACGCTGTTGCGTATGCCAATTATTCATCTGCTCAGTCCGTAAACGTTAAGTTCGATACCTCAGAGTTCGCTAACTACTATCCAGTGATAATCTCAACCTCAATAGGGTGGACTGGAACAGGAACACAAGCAGGTCTGACCGTCAACGTTGAAAGTGTCAGTAATGGATATACCTTCAGTTCAGAACCGATCCAAGTGGTGAATGTTAATTGGGGTGATGGGTCTGCTCTCGGTTATTCGTCAGTGGTCTATGGGTCTTATGACTGGTTGTTCTATCACAATTACACTTCTGCTGGTACTTATACGGTTTCATTTCAGGTCGTGAATTATCCTTCGAGTCCTAACTCGCTCTCCAGCAGTGCAACAGGGTCATATACCGTCACGACCACTATCACGACTTCGCCGACAAACTATGGTGCTTTGTCTTCTGGTCAGAACATTTACTTCAATTACTCAGGGGTTGATGCTGGATTGACTTCTCTAACGCTTAAGATCAATGGGATAACGCAGTTCATAGACTCATTTCAGTCCTCAACTTCTGAGAATATCCCTTTCGCTCCCAGCTATGCTGGAACTCTGAATGTCATTTGGCTATGGACTGCTGGAAGCATATCAGGAAATATCTCACTGACCTATGGAACTAGTACCACCATATCTTCCACTGCTCTCTATGTTCTTGTCAATTACACGTACAGTGGGAATGGCTATTCCAATTATTTTATGTGGTCTGGAAACCCGATTGCCTATAATCTGACTTACAGCTATTACACTTGGTCTTATGTGCTTCCAGCAGAAAGTTCAGACGTGACGATCAAGGTAAACCCCACTTGGCAATTCATATTCGCAAGTCCGGGGGAAACAACCTATTATCCTTCAAACGCAACAGTCCAGTTCCACATAGCTCAGACAGATTCGGTTTACGTCACCTTCCTCATTAAAGACCCACCACAAGCAGCGTCTTTTGAAATCACCTATTTCCCAACTTCAGCAGTCTATGACTTCTTTGGCGCTAGTCTGAGTTTCAGCGATCTCCACACCTATGTCAATGGAAATCTGCTTGAGAGCGATTTCGTGAATGCAATCATTGGAGACACATACACAATCAAGGCGTATGACCTGATGAACGATCTTGTTGTCAACACATCATATTATGTGCAGTACCAGACCTCTTTTGATGAAATTCCTGTTGCCATCTATCCAGTCACAATAAGCAATCAGAACTCAACCTATGAGCTTGGGTTGAACGTCAGCACTCACGGTTTTTCACAGTCTCTTCCATACATAAGTCCGTCTGGTTCGTCACCTTCAGGATATACACTTTGGGTTCTCTCAGGAACCTATTACTTCAATTTCACTTATATCAATTCCCAGACTTATCAGATTGACCAGACAGTGCCTTTGCTCAAGACGGTATCAGGTGCATCCTTTATCAATATAGCTGGTGTCACGTTATCCCAGCTTCAGGTCACACAGCAAAGAAACGCACAGAACTACACCAATCTCGTTGAAGAGGTCAATATCACATTTGCGAACCAGTATTCCAAGATATACAATGAGACTCTAGGGGTTAACGTAAACGTGAATGACGTCAATTCTTCTATCCACAGCTTCTTGGTTAGCCTTCTCACCAATGTCTCGTTCATCAAGTCATTCGTTCAAGACTTGAACAGTTCAATGAAGAGTGAGTTCACAGTCACCAATGACATTATAGGTTCTTTCCAGTCAAATCTAACCGTCTTGACGACTTACGTGAATGATACCACAAATTACCTCAAGTCTCTCCTCACGTCTGTCAACCAGAACTTGACAATTCAATACGGAGTGGTCAACGAAACTCTGTTTATCGCCAAACAGAATTTCACTGCCCTCAATTCTACAGTCAAAGACAATTACAACGCTCTGATTTCTAGCCAAGATTTTCAAAATTCGCTGATGAATGTCACGATCAACGATCTGAAGGTTGGTCTGAATTACAGCAACGACCTGATAAACAGCACTTCCAGCGATCTGGGCCTCCAAGTCTCATTTGTTAACGACACTCTCAAGACGGTGAAGAACCTTGAAGTCCAGTTCAATACCAACCTCACAATCGTCAACTCTTCCATTTCCGAACTATCATTTCTCTCCAAGCAGAGATCGGTATATCTCAATGACACGATCTATAATGACTACGAATCAACGCTTCAGAACGTTACAGATGCCTATTCTTATATCAGGGGGATGAACATAACACAGCTTGATTATCTCACTGCCCTCCAGACGACAGTCAACAG
>JAJYUX010000018.1 GCA_021792315.1 archaeon
TGATCACGAGTCATGAATGAATTTTTTCTCTACACAATCAAGTGGAAGAAGACGCCACCGTGCTGCTAGTAGATGGCGGAGCGACACTAGTCGTGACTGTGCTAAGGGTGATACCGGACGGCAAAGTGACTGGTTCTGGAACTTCTCCCTGACTCCAGGCTGGAGCAGGATACCACAATTGGCTAGTTGCTTGTGGGCCTGGATAGACAATCACTTGCTTTTCGTTCTGCCACTGGACCATGAGAAGATTGAGTATTGCCCTGCCTGTCGAATCAAATTTCACAGTTCCTAATACTGTGCCTGTCAAATTGATTGAAGAAATTGCGTCTCGAACTTTTACAGGATCGACGCTTCCCGCATTCGAAATTCCCTGAAGCGCGACCATCGCTTGTGTATAATCATAGCCAACATTGACAGGCGGTCCAGCATTGTAAGTGGACCGGATACTATTGTACCTGTTCACCAAGTTCGTATTCAAGGTTGATGTCTGGGTCGCAGCGTACGCATTCCCTGGCAACAGCGTATAATCACCGTCTTGTCCCAAAGCTGTAGACCAACTACTATCACTCCCAGGACCCACCATGAATCCTTTGGGTCTGAAATTCTGCTGCTTCATGTTTTGGATTATAGTGATTGCGTCGGGCGCGAATTGGTTGCAGATTGCAAGCACGTCAGGGTTACCAAGTTTCAATACATTCGGCGTGTAATCAGTTTGATGAGGACTGAATTGCTGATCGGAGACAACCTGCCAACCAAGAGCTGAGGCCGTATTCCTCCAACCATTAGCCCATTCAAGTCCCACATCCGTTGTGTCGTATAAGATGGCAGTTGTCTTCACTTGGTTTGTCCCAGTCATTGTTGCTAGGATCTCCTGATTGTATGCAACCTGATTTGCGGCGGACGGATATAATTCAAAAGTATACTTGTAACCATTCTGGGTGATTGCGGCGGCCGACCCTATCCCTCCAACGTGAGGGATTGTGTATCTCTCGGCAGATGCCGCAACAGCCAGTGTTAGGAATGAGATAACACTGAGCATGGCATGTACCTGGTCTACCTGCGCGAGCCTCTGTACGTTCGCAGTAGCTGTAGAGGTGCTACTTGTATCGTCGTAAACAATGAGTTTGACCGGAAAGGACTTGTTTCCGATTTTCAAGCCACCTGCCGCGTTCACATCATCCACAGCCATCTGGAATGCTGCATTAGCTTCCGTTCCGAAGCCACTCAGTGATCCAGTGAGAGGGAGATCGGCTCCGAGCTTTACCTCCGTAATATTCGGAGCCGAGCTAGCATTCAGATATTCATAAGCCGCATAGCCTCCTCCTCCAATTGCGGCAGCAACTACAACTCCTATTGCTACCTTCCCAACAGTTGAAATCGCTTCCCTCCTTGAAATTGGGCCAATACCAACCTTTGTTTCAGAATCACTATTACTGCCGTTGTAACGACTATGCTTATTCTTCATTGAAAGATCTTATCCTTCTCTCTTAATGCATGTTTTTAAGTTTGTCCACGATGAGTAGATTATAGCGTCGTCACCCTTACAGACCTCAAAAAGAGAGGACTGCTTCAACGCATAACTTCCCCCCAGCAGATCGAAATAGGCCCCATGGCAATCTAAACCACTTTCTGTTATCAGTATCAAAGTTGATATGAATCGCTAATGACGAAACTCTTTTCGAGTATGAGTAGTGAACTAACGATAAGTGAATTTGTTCTTGAAAGGGCCAAAACGTGTTGTGGTAGACGGAGTGACTACACGGTATTTTGAAGCCGGTGAAGGTCTGCCTGTGGTCCTGTTCCATGGCGGCGGAGTGACTTCTTCTTCGGAAGACTGGGACGAATGTTTCGACTACTTCGCGAAGAATTTTCATGTGTATGTTTTTGATCAACTCGGATTTGGTTATACGGATAAGCGCATGACTGGTCTGGGATTACTAGACAGAGTAAATCATGCGGCAAGCATAATGAAGTCATTCGGCATTAGCCGAGCTCATCTAGTTGGTTATTCGCAAGGCGGCTACGTTGCTGCTCGGGTGGCTCTAGACTTTCCGGAGTTGGCGAGAACCCTGGTTGTCGGGGACAGTGGAACACTTGCTCCAATGGGAAACTTCGCGAGCAATGGAAAAATAACTCATGCCATCTCATTATCACATAATCCAAAATTGACAAAAGTTTACGTAAGAGAGTTGTACGCTAATTTGGCTTATACGAAAGACGAGATCACTGATACCTTTATTGAAGATAGATTGGCTGTTGCTTCATTGCCAGGGAATATCGAAGCTGCAAAAATTAGAGCAAATTCGTCTGAGAACTTGGATGAGCGGAGAAGACTAGACCTTTCTTCACGCTTGTCAAACTTTCGATTGCCCACCTTGATAATCTGGGGGAAACAAGATGCTGCAGCGCCACTTTCTAGAGGGTTAAAGCTTCTCGATTTAATACCAGATGCGGATTTTCATGTATTTGACAAATGTGGTCATAATGCAATGATTGATAGACGAGACGAATATGTTTCGTTGGTTCAAGATTTTTGTAAGTGTCACTAGACAGTTTGGCGAGGAGTTAATGTTAGACTGTTGCCAATTTGATTGAATCTTGGAAGCGTTGGCTCCTCTGTGGCCATTGATCCTTTCTCTCGAGACGAACGTCAAGCACGGAAGGCTTGCCAGAATCTCTGGCTCTAATTAGGGCAGGTAGAATCTCGGAGGGTTTTGTGACGAGCTCTCCGTAGCAACCCAGTGCTTCGGCATATTTGTCGTATCTTGTTTCGTCGGAAAGCAGACCACCCATCTTCTCAGCCGAATCGACTCCGAATGTCTTAGCCATTGGATGATATTCTGCTCCCCAAGCTCTGTCGTTGCCCACTACACACAAGATGTTAATTCCGTGCCTTCTTGCCGTATCTAACTCTCTCGAGTTGAATAGGAAAGATCCATCCCCGGTCAGAAGCAAAACAAGCTGATCGGGATTTGCAAGTTTGACGCCCATCGAAAAGGGCACACCTGCTCCAATATTGCCCAAATTTCCATTAGAAGATAGTATATGGCCTGGAAGATACGCCTTGATGTGCATTTTTGCTACTGCTGTTACGTCAGCACCATCAAGAATAACCCAAGAATCGCGTGGAAGAAAGTCCCTCAGTTCCTTTATGAGAATTGCAGATGTTATTGATTGTGAATTTGACTCTTGATTCAGACTGTCTTCAAGTTTCCTTTTTTCTTCTAGAGGGACCTTCAACCATTCGGTGTTCTTCTTCAGATCTGAATTCTTCAGCTCATGCAATAACTGAGTGACCGCTGCATTCGCATCCGAACAGATGCCCAGGTCGACTTTGATGTTTCTTCCGAGCTCTGAAGGCAGAATATCAATTTGGACTACCTTAGTATCGGGAGCCAAAACCGGGATGCTAGCCATAGCTTCAAATCTTATCCCAACTGCTACAACCAGATCTGCCTTCTGAAGTGTCAGAGTCGCAGCGTTGGGTCTGCCCAACACCAACGAACCGAGACACAGAGGATGATCCTCTGGCAAACATCCCTGGGCCTGTCCTCCTCTTGCAACAACTGGAATTCTTGCGAACTCGACGAGCTGCTGAATTGCATCAGAGGCACCAGACCAGTAGGTTCCGTTACCCAGCAACAAGACAGGCCTTTGAGCTGCAGCAACCATTTCAGATAACCTCTTGATCGATGACTGATCTGCAGACGACATTGATATTCCATTTGAGAAATTGATCATTTCTTCTGTCTGCTCAGCAAAACTCTTGGCGAGTAGATCAGATGGGAATTCCAGCAGAACCGGTCCAGGACGTCCTGAAATCGCGTTTCTCACACCAATGTGCACATATTCAGCGAATCTTCCTCCATCTGTGCAAAGTCTGGCCCATTTCGTAAATGATTCGCACATTCTCACTGCATCAAATTCATGGAGAGCTCCCTTGTCTAATTGCCTGTATGGACTATGTCCGCAAATAGCTAGAACGGGGCTACATTCGTAGTAGGATGCGGCTATGGGAGTTGCCATATTGAGTGGGCCCACAGCACCTGTTCCGACACAGACTCCCAATCCTCTCGTTGCCCGCGACCAGCCGTGAGCCATGTATCCAGCGGAAGCCTCATGTCTCACGTTTATGAGCTCTATTCCTTCTCGCAGCAGCCCATCTAATAGTGGGGACATGTCAACCGAGATTCCATTAAACGCGTATTTTACACCATAACGCTTCAAGGCTCTTCCAATTGAACGGCCGCCAGTGTTCGATGTCATACTATTTGCACGTGCCGCAACCATGTGCATATCAATCTTGTGACCACAAGAAATTGCATCTCTGAATTAGGGCGCCATTTTTTCGACGATCTTATGTCTAAATTGGCTGAACTTGTGGGATGGGCGGATTTTGCCGAGCTTACTGATTGGTCAGAGTCCTAGAATTTTCTGTAGAGTTCCGCCCATGACTAGATCTCTTTCATTTTCGCTCATTTTCACTTCTTTCAGAAGGTTAACTGTCAGATCACACAGTGCACCGTTCTCGGGATTCCAATCTGTCCCAAATATCAGCTTTGAAGCTCCAACTCTGAAGGCGGCTAGGGCCCGAGCCACATAGTTCTTGTAAATCTCGTGTCCCGAATGATCACCGACCAGAGTTAACTGAGAAATCTGTAGGAACAAGTTGTCGTTCTTCGCAGCAATGTAAAGTGAGAGATCTCCATATGGCGGAAGCATAGTGCCGCAATGATTCAGAATGAACGGAACTTCAGGAAATCTACTTGCAAGTTCATCGACTAGAATTGGATCGTAGAAACTCATCGGTCGCTTGCCAGAGAAACCGGTGTGAATTTCCACTGGCAATTTGTACTTGGAGAGAATCTCCATGAAAGGATAGTACGCACGGCACGCCTTTAGTGGATCCTCGGCCCCACTTTCGATCATATTTACTTCCGCCAATCCTTTGAAACTGCCACTCTTCAGCATAGAATCGAATTCCCCAAGGGCCCGATCTTTCTCATCGCCCCAACCATCAGGTTGGATGGGATTTTCATAGAAAAAGCGGCAGAATGGAATTAGTCTCTTTGGATTCTTCTTGCAGATTCGTTCGATTTCCCTTGCGGGAACATTCCTGTTGTGACCATGTGATGGAAACCCGCCAGCCAAAACACAGGCAGCGTCTAATTGATTTCGGTCGAGATATTCAATCATCTCTTTCGTTAGATCCTCAATTTCCATTGAACGGGATCCAACTCCATATCGAACACCGTGCACTTCGGAATCTATTTTCGATGTCATGGTCTGCAATGTGCGACAGATAGGGAATAAATCAAGCTTTTCCTTGGATCTTATCTTACAACCATGTAGTTATGATCTATGAGAATGTAGCAATTTTTATGTTCCTATGCGATCGTCAATTGATACGTCCCCCTAGTGAGCGCGGCATTGACACAAGTACTGGAAACCAGAGAATCAAAGACGGAAGGATGGATTCGGAGTCACCCCCGCATTGATGGCAAAGAGAGAGTCACAGGCCGAGCAAGATACGCAGGAGATTGGAAGGTACCTGAGATGCTCTATGGAAGAATGATGACTTCCAGAATACCTCATGGCAACGTAAAAAGAATAGATATCTCAAAGGCTGCGGCCATCGATGGAGTAAAGGCAATCATCACCTGCTTTGATGACAAAACAATATGGCACTCTGGCGAAAGAGAGCACGAAAGACGACTTTTCACTGATCGTGTGAGATTTGTTGGAGATTGCATTGGTGCGGTGGCTACAACTGACAGGAAGATTGCTCAACGAGCGCTCGACTCAATTGAAGTCGAATATGAAGACCTACCGACGATTTTCACCATTCAAGATGCTCTAAGAGAAGGAGCTGTGAAAATATGGGAGACTGGAAACGTAATTGGGCCCCACCACACTGGCTTCGGCGACATAGACAAAGCACTCCATACTGGAAACATCATCACAGTTGAGAGAGATTATGAAACATCCAGGGTTTCCAACGCTCCCATGGAGCGAGCTTGCTCTCTCGCGTGGTGGGATGGTGGCAAACTTACCGTTGTTGCAGGAACTCAAGGGGTCTTCGGATGCAGGGAAGCATTGGCAAATGATCTTGGCATTCCCAAGGAAGACATCAGGGTGATTACAAAGTACAAGGGAGGTGGGTTTGGCGGGAAAATCAGTGCAACCAACTATGACCTTGCAGCAGTCCTCTTATCCAAGAAGACAGGGAAACCGGTTCTGGTCGAGTATGATAGAAGTGAGGATTTCGTGGCCACCCACCCACGCTGGCCCTCGGTTCAGCATCTGAAGGGATTCGTTAGTAAGACTGGAAAACTCATTGGAGTTGATCTGAAGGCCCTGTGTGATGTAGGCGCCTACTCAAGATCACTTAAGATGGGGACATTCATATCTGGAGCAGAGGTATGCTACGATTACGAGGCTTGGCGCGGAGATATTTCCGGAGTCTATACTAACACGCCTGGAACAGGTGCGATGCGCGCACCACCTGGCCCCCAGAGTTATTTTTCCGCTGAAACGCTCATAGATGAAATCGCTTATGAGTTGAAAATCAACCCTCTAGAGTTCCGCCTCAGAAATCTCGTCGTGATGCCTCACCGAGAAGCCCACCTTACTTCAAACGGACTGCGCGAATGCCTAATGAGAGGTTCGGAGGCAATTGATTGGAAGAACAGATGGAAACCGCCTCCTAGAGACTTGGGAGATTCTGGTTGCAGGGGAATCGGAGTTGCGGTAGTTTCCTGGCACGCACGGGTAGGCAAAGGAGAGGCAAAAATCAGGATCAGATCCGACGGTATCGTAGAAGTACATGTCGGAGTTGTCGACATTGGAACTGGCGCGAAAACTACTATGGCCATGATTGCGTCAAAGGTTCTTCGAGTGCCACTAGAATCAATGGAAGTCATTTGGGGAGACACAGAGGCCGCGCCATACGCCAGAGGTGAGGCTGGAAGCACAACTACCGCCCTAACAGGAACGGCAGTCCGCGAGGCAGCCGCCATGGCGAGAAGTAAGCTTCTTGAGCTCGCCTCCACGCAGCTCAAGACAACTGCGCATAGACTCGAGATGGAATCTGGTTACATAGCTGCGGGCGCGCAGAGAATTAAGATTGGAGAAGTGCTTCTAAGAGCTGGTATTCAGGCAATAGAAGAAAGCGCTTCTACCGAACCCAAGTTACCCGAGCATGCAGATAGACTCGCCTTCGGTGCCCATTTTGCTGAAGTTGAAGTTGATGTAGACACCGGCAGGATAGACGTAACTGAATACGTGGCGGCACACGATTCTGGTGAGATTGTTAACCAACTGACCGCAGCGAATCAAGTGAAGGGGGGAGTTGTGATGGGTCTCGGAATGGCACTGTCAGAGCGACAACTTCTGGACAAGAATTATGGCTCGGTTCTTAACCCAAGTTTCATGTCATACCGAGTCCCTAACGTCACTACCACGTGTCGGATAAAACCGATATTTGTGGAGACTGACGATCAGTTTGGGCCAAAGGGGCTTGCAGAAGTTCCCACTGTACCAGTGCCTGCAGTGATAGGTAATGCAATTTTCAACGCAACGGGTGTAAGACTGCGCAAGCTTCCATTTACTCCGGAGAGTTTTCTCAGAGAAACAAAATCATACTAGTTCAACTCTGCTCTTGACCCACAATGCATAACTAACGTAGCAGATTCGAACTCAAGTCATGACAGTGCTTCAACCACAGGTGAAGCCACGATACAGACATGTACGAAGTGGTCTGGACAATGCAGTAAAGCAAGCGGAAGAAAGAAACCTTCATGATATGTTCACAGTTGATGCAGACTGCCACATCTCTGAACCTTTCAAAATCATTGCGGACTACGTTGACGCGCCATACAAGGAGATTTTCATCAATGAGCCCGACGACGATCCTTTCATCCGTTCCAGAAGTGAAGGCCATGTCGAAGGCAAGTATACACTGAGCGAGACTCACTACAGGACGGGAAAGAGAAAAAGGACAGAAATCAGTTACCCCAAACAACAGAAACCGGACGAATTGATCGATCTTTACACAAAGAGAATGTATGATCTCGGAATCAAACGTTCTATAATTTTCCCGACTCCCCTGCTGGCCCTGACGATGGATCCAAGACCGGATTTCGAAGTTGCAGTCCAAAACGCCTACATTGATTTCATGCTAGATCATTTTCTTGGCAAGTACAAGGAGATTCTAAGTCCTGTTTGTGTCCCGCTTAACATTCCAAGCAAAGCAGTGGATTTGATTGAAAGAGTAGCCAGAGAAAAGGGGATCATCGGTGTCATGGTGCCGAGCATGTCGAAGGAAATGGCAGGTAGTCCCTCTTGGGATCCCATTTTCGAAGCCGCACAGAGATTTGGACTGCCCTTATGCATGCATGGAACCAACTACGTCGGAGACGACGGTTTTCTAAAATTCTTCAGAGGGTTGGACAAATTTGTCGGGATACATTCACTAAGCAGGCCCGTGACTTGTGCAATGCAAGTTGCGAGCATGATATTCAATGGTGTTCCTGAGCGTTTTCCGAAACTCAAGATTGTGATAATAGAGGCTGGAGTCACTTGGATTCCGTGGGCGATGGAGAGGTATGATTCTGTTTATCTCCTGAGGAAGGAAGACTGTCCGTTGCTCACTAAAATGCCTAGTGATTACATCAGGGAGAATTTTTATTTTACAAGTCAGCCACTTGAATACGCCCCGTCCTCAGATCTTGAGTATAGTTTCAAAAAATTTGATGCTGAAAATCATCTGTTGTACGCAAGTGATTATCCGCACTGGGACTTTGACGTCCCGTCAGTGATTTACGATCTGCCGTTTCTCTCCGAAGATGCGAAACGAAAGATACTAGGAGAGAATGCAAGAAAGTTATTCAAGATCAACTAACTAGTAGCGAGATCTTCATGCGATACATAACAGTTGCACGAACAGTCAAATTTGAGGAAATGAAGCCAATCATAGTCGAAGTAGATGGGATGCAGATAGGAGTAGTCAAGAACAATGGGAAATACTACGCTTACGAAAACACGTGTGCGCATCAGGGCGGACCCGCCTGCGAAGGAGAGGTAATTGGCAGGATGGAATGCATGGTATCAGAAAATGGGAGCATAACATCTGAGTTTGTTTCGAAGAATAATCTTGTTATTGCTTGTCCATGGCACGGTGTTGAATACGATCTAGCTAGCGGAATTTGC
Source organism: archaeon (assembly GCA_021792315.1). Next base: position 9,211 of record JAJYUX010000018.1, read on the forward strand.
ACTGCAGACACCAACCTGAGACTACGCAAATTTGATGTCGTTGTAGAGAACGACGAAATAAAGATAGGATTCTGATATTCCTTAGCGTTTGAAGATATCGTGTGGATACAATGAAAGAGAAAAACTCAGGAGGCAAGACCCTGCGCGAATTGTTGAAAGTCCAGGAAATTCTTGTCGCTCCCGGAGCGTACGATGCACTGACAGCTAAAATGATTGCCTCGCTTGGGTTCAAAGCAGCTTACGTCGGAGGAGCTAGCACTTCTTACGGCGCGCTCGGACTGCCTGACATCGGTTTCATAGGTCTCGCGGACATGGTTCAACAGATTGAGAGACTTCGAAAGACTGTCAATATTCCCTTGATTTGCGACGCAGACACTGGTTACGGAAATGAGATCAACGTAATTCACACGGTCGAAGAGTATGAGAATGCCGGCGCAAGTGCAATTCAGATCGAAGATCAGAAATTTCCCAAACGTTGCGGCCACCTGCAGGGGAAGGAGGTGATTCCAGCAAATGAAATGGTCTCAAAAGTTAAGGCAGCCGTCTCCTCAAGAAAGGATTCACTAATTATAGCCAGAACAGACGCGCTTTCTGTTTCCGGATTGGATGACGCAATCAGCAGAGCAAATTCGTACATTGATGCAGGAGCAGACATCGCATTCGTTGAGTCACCGAAGAACATTGATGATCTGGCCGTGATCGGAAAGAAAGTGAAAGGCTTCAAGATTGCGAACATGGTTGAAGGAGGGAAGACACCTATTTTGAGTGCAAAGAGGTTGAAGCAGCTGGGATTTCACATTGTGATCTATCCAGCGTCTGCTGTGCGGGCAGGTGCGAAATCAATCCTAGAAATGCTGAGCGCGCTCAAATCAACAGGATCTACTTTGGAATATTCACAATCCATGTTGTCCTTTGACGAGCTTCAAGAGCTCCTGGGCTTGCCGAAGATTCTGGAAAAAGGAAAAAAGTTCGCGTAGAGTATCATTTCATCGATGAGTATTCTGTCTGAGTTAGGGCAATATTTGATGTCCTGACTACGAGTGGTTCATCTTTTTCTGTCTCCGCAACTACCTACTTCGATTCTTTGTCGTCGCGAAATTTCTTCCATGCGCTCTCAAGATGTCCCAAATCTCTGAAAGCTAGGAGTTAGCACAGGGGCATCGCGCTCGTGAAGAACTAACTTCGTCCTGCCCGAGAAGATGCAGGTCTCTCCAAGTAGTTGCCCTCGCATTTGCCAACGACTTTTCCTTGATTGAATACAACCTTTCCCCTAAGGATTGTTGTCTCTGCCCAGCCAGCAAGTTCTATTCCATCAAACGGGCTGAAATCCTGCGCGGAGTGCATCTTCTTGTGATCTACAGTCATCTTCTTCTTCATATCGACAATTGCGAGATCCCCGTCGAGCCCGACAACAATATCCCCTTTCACATGAGATAGGCCATGGAACTTGGCTGGATTCAGTGTCACAAGGGATGCTAGACTCTCTAGTGGAATCTTTCTGGCAAAGTATCCACCGGTTATCAGCGATGGTAGAAGCAATTCAGTCCCGCCAAACCCAGGTTCAGCGCTCCAGATGTCCTTTCCCTTTTCTGCTCTTGTTATGCAGGCATGATCAGATGCTACTGTGTTCACGTCGCCTCTTTGAATACCATTCCAAAGAGATTCTTGGTCAGAATCAGTCCTGATGGGAGGATTCACCTTACCGAAGACGCTTGGATTGTATTTGTCATTGAGCATCAAGTGATGAACTGTCACCTCAACCATAACGTCAAGGTCTGGGTTGGCGAGTCGCAGCTCCTTGATGGTCTGCAGCGCCAGGCCGCTGCTCACGTGAAGAATATTCACTGGACAATGCGTTTGCATTGCCAACTCGATAGCCTGCACCAGTGCCAGTCGTTCAGATTCAGGAGGCCTTGCCTCGTTGTACGCCTCCAGAGGATTGAGTTTCTTCTTGGTCTTGGTCTCCTCGATGTTAATTCTGATCAATTCGGCGTCTTCCGCATGAACACTCACCCGGACAGGCGAGGTGGTCTTGTTGATTTCAGAAACAGTGGACATCATCTTTGAAAGATGCCCGAGGTCGTACGGATCTTCGGAGAGAAGATACTCTCTCTCGACGGCTCCCTTTCTGAATTCTCCTTTGAGGACTAACCCCCTGTAGAACATGTAGAACTTGAAAGTCGAGACACCGAATTTCTTCACCAGCTCCCGGATCTCTAAGAGGTGAGTCGCTGTCACAGGGGCTAGGTGATAGCCGTAATCGCAGTAAAAGTTCCCCGATGACAAATCCAACACTTTCTTGAAAAGCTCGGAATACGGCGCTGCAGAATTGAGATAATTTTTCCCTGATCTAAAGTAGCTTAGTATGCTGGTCACTCCTCCAGCGACGGCACTCGCGGATTCTGATTTCGCGTCAATGTCAAGTGGTCGGTAAATTCCCACGTGAAAGTGAGAGTCAATGAGACCGGGGAAAACATGCTTTCCTGTCGCATCAATCACTGTCTTGGCAGTTGTCGCTCTTGACGATCCTATCTGGGAGATCTTTCCTCCATTTATACCAATGTCCGTTTTGACCACACCGCGATTGGGAAAGACCACGCTTCCGTTTCTTACTAGGACATCAAGCATAAAATCTCAACCCAGTGTTTTCATATAAAAATAATTCCGAAAAGAAAGATGCTGAATTCCATTTTGAAACGTGCTTCCTCTCAATCCAAAGAATGAGGGTATCGTCCCTGGAAGATTTAAAACGAGGAATTATGCTGCCGCCCTTATGGTAGAGCCAGCAGTAGTAGCATGTATTCAAGCTCCTTCGCAATTCATCGACGATGCAAGAAAAGCTGACAGAGTGATCAAGAAAAACATCAAGCGCCACTTGCGTCTCCTAGATATGCTCCCGGAGGGAGCTACCCCAATAGGGCACTTTCCGCAGATAGTTGTGTATCCAGAGTTTTCTTTGCAAGGATTGCCAAGTGAAAAATGGAGCGTCGAGGGGTGGAAGAGGTGGTTGAACAAGGTTGCTGTTCCGATTCCAGGAGATGTAACCGATGCATTTGCAAAGAAGAGCGTGGAGCATGGCTGTTACCAGCAGGTCTGCATTTGGGAATCATCTGATGAGTTCCCTGGTCATGCGTTCGAGTCAGTCTTCATAACAGATCCAAAGGGCAAGGTTCCGTACGTCCGGAGAAGACTAGCTAACATTCTTGAATTGAGTGTTACTTCAACCGCGGAGATCTATACAGAGTACATGAAAAAGTATGGACCGAATTCTGGTGATGCCTTCTTTCCAGTTTTGGACACACCGTACGGTTGCCTCGGTGGGATCATGTGCTGCGAAATGTCGACGCCTGAAATTTGTAGGGGACTCATGTTGAACGGGACAGAGATCTTGCTACACAGCACTTCTGAAACTGACGGTGGATATATGGATGGCATGAGCTCAAGAGACTGGGAACGTAGAGTTAGGGCGCGCGACAACTGTTGCTACTTGGTCTCCACAAACATAGGTAAGATCATAGACTGCAACTATCCCGAGGACAGAGATAGAGGAAGATCTGAGATCATAGACTTTATGGGTCGCACTTTGTATCGGCGCGAATTCCCTGGTGAAGGGATGATACTTGGAACAATCGATGTAGCTCAGCTGAGGAAAAATAGGAGAAGTGGATGGGCACTCACGAGTCACGGTCAGGTATTCTCAGATGTCTGCGCGGCAATGTACAAGGAACCGCTGTGGCCAGAGAACGAGCGCTACTTCACAACAAAGGGAGTGGGCGAAACGAAGAGGAAACTTTTCGCCAATCTTACGAAACGCAGAATCCTGCGAGATCCCGGAAAGTAATGCAAACACAGTCGAGTGCTTCCGAGATGAATTTCAACTAAATTCATCTTAATAAAGGCCAGATGTCGGACTGAAAACCGTCCATGGACTTTCAGATATCCGAAGAACAGGAATTGATTCTCGACATTGTTGACAAGGCCTGCAGAAGAATTAGACCGATTGAAGACAAGTACTATCTTGAGAGGAAATTAAATGTCGAAGTTCCTACTGTGTTCAGAGAGGCACACCTTCTTGGACTTCCGATAAGCAATCGATACGGCGAAGGACAGAGTGCCGATGCTCTCACCTACGCTCTGTCTCTGGAAAGAATTGGGGAGGAGGGAACAGGAGTGAGAACTTTCTTCTCAGGTCACACTTCTCTGGGCCAGATAACGCTTCAAAGATGGGGAAGCGAAGAACAAAAGGCTCGCTACCTTCCTGACACAACCTCGGGTGAGCTGGTTATGGCCTTCGGACTAACGGAACCGTCAGCAGGTTCAGATCCGACATCAATGAAGACGACCTTCGAAGAAAAGAGCGATGGGTACTATCTTACAGGCGAGAAGGCTTGGATCTCGAACGGTTCGATCGCAGATCTTCTAATCACCTTCGGCTACCCCAAAGGCCAAACTTCAGGCATGTGCGCTTTTCTGGTCGAAGCAGAGTCGCAGGGATTTTCAGCTTCTCCGATAAAGAATAAGCTCGGCCTTCCAACGTCGGACACCGCGCTCCTTCATTTTGATAACTGTCGGATTCCGAAGGAGAATCTTCTCGGACCCAAGGGGAAGGGGTTAAACGTTGCTTATTACGCGCTCATGAGTGGAAGACTCTCTGTCGCGGCCGGATGCGTTGGCGTAGCCCAGGATTGTCTCAATGAGGCAGTTATATATTCCAGAGAGAGATTTCAACACAAGAAAAAGATAGGAAAGCATCAGTTGGTTCAGAGGGAAATTGCAAAGATTGCAGTCGAACTTGATGCGGCAAGACTCCTTACCCGAAAAGCGGCTGCCCTAAAATCTCGGTACGACGCGAACCCAGGGAACATAGATCTGCGAAACGAAGCAGATTGGTGCATCGCAAAGGCAAAGTATTTCTCTTCTAGAGCTTCCTTCATAGCAGCTGACAGAGCATTGCAGGTCTTCGGAGCAAACGGCTACCTGTTAGACAACCGACCGGCGAGACATCTAGGCGATACCCGCGTTTGCCGAATATACGAGGGAACCGACCAGATAATGGAGCAGAAAATAGCAGTCAATCTTCTTGGACCAGAGTTCGAGGTTTACTCTTAGCAACATCCAGACCCAACTGCCACATGATAGCAATCAACATCCAGGCAGGGAAGAAAAGCCTGCTTAGCTGTGCAAAGGGACCATACACCCGGGACGGAGCCTCGAGATAGACACCCACATCGACAGAAGAAGATGTGGGAAGAATACTTCGCCGGGAAGTACAAACCAAAGTCCGGTGGAAAAGATCAGAAAGAAGAGTCTGTCTTACTGATCCAAGCAGTAAAGTCTCAAACTACCCGATTCAGGTAAGGTAATGCAGCTTAGTGTGCATCGAAAGTTCGATGTCCGTCCGAAATCTTCGGCCGCAATGCGGGCAAGCGTTCTCATTTTCAGGATTTCTTTGCACCTCGATGTCAGACATCCACTTCGGCAGATCCGATCCTGGTATTCGATCTAGCGAATAGCCATTCTTTGACGTCTTTACGAATCTAAAAGCATCAGCCAATCCTAAACTCTGGAATATGTTCGCAAGTCCTCTCTCAAAATACTGGCTCAATTCCTGACGCTCACGAGGACTGACATCCTCATCGACAATAACAATCTCTCGAATCTTGACGAAGGTTGGTACTTCCCACCTGTTCTGAATGGCTAATGCGATTTCTGCCAACTGCTTTTCGGAAAAGGCATCTGCACGGAGAGTGATCATTTTCGAGAGTGACTCCTGTAAGTCAAGCCATCTTGATTAGCTTAGTGCCAGAATCAAATAACTCTTAAATCGACAAGTTGGAACTTGATTTCATCCTCGTTTGCCGAGGTAGCTCAGCCTGGGAGAGCATCCGAAAGAGCTCATAACTCTTGGTGAAGCTGAAGACCGGAGTGTCGTGTGTTCAAATCACACCCTCGGCATTCATCGTACTACGAGTTCCGTTATCTATCCTGTTGCCTTAAGCGAAACTAGAACGAGATTTCAACATATTAATTGTTGAAGATTGTCGTTCGTGTATTATCATGGGACATTTTTTTATTGTCCAAACAAGTTGATGCTTTGTTTTGCAATAATTGCTTGGATCATTACGCTGACATCGCCATTCGTATGACTTCTACTTGGAAGAATGCGGTGTTTTTGTCATGCCGAGATACAAGTTGGTAATCCTTACAAACACGATGATAGTCGCGCTAATGGCATCGGTTGACACAAACATAGTAATCATCGCGATTCCGTCTATCAGAAAGCACCTGAAAGACACCTCGCTTCTCGATCTACTGTTGGTCTTGCTTGGATATCAAACCGTAGTGGGGTGTCTTCTTGTGAATTTTGGAAGACTCGCAGATATGTTCGGAAGGGTCGAGATCCACAACATTGGTTTCATAATCTTCACAGTAGGATCGGCCATGTGCAGTCTCTCTCAAGACGGTACACAACTAGTAGTATTCAGAATGATTCAGGGTTTCCTTCTTGCTTGCCTAGAAGCAGCACGCAAGCTCCTCCTAGCATGGAGTACTCTGCACTCAATATTTCAAATCCGGATCTTTTTGCAAGCTTCTGTAACTCGCTTTTCTTTGGTAACCTCTTGAAAGTCGTGGCCAAGTCCCCAAACTTGAGGCCGAGCCTACCTGACACCAGGAAGGCTATCGCGGGCGCGATGACGCGCCAGTAGAAGCCGATAAAGAATATTCTGACACTTGAATCCGGTTTAGCCAGATCAACAATCAAGAATCTGCCACTCGGGACTAGTAGCTTGTAGGTTTCCGAGAGGGCGCTCGACAATATCCTAGCATCTCTTATAGAGAATCCTGCCATGGCAGCGTCAAAGGAGGATGACTTGAATGGCATATTCTCGAAGACTGAAACGACGCCGTCCAGCCGAGTCTTCGCTCTTGCTACTTTCATCATCCGCACTAAAGGATCCATAAGCGCCAATGCCAGATTCCCTTTTGAACATCTGGAGATCAGTTGAACTGACATCTTTCCAGTTCCACAACCCAAGTCTAAGACACTGAAGTCCTCCCTTCCCATCGAACCGACAAGAAGATCCATTCCCCTTCTTCTGAGCTTGAGATCAGTACCCAGAGAGATGTACCTATTTGTCTTGTCGTAGACTGGAATAATACGTTCGAGTGTTTCCTGAATTGTGACCCAATCGTCTTTAAGACCAAACTCGGAGCTCTCATTCGCAGCCAAAGTACCAGCGGATCTCCAGGACATCAAACGGTTCTATCAAACGGCTTCAGGATTTGTGGTATCTGATCAATGATATCTGATGCCACGATGTGAAAACCCTTGATCGAGGCTGCAACCTTCCCAGCGTTCCCCACGATGAACGAAGCAGCCGCTGCAATATCGACTGACTTCAGGTCTGTTCCGCGTGATTGCGCGAGCAGAGATCCTATAACTCCCGACAGAATGTCGCCAATACCACCACAAGTCATAGCGGGGCTACCCGACTTGTTGACATATACTGCATCGCCATCTGAAATTACAGTCTCAAACCCCTTCAGTACGATTGTGATCCCGTGACTAGCGGCCTCGCCTCTTGTAGATACTATTTTCTCCTCGAGCGATTCTCCCGCATCCTTTCCAAAAACTCTCTTGAATTCACCAGGATGTGGAGTTGCTATGCAGCCCTTTCCTTTGATCAAGTTGAACAGCTCTGTATTCTGGGCCTCAGCATCAAACGACGCTTTAATTCTTCTTTCAAGACACGCAACTCCAATTATCTTCTTGAGGCCCTCCGCATTCAGCCTTCCAAGTCCTGGTCCCACTACCAGAGAATCGATCTCTGGTAGCCACTTTAACAGCGCGTCTGCTGCTCCCTTTGTGAGTTTTGCATCAGCTATGGGAAAAATAATTAGTTCTGGCGCTAGTGATCTTATCGATGCCGCAATTAGATTAGGAACTGCAAGATAGACTAGATCAGCTCCTGTTCTCAACGCAGCCATTGATGAAAAATATGGAGCACCGTGAAAGATCCTGCTACCTCCGACAACACAGACAACTCCATTGTCTCCTTTGTGAGATTCAGCACTTCTGGGCTGAATGACCTTCCGAAGCAACTGGTCAGAAGTCTCTACATAGCTTGCCAAAGGAACTTTCCAAAACATCCGCGGGAACCAAGTATAAAAGATGCGGGAATAGAAGTCGAAACACGCATGTCGGATTTTAAGAGAGAGAACTCAAAGGTCAAGTTTCCGCCAGTTCGAGACATAAGAGTTGATGAGAATTCGAGTGTCGACGATGTAATATCCGCCATGCGGAGCTCTGGCGGTTTTCAAGCTAGGTATCTCTCAGATTCATTAGATATTCTCGAAATGATGTGTCGCGAGAAGGACTGCGTAAAGTTTCTGTCGTTTCCGGCAGCGATTGTTTCCACTGGTACCAGAGGTATCATCAAGGAACTCGTCAAGCGGAAACTCTGCGATGTCATTGTCACTACCTGTGGTACGCTAGATCATGATCTCGCGCGAGCCTACAGACCATACAATTCGGGAGGCGAGTTCGCAATGGATGATATACTTCTCGAGAAGAAAGGCTATCACAGACTTGGGAACATCCTAATTCCAATTGATAATTACGGGCCTCTGATCGAAAAGAAGGTGCAAAAGGTTCTTTCAGATATGTACTCTAGGGGCGAAAAGGAACCGACCACCCAGCTGCTTTGCAAGCGATTGGGAGAATCTCTTTCCAAGAACGAAGATTCCATTCTATACTGGGCTTCAAAGAATGACATTCCTGTTTTCGTTCCTGGAATCACTGATGGTGCCGTAGGTAGTCAGTGCTGGCTATTCTATCAGACCCATCGAGATTTCAAGCTTGATCTTTTGGGGGACGAACAAGCTCTGTCTGATATCGTGTACTCCGCGAAGAAAAGCGGCGCTCTCATGCTAGGAGGAGGAATCTCCAAGCACCATACGCTCTGGTGGAACCAATTCAGAAATGGGTTAGATTATGCAGTTTACATCACCAGTGCCACTGAACTTGACGGTAGCCTTTCAGGCGCCCAAGTGAGAGAGGCTATCTCTTGGGGAAAGGTGTCAATCAGGGCACGGCAGGTTACAGTCTTTGGAGAAATTACCACACTTCTTCCGTTTATCGTTACCGCTCTAATTCAGAGACTATCTCGAAAGAAGGCCGGCTGAATTCTCACTGAATAGAAACTTTATAATGCCTTTTCCGTAGAAGGAACTTTATCACTTTCAGTGTGAATTCTAAAGGAAAAAATTGGTGTATATTGACTTGAGTTTGAATTACGGAGTATATGCAGTTGTCGGCGCTTGTCTGGCACTTTTGTACGCTGTCTACCTAGTCTTCTATCTCAGAAGTCAGGATCCTGGGAACGAGAAGATGACGTCGATAGCAACCGCGGTGAGACAAGGCGCAGATGCATTTTTGAGCCGAGAATATCGAGTAATTGCCCCCATTGCCATAATCATTGCAATTTTGATCTACGTCTTCATTGACCTTCCATTGAAGACTGGCGGCGTTACCGCAATTGGATTCGCGATAGGAGCCGCATTGTCTGCGGCCGCAGGCTATATTGGAATGGCAATCACAGTAAGGACTAGTTCAAGAACTGCTCAGGCTGCCCGGAAAGGACTTGGAAGTGCACTAACGCTCGCATACAGAGGTGGAGGAGTTATGGGAATGGCGGTTGTGGGTTTTGGTCTGTTTGGAGTCTCTGTATTCTATATTGCGTTTACGAAGACGATTGTCTCGACACCCGCAGTCGTAGCAGGCCTCGGTTTTGGAGCGTCACTCATAGCGATGTTCATGAGGGTTTCTGGCGGAATCTATACGAAAGCTGCTGATGTCGGTGCTGATCTCGTAGGAAAAACGGAAGCAGGAATCCCTGAAGACGACCCAAGGAACCCTGCAGTGATCGCCGACAACGTTGGTGATAACGTTGGCGACTGCGCTGGAATGGGAGCTGATGTCTATGAATCTTTTGTAGTAACAGCGATTGCTGCTCTAATACTCGGAGCGCTCATAACTTCCTCCCCACCTGCGAGTCTGCTCTCTCTGATTTCTTCGAACCAGTTGCTGGTCTACCCTCTACTTCTGGGCGTCGCGGGGATAATAGGCTCGATTCTCGGTGGACTGTACATTCGAAAATCGATCAAGAAGAATCCTCTTGGAGCCCTCAACATTGCACTAATCATCGCCGCCGTCATAGCAGTTGTGATTGATTTTGGTTTTACTCGTTTGTTGTTCAACGGCAACAAGCTAGGGTACTATCTGCTCGCCAGCGCGATTGTGGGCTTGGTCGTAGTAGTCATTATTGAAAGAGTTGCTGATTACTTCACTTCGTACCTTTACAAGCCCGTGAAGGAGATTGCAGAAGCTAGCAAGACAGGTCCTGCGACAAACTTCCTTGCTGGATTCTCTACAGGAATGCAGAGCACAGCACCTTCCGCGCTAGTCCTCGTGGTCGCAATTCTTGTATCATACTACCTTGGCTACGAGGGTTCTGGAGGAAATGTTCTGATTGGAGTCTATAGTACTGCAATCGCGACAATGGCGGAACTTTCGATGACTGGAGTCGTGATGTCCATTGACTCGTTCGGACCCATCACCGACAACGCAAACGGCATCGTCGAGATGGCTGGACTGGAGGCGGGCGTCAGAGAAGTCACTGACGAACTGGATGCAGTGGGCAACACCACAAAGGCTACCACAAAGGCATTCGCGATAATGTCTGCGGCACTAGCAGCTGTTTCCATCTTTGAAGCATTCCAGAATGAAGTGAACAAGCAGATCGGACTGCACAATCTATTCTCAAAGTACGGTCTTAGCCCAGGTGGATCTCTTACCTTCGTCCTTACTGATCCGCTGGTGATTGTCGGACTCTTCATCGGCAGTCTCTTGCCATTCTTCTTCTCAAGTTTCCTGATCCAGGCAGTGCAAAGAGCAGCCTTCAAGATGGTGCTCGAAGTCAGAAGGCAATTCAAGGAAATTGTCGGAATCATGGAGGGCACTGCAAAGCCCGACTACGCAAAGTGCGTTGACATCAGCACCCAAGCGGCGATCAGAGAACTGGCAAAGCCAGCTGCGCTAGCAATCATCACGCCGCTTGTTGTTGGTTTTGTCCTTGGACCTCTCGCACTCGGCGGTCTACTGATCGGCAGCGTCGTTTCCGGCGTGTTTCTTGCGTTCATGATGACAAACGGCGGAGCGGCCTGGGACAATGCGAAGAAGTACATCGAGCTCGGGAATTTGGGAGGCAAGAAGAGCGAGTCCCACAAGGCTGCAGTCATGGGAGACACAGTCGGAGATCCGTTCAAAGACACAGCAGGACCTGCAATCAATTCGCTGGTCAAGGTGCTAAACACAATATCAATTGTGTTCGTTTCAGCCATAGTGCTTTACGCACTGATTGTCTAGAAGAAAGGAAGGCTGAAAGCCCCTACCGCCAATACCCTGATGTCGTGGAGGGGTGGCGGAGAGGTTACGCGTCCGCCTGCAGTCTGCTCGCGTCACCGAGTTGTGCAGCAAGCGGATTCGAGAGAAACTCGTCGCAACCATGTGGGTTCGAATCCCACCCCCTCCTCTCCCTTCGAATGTATCACGCAACTGGACGCTGCAACCCTCTGCATGCGAGATGCATTCGAACACTTCAAAATTGAGACCACAAGAATACGTGCAACATTGCCTGTAGATGTGTGTCTGAGAACTTTCCTTACAGGTCCTAGTCTCTGGGGATGAGGACCTACGACAACCCCAAAAACAAAGTTGCTATCAACCAGAGCATGCTTAATGGCTCTCTCCTTTTTCTGCCATTCCAATTTGGATGACTTGTTGCGGAGTGATTAGCTGTAATCTTTCGTCCCTGACCAGGCTGCTGCTAAGGAAGTAAAATTCGGATTAGTGCATAGATAGACAGGCAAGATTTGTTCGTAACTTATACAGTACTGGCAGGTGAGTGTTGCTAGAGTAGTTACGTTCTTGTAAGCTCGTTGCATCGTTGAAAGTGACACCCCTATGGTGATTAGAACCTGACCATTACATGAATCCGGACCCCAGATGTAGTAGTTATTGTGGCCGCTTATCGCTTTTGGAAGCCCTAAATGCGTTCCGAGGAAATTTACGGCACTTGCTTCTCCATAATTTGAAGTGAATATACATGCCTGGTTTCTTACACTTGCTGGCAGAGTGTTGTAAGCTTGGGAGAGGTTGGAAACCATCATGCTCCATCCGTATTTGTCTGCAAGAACAGTTTGGTAGTCGGCAGTTCCATACGTCCTCATCATAGTTGATGGCGACAATACTGGAATGACAACAGGAGCAAGCAACATGGCGACGATTATTAGGCTGGCTATGAAGGGCTTTGAACCAAACCGCCTGAGCATTCCTTTCTTTGAGATCGAGCCTTTCTCAATCAGAATGGCTCCTCCCGCGTATAACATTGGATAGGCCGGCATCAAATAGTACACCTTCATGCTCAGTATTGTCATAAACACGTAGAGAATGACATACGAAAGGCCGATAGCTCTTAGCTGGTTGCCTACTTCTGACCTCAAGTAGAAGTAGAGGCCAATCAAAAAAATCGGGACGTTGAGAAAGCTTATCCCCGCCACTTGTGAAAAGGCGAAGTTCAGAGGTCCGCCTCCACTGAAATCTCCCCTGAACGATTCGTAAAACTGGATCATCGGCCATCCATTTGTGGCATTCCAGTAAATCATAGGCAGGATGAAGATTATTGATATCAGCCCACCAACGGGGATCCACTTTGAGTGCAAGTATTCTCGGCTCGAAGGGATCGCAAGAAAGGAGATGAACAAAGCTGCTACGAAGAAGAAGATCGTGAGTTTTGTGAGCAACGCGATCCCGACAACCATTCCGGCGAAAATCCAGAGCTTGGGTTCTTTTCGTCTGATTATTCTGATTATGAGGTACGCAAGCAAAGACCACCATAAGGAGTCGAACGAATCAGGTGTAAGAATCGAGCCAAACGCAAGGAAGTCCAACGATAGAAAGGTCGAAACGGCCGCTAGGACCTGAGCTTTCTTCCCTCCCCCCAATTCCCTAGCTATTATTCCTGAAACAAAAACAAGAAGAGCTTCGTTTAGAGCAGGCACCACATGGATCGAGACCAGTGAATCCTTAGAAATGACATTGAGCAAAGCGGCAACATAAGCTATGAATGGCGGAAAGTCAACATATCCGAGGGAGAGGTGCTGCGTTCCGCTCACAATGTAGTAGAGCTCGTCCCTGAAGTATCCATAGTTACCCGCAAAAATCATATGGACTGCAAAATCCGCAAGTGCGAGATAAGCGAGAAGCGCAGTCGCGCTTGTAAGCGACGCAGGTTTGAATGTGCGTTGGTTACTCGATGCGGCATATTTTCCCCCTTCAGAGACTTTCAACGCTTAACAGGGCAACTCCGAAAATTAGGCTTGTTTCAGGCGCTCAGTGGCTGTGCCGAGTTCTTGCTCTGTGGTTTCGGATTTGAATTGCCAAT
>JAJYUX010000106.1 GCA_021792315.1 archaeon
TCGCATCAGGTGTTAACATGGCATTCAGACGTGAAGCATTTGACAAACATCATTTCATTCTCAACATAGTAGGCGATAGTCGCAGCCGCGCTTTGGTGCACAAGGGTTTACCGAATGATGAAAACGATTTCTCGGTCAGGCTGACTACAGACCTAGGTCGCTGGATTCTCTACAACTCGGACTTGATAGTGTTTCATAAAGTACATTCCGACAGAATCCGTCTTGGATTCATAAGACAATATTCTTTTTGGCAAGGATTCGCAGAGGGAAGATATCAATCCGACCCAAAATGGAAGAGAGCTCGAAGAATCAGGTACACAGACGCATTCAGAATTCTTAGTGCAGATATTTTCTCAACACAGGGCGGAATCAAGTTGTCTACGCAACGCCTGGCGTTTGTCGCCACGGCCATGTTCTTGGTGGCGGTTGGGTTCCTTTCTTACAGAAGTCGATTCGTCTATCGTTTGGGTCAATTGGTACTCTATGGCAGGACTTCAGACATTGACAAAGACAATCCGAGTATCACAGGTCGCGTAATCGCTTAACAGAGAGTTTTGCAAACATGAGGAAGGAATTCTCTTGTTTGTCCCCTCCGAGATTCATTGTGGCTGCAGCGATAGAGCGACGGTCGAGTCGTGGTGATTTGGCGCTAGAAATAGATCAAGTATTCGAGGATAAGAAAGGATGGAACAAGTTCTACCGGCCGCATAATTCCATGTCAATACTATACCCACTTATGACGAGGGTTGTAACTATCCATATTTCATTGGAATGTAGCCCAACTTATGATAATTCGTGAACCTCATCGAAACTTGAACGACAAGGGCAATAATAATGACGAGCGTAATTCTTCGGGTTAAGTCATGTGCTGATGACAACCAGGACTGATATGCGCCTTATGAAGCCAAGTGTCCTATTCATTACGGGGAGATTGGCCCCTTGGATTACCGGCGGGGCCAATAGACTGGAATACAATTTGGTGAGATGGGTGGCGAGCGACCGTCTCGTAGAGCTGACTTTATTGGGTACTGTGCCCCCTTCACCCAAAAATCCACTTTCAGATTACCCATCGAATGTTACTGTTTGCGCGGTCAAATCATCGACAGCCGCAGACTCTTTTGGTGACATTGCGATTTCGAACGTAGTATACCCACTTGCGGTGTCACGACAAAGGTATGACATAGTGCATTTCAACATTCTCCCTGGTTTGCGCACGCTTTCATTAATGTGGATGCTTCACTCACAGAAAAACCGAATCAAACGTGTCGTCAACATACACGGGTACCCTGGGGAGGTCCGTCTGTATAGTGATTCCATTGCTGAGCAAATGGTTTCTAACATACATTGGAAAACCGCAAGTCTCTTTCTGAACTCCTTCGATGCTGTAGTCGTTCATTCAAACTCAATGAAGAAGATAGTCAATGAAATTGGAATAGAGACTAAACGGATATTATTCATTCCAAATGGTATTCCGGATGAGCTGTCTCTTGCAGCTCGATCAACAACCATATCTGATGTGGTATTGTGTGTTGGAAACCTTTATCCAATCAAAGGGCAGGATCTGCTGATTAGGGCATTCGCGAGATCATCGATTTCCAAAACCCATAAACTCGTATTTGTCGGAGAAGGGAATCCCGCCTTCAAAAATCAGTGCAAGATCTTAGCATCAGTGATGGGTGTAAATGACAAGGTATCGTTTTCGGGATTCCTTAGCCAAGATGAATTACGCGAGAAAATACTTTCATCGAAAGTGTGCGTGTTTCCTTCAAGGTTCGAGCCTGCTGGATCTGCGATCCTCGAAGCGATGTCTCTCAGAAAGGCAATCATAGCCACGATGAAAGGCGGCCCGACGGATTACATCGAGGATGGAGAAGAGGGCTGCCTAGTTGACCCAGCGGAAACGGAACAATTCGCTGAATTACTCGATAAGGTATGCACGGAAAGGGGCTTGCGGGAGAGACTTGGCAATAATGCAGCGATCAAATCGAGACAATACTCCTGGAGCCAAATCACTAAGAAATATGAGCAACTGTATTTGAGTCTCGTTGGTGCAAGCGCAGGAACCTAAGTCGACAAAGATGCAGCATATGATGCGAACTTCTGCTGGCTGGCTCAAACTTCGCGATGACGTGGATGTGGCAACGATGTTCGCAATTCTTTACCGAGGAGTTTACGATTCTTTGCACATTAGTCCGGACGACATCGTACTAGATATTGGCGCTAACGTAGGAATATTCTCAGTGTACGCAGCCAGGAGTGCTTGCAAGGTCATAGCTGTCGAACCTGACAAGAATAACTTTGGTCTATTGATCCAAAATGTCAGGGTTAACAAATTGAGAAATGTATGCCCCGTCTGCTGTGCATTGAGTGACTTCAATGGAACGGGATTCCTAAGTGGAAAGAACACCAATATCCACCTAGTGACCAGCCAAAATAGATCTCCTGTTGTTGTGAAGACCGTAGATAGGTTGCTCGAGGAGCTCAAGGTTCCCTTCGTTGACGTCGTAAAGGTTGATGCCGAAGGCGAGGAATCTAAGATTCTCGGTAACTCTGCGTTTCTTAAACACACTAGAGAAATCGTCATTGAGACTCACGGCATCAAGGAAACAGCGACTTGCGAACGAATGTTGGCAGACTACGGTTTCAGGGTCACGCGAATAAGCACGATAAGGAAATTCATACAGCACCTAAGGAAATCAAGAAACCTCGGAGAATATTTGGTGGCAAATGTTAGAACTGGCTTCAACGACTTTGGAACATATCAGCGATTTGCCTTGAGTCGTCTAGGAGTGGGGTCTCTCTCGGCGACTATTAGCCAAGACCTGGGATTAATTTACGGTCGTCGAAATTGCGAGTAAAGACAAGCCTAAGACAACATCAACTGCCAAGTGCTCTCCTAAGGTCAGACAAAACTGGAAAGTTCTTGGAGGAATCAAGACCAACCTCGAGTTTGAAGGGCCTTCCAATTAGAATAATCAATGTCTGGGGCCCAAAGGAAACACAAGTCACTGGCGCCGACACCGTTTATCAAAAGTGTTGGGAGGCGATGTCCCTCTTCGCCAAAGTGGTTGTGATGAAGTCCGACCCAAAAGGAGTTGGCGTCGAGACCAAGCCGATTCCAAACTATCTCGAAATCTCAATCCCGTATGCGAAACCGTCCACAAGCTTGATTCTCAAGAAACTATCGATGAAAATTTTCCATCACCGAGATATCCAAATTTTGGCAAATCTAGACGCGTTGAGCTTCGCAGTAGTCGCGTTTTGGCGCTTTCGGCGTCAGGTTCTCGAGTGTGACTATGTGCATAGCTATAACTTCTGGTTTGTTACAATTGTGACCCTTTTCCCAAAGATCAGGCGAAAGGTCGTCTACACCGAACTCGGAGGAGATTGGAAATTTGTGGCTGAAGGCAATGTAGATTGGCTTACATGGTTCCGATATGCATTCCTTGGTCGGGTCGTACTAAATCGCTGCAAAGTGATAGCTCAGAGTCCACTGCACGCTTCTTACTTGGTGAGCGCAGGTGTCAAAAGGGATGCTATCAGAATAGTCTTGCACGGGAGAGTCGACCCGAATGTTTTTCATCCCGTCGCTCCAAAAAGCACCACAGGCTTCAATGTCCTTTACGTTGGTAGATTCATTCCACAGAAGGGTGTTGGTTTTCTGATAGAAGCAGCAGATTACATAGTTCATACAATTGGGCGAAAAGACATTCGATTCACCTTTGTGGGACCAACGGGGGGGTTTAGTTCAGCGCAGCAAAAGTCTACCTACTTTGAATCTTTGTTAGAGAAAGTAAGCGAAAAGAAGCTCGTCACTTTCGTCCAGTTCAAGAGTTTTGTTGAGATCAAGAATCTGGTTGAGCTGTATTCCTCTGCGAATCTGTATGTCCTTCCCTCCCTGCAAGATGCTTTTCCATTCACAGTTGTAGAATCGATGATGTGCGGCACGCCGGTACTAGGAACGTCCTCTGGAGGAATGATTGAGCAGATTTCGGATGGGCAGACAGGTTTCATAGTTCCTCCTGGTGATGCGCACGCACTCGCAGATAAAATATTGTATCTCTACGATCACAGAGATGAATTGTCTAGGATGGGAGAACGGGCGCGGGAGTACGCATTGAGCCGATTCGGGCCGGACAGCTTTCCTTCTGATGTATTCAACGCCATAGTATCGGATTGAAGCTTCCACGGTTGGCGAGAACTTATTCCCTGCATGACTCTAAAGTTGGTCGTGCCTCGACTATGAAACTACTCTCGCGCAGGTGACAAATGGTGACTGCCAATTGATGGGAACTTAGAAATGCAAAAGAAAGTGCCCGATACAATCCTGGAAAAGACGCATTCAATCTTCGTGATTATCTTTGCAGGTATCACTTTCTTGATAGTAATATACCCGACTCGATATTTCTTTGGGTTCTCCAATCTCAATGGTCTAGATATCTTTCAGCAGCCATTTCTTTTCACAATCCTCTATGGAACATGGGTGGGAGTATACGTGATTCTTAGCACAAAGTCATCATATTCCGCTGGATCACGACTTGCTATAATCATCTCAATCGTCTCGGCAATTCTTGTCTACAAGGTATCACCCTTGGGCTTCGATCACAATTAT
>JAJYUX010000107.1 GCA_021792315.1 archaeon
AATTTTGCTTCCGGGTGTTCTTTCAGTATCAAAGGCGCAGCTTCGACAAGATTTGAGACTCCTTTCTCCCAGACTAGACGACCCACAAACAGCACAATCCTCTCACCTGGTGAGGCAAACCTACTTCTAACTCCATCCACGATTTTGTTCCGCTCAAAGTCCATTCCGTTGAGGATCACATTCACCTTTTCCTTCGGTACGTTGAGCTTGCCAGTCAGCTCTTGCTTGGTTGCATTGCTTACTGCGATCACGTGTTTAGCTTCGTACGATCCCAGCCATTCTATGTCATTGATCATCCTTTCAAATGAAGTAGGGAGACCACCACGTCTTCCCCGTTCGGTGCTGTGAAATGTTGCAACCATTGGAATCCCTAACGCATGCTTTATCGTTGATGCAGCTATGAAAGTCATCCAGTCGTGAGCATGTATCAGGTCGAATCTTTCCTTCCGATGTAGGCTGATGGCCATGTTAGTCATCATTTGGTTGTAAAGCAGAGTCCAAGTCAGAAAATCAGAGTAATTTGGCGGGTCAATTCTTGTCACTTTGACGCCCTCGCTCTCGGCGTACCTAGGTGCTCCGGGGTGAGCAAGCGTGATTACGTTCGGTTGCCAGCCATTCTTTCCCAGAGATTTTGCAAGCGATTTGCAGTGTCGTGCTACTCCTCCTATGATTCTCGGAGGGTATTCCCATGTCAAGATGCAAACGTTCATAGATGCCGACTGACCTCGCCAACTACTCCATAGTAAAGAGAAGAGATTTCTCGTGCCCACTCTTGACCTTCCGGAGGAACTGTCTTGATCTTCACTGCTGTAGTTCCGAATTCTGCGATAAGCTCTTCCCGAGTCTCTTCATCATTAGTTATCACTCGAGCGGACTCGCGAATTCCTTGTTCTTCTAGTGATTCTATCGCCTGCGAGTATTCATTGTGAATGCCGCCGCAGCGTCTCCTTTCTGTGCTATGAATAGTTACAACAAACGGTATGCCGTGCGCGATTTTCGTGGTTATCGCTGCAGGAATTGACATCCAGTCATGCACGTGTAAAAGACCGACGCGATAGCTGCGGTTAAGGGATGAGACCTCTCGCACGAACTCTGCATTCAATACCAACGCCCAATTTAGAAAGTTGTTTCCGCTTATCCATGATGATATTCTGTGCACAGTTGTGAGACCTTCCCTGTACTGTCCTCTCATTTGCGGATCATTTGTGATAACATGAACAGATATCCCCGTGTTCGTTGCACCCAGAGATTTAGCGAGTCTACTTACATGCTCGGCGATCCCTCCACCTCCGCTTGGAGGGTACTCGTGGCACAGGATTACTGGCATCAAGAATGCTGGAACACCATCGTCTGAGAGTCAACCATACCGTCGCGAGCCCGGCTCACTCCGGAGGACAAGGCTGGCTCGATTATCGACTTTGCTGGAATGACCGAGTTCTGCTTGACAAAGGAGAAAGACCTCGCCTTAACAAATCCTCCTAGAACTGCTCCACGACCTATTCCGGAACCATAGCCTATGTGGCAACCTTCTCCTATGATTGCGGACGCGATCACGGTGCATGCATCTATCTTCGAGTTCTCCAAGATCACTGAGTCACGCAATATGGCGCCGCTACCGACTGTAACG
The DNA here is from genome assembly GCA_021792315.1 of archaeon. The sequence continues at coordinate 1,628 of JAJYUX010000107.1, forward strand.
TTCTTTTCCAGGATGCATCCTTCGACCAAAGCTCTCTTGTCGATGGAACATCCCGCTCCTATCAGACCCTTGCTTGAAAAGCTCGAAAATTGCGGAAGGACCTGTGTGGATAACTCTACATTCGCAGGGTACCTATCGATTTGTCTGTGATGGGGAGGACCTCTTGGCTGTCGGGTCGTTGACCTCAGAAAGCTCAGACAGGCCTCCCTGTACGCTTTGGGAGTACCAATGTCAATCCAGTATCCAGCCATCGGCAGCCCTTTGATTCTCAACCCCTGTAGCATTAGTTCGGGAAACAAATCTTTGGCAAAGTCGTAGGGCTGGTTATCAGGAATGTAGTCCAGAACCTCGGGTTCCAGAAGGTAGATGCCTGTGCTAACGAGATTACTCAGACCGTCTGTGAAGGATGGCTTTTCCACAAACCGCGAAATGATAGACTGAGTATCGAGGTCTACTACGCCCAGCCCATTTACATCTCTTCTTTCTTTTAGAAGGATTGTAGCTATTCTCTCCCTATCTTCAAAGTGAAATGCCCTAGCTATGTCTAGATTGAAATCTGTAAGCGTGTCTCCCTGAATAACGAGAAAGTTTTTTTCGTTGATGTATCTCTTAGCATTCTTTACCGAGCCTGCAGTTCCCAGTGGAGAACTCTCCTCGGAGAATCGTAAACTCGCCCGGGAATTGAAATTTTCAAAGCTTTCTTTAATTTGACCAGAAAAGTTGTTGAGGGTGATCACTATCGTATCGAAACCGTTGTCATCGAGGTACCTGACCAACCGGTGAATTAGTGGAACGCCAGCTAGCGGAAGAAGTGATTTGGCGCGTGTTAGTGTCAGTGGGTGAAGTCGGGTCCCTAACCCACCAGCTAGGATGACAGCGTGCTTCATCGCCATATTTTCTCGATCCATACTATCATCTCATACTGAGAATGATTAATCGGTCTGAATCGCTATTGGTGCATAAAATGAGGAAGACGATTATCAAGGCTGAGAATAACTTCCTTAGCAGTGTTAGAATAAGGCTGAACTTTTATCTTCCCCTTAGTGTTAAAGCGAAAGTTGAAATGATAAAACCTGCCCTAATATCTGGAATTTGCTTTTCTCATACGTTGGTACCTACTATAGCTGGAATCCTAGCTGATTCGCTATGATATGCTCCTCGTGCCCGAAAATACCAAGGACATTTTCTTGAGAAATCGCAGTACTTAATAGAGAAAGAACGCCATTCAAGTTGCAAGCTGAGGAGTTGTGAATTTATCACAAATCGAAGCAAAACAACCATTCTACTTCAAGAGCTACGATGAAGTAATCGGTGTTGCTAGAAACGTAAACGAGTTACGCGCGGAACTAGCAAAGTTGTTAAAGAAAATCCAGCCTCCATTCAATATCATCTTAGGGAAGGCCACATTGTGCAGTGGCTAGATTACTCGAATGAAAAAAGCCTGACTGAGCAACTTAAAGGGGTTGAAAGTGTGGAAGAAGCTCCAACTCAGATTGCCAGATACTCGGAGAGCGAATCAGCACCCCGTGCGGGCGAGTCTGCGCCTTCCCGTAAATCGCATTCAAGAAAAGACTCTAGCCCCACTCAATAGCATACATCCAACACGACCATGGGGATGGGACTACCAAGAGTCCTTACTGTATTAGCTTTTTCTCGGGATCCCGAATTTCAAAGCGTTATCGTACCATGCATTTGCCCGGCCAGCATAAAGTACTAGTCAGCTGGAATTTCGCTTCCCTTTTTGCTGCGACCGGTATAAGCTCTACCCAGTGTTCTTCATTCCAGCTGCGATTCCAACTATGCTGAGTTTCAATCCAGTGGAGATCGCCTCGTTTTCTTCAGGAGTTCTTCTCGAATCTCCTTCGCGCTTTTCACGGAGCAATCTGACTTGGATATAGTTCATTGGATCTATGTACGGATTTCTAACCTGGATAGAGTGGCGCAATAGTGGGTTGTTCTGAAGCAACTCGTTTTGCCCAGATATCTCCAGTATTCTTTTCACTGTTAGCTGGTAGGCAGAATTGAACTCTTCGAATATTTTCTTGCGAATTACCTCGTCACTTTCAAGGTGCGAGTACAACTCAGCGATCATTAGATCTGTCTTGATCAGAATCATCTGAAGATTGTCAATTATTGTTTTGAAGAAGAACCACTTTTCGTACATCTCCTTCAACTCCCTAAGGCCGTTCTTCCCTCTTTTCCTAATGAAATAGTCGAAGACTTGGCCTGCCGGGTACCATCCAGGAATGAGATGGCGATTTTGAGTCCATGAGAAAACCCAAGGAATTGCTCTAACATCCTCTATCTCAATTGTCCCCGAACGAGACACTGGCCTCGAAGCGAAGCTAAGCAACGCTAGTTCCTGGATAGGCGTAGCATCCCTGAAGTACTTACGAAACTCCGGTGTTTTGTAAACAAAATTGTGGAACCTGGAATAGTTCTGCCGAGAGAGATCTTCCATGTTCTCTAGCCAACGCTGTTCAAAGCTTCTCCCTTTAGTTGCATCATTCTTTTGTGATCCCCTCTTGTCAAGCATCGCAATGCCCATTCCGAATGTTATCTGCTCGATGTGCCTGATAGCGAGCGTAACGGTGGAATAGTTTGAAGGGATGACCTCACCTTGTTCGGTAATTTTTATCTGTCCGGAGTAAGAGTCTGTCGGCTCGCTTCTAATTGCATCAATTGTGGGTTCTCCTCCTCTGCTTATGGATCCGCCTCTTCCATGGAAGAACTTGAGCCTGATATTCCGTTCGGAGAAAAGTTTCGAAAGTGCACTGTTGGCTTTGTAAAGCTCCCATCTGGAAGTAATGTAGCCACCGTCCTTCGTGCTATCAGAGTAACCCAACATGATCTCTTGCAGGTTCTCTCTCAGGGAAAGTTGCTTGCAGTACGCTTCATTGTCAAGAAGCCGTTTCACGACAGATTCGGCATCTCGGAGATCTTCTATTGTTTCAAACAATGGAACTATATCTAG
>JAJYUX010000108.1 GCA_021792315.1 archaeon
TGCTGAGTTTGACTCTGGTCGGCTCAAGCTCGCAGACGCAAGGATTACCGAAAGTAACGGAAAAATGGTGAAGCAGTTTGTCTTCGAAATCCTTCAAAGCGGCCTGCAGACGGTCCTCCTGAAACCCGTATTGAGCCAGCAGGCAGTAGCAGAGCGCAGATAGGTTTGAAGGTCAGCCGAGTGGGAACGATTGTTCATAGAAAATCGTCTGTACCAATCATTAGTTGATGCAATCAAGGTAGAAGAGTTCTGAATAGATGATTGCGTCTGGGTCGACATCTACTCTGACGCAGCTAATGCGTGTTGAAACATGAGAACAGATATTACGAAAGGCGGCTCGCAAACTTATTCGAGATTGTTGGGTGTTCGACGACATTCGGTAGTTGATCTTATGGTGTGTTGATATGATGGAAGCGAACGTCTTGGTCACAACCGGAGGTACTATTGTTGCGCAGGGAATCATGAAATATCTCAAGCTTGCTAGTACTAGTCCTGGGGCCAAAATCAAATACCGAATTGTTACTACCGACATGAGCCCAGAAGCTGCAGGCCTCTACCGCAGTGATGTTGGTTATCTGGTCCCACCGATAGAATCGGCGGACTATGTGCAGAGAATAATAGAAGTATGCAATGCCGAGTCAGTTAGGGCAGTTTTCGTCGGTGCTGATGAAGAGCTACTCATCATGGCCAATGCGAAGGAGAGAATTCAGAAAGAAACTGGTGCATACGTGATTACAAATCCACCTAATGTCATTTCCACCTGTACAGACAAATGGAGGACGTTTCAGTTCCTCAAGAACAATGGTCTTCCGTATCCAGACTCTGCTTTGCCTGAAGACATGGACAGATTCGAATCAGATCACAGCTTTCCCGTGATTGTGAAACCAAGAGAAGGACACGGTTCGCTCCACATATACAAAGCGAAGAACCGTGAAGAGACGAGACAGGCTGTCTCTTCCATAGAGAATAGTGGATGGCGTCCGATTATTCAAGAATTTGTCCCAGGGGAGAACTCCGAATTCACAATAGGCGTCACCATAGACAACAGGAAAAGCTCCGTCATGTCCTCGATTGCGATGCGAAGAGTGCTACACTCCGGCCAAACCTACAAAGCGTTCATTGAGGACTTCCAAGACGTTCGAACAACAGCAGAGGAAGCGGCACTAAAATTGGGTGCAAGGGGCCCGATTAACATACAAGGAAGAGTCAAAGACGGTAGGTTGAAGATATTCGAGATCAACCCTCGTTTTTCTGCTTCAACGCCAATGAGGGCAACCGCTGGCGTGAACGAAGCAGACATGGTGTTTCGCAATACGGTTCTGAATGAGTCTTTCAAGGTCGAAAGTTACAAACACCTAGTGTGCCTGCGTTACTGGAACGAGATCTATTTGCCATTATCCACGTACGAAAGTACTGCCAAATCCGGAAGAACAAGTGCACCCGATTCTTTCATACCAAGTTACTTTTAGAGACACTGTCATATCATCTCTTCGAGTTCCACGGTATTCCTCCCGAAGTGTCTTCCAGACGAGATAGCAAAGAATTGTGAATGTGGAACTTCACAGTCTAAGAAGAGAGTTCCACTCATGTTGACAATTTCTATCTTTGTTTCCGCAGCGAGCGCGATTGCCTCCGAAGGATAACCCTTTCTTGAAATTAGAATCGCCAGATCAATCTGATGGAGCACAAATTCCAACAATTGCATGTTCAATTGGTCTTTGCGTCCCTGGTCTTTGACAAGAAAATCTAGATCCAGTAGTGCTACTAGCGCTTTTCCGGGAAATCTGTCTCGGAGATCCAAACAAAGGTCTCTGAGGCGGTCTAGACGTTCGGTTGCCTTAGTGATTCCAGAGGTTTCACAAGAACTTGGCCAAAAGACTTGCACGCTTTCTTTCGCTGTTTTCCGCTGAAAGAGGCTCAAAAGAGTTCCAGTCTGGTCAGCGCTCAAGCCTGCAAGCGGAGAGAGCAGTAGCAAATCTCCACTCTCTACTACTTGATTGAGCATCCGTCTGAATAATGTAATGACAACTCTCGAATTGACGGTCTTACCCAGTTCCACTAGTGCAACGGATCTGAAACGTAAGCCTCCACCTAAGGCTCTGTCAAGCTCAGGATAGCACGTTGTGACATGATTTGGTCTACGCGGAGTTGAGACATCGAACGAAGGAATGAATGGTTGCCGTTCGAGTGCTATCGCAAAGTCGGACAGACTGTAAGGATCAAAACTTTTGAAGATACCTCCGTTCAGCGAGAAGTAGTAGGACGGACGAAGTGGCTCTATGCCAGGCAACTTTGAGAACATGATTTCTCTAACTCTGCGACCACTCGAATACTCCTGTCTAAGCACAGCTATGCCATTTACAACCGAATCTAACATTTTCGCTTCGTTCGAGGCGCTTACTAGGATCAACTTGGCGGAAGCCCTTTCTCGCCAATTTTGCAGTACCTTTGCATTAGCTAGAGAAGCTTCGGGGTCGGCCATGCCACCGATAGAATCCCAACTGTCGATTACTATGAGAGGCGAACGCTGGTTCATCAATTCGTCTGTGACTGTTTCAAAGAGTGTAGATTGCTCATCCAGCCGTCCGTCCACAAAGACCCCATGTTGCGCGTACAGTCTGTTTCGATCGATGCTCATTTGTTCCTTCGGCAGAGCAAGGAAATCAACCAGCCAAAAATGATCTCGGAATATCTCTGCCAGCGAGCTCTTTGTTGATACGTACAAGAAATTCTGCTTGATACCCAGTGCTCTGATCAGAGTCAATGCCAGAGTGGTCTTCCCCGTTCCTGGTTCGCCCTTCACCAGAAACGAGAACGAATCACGATTCAGCCACCTGAGCAGTTCGGTAGGAAGCCTGTAGTAAGAATCATCGAGCCACTGAATTGCACCGTACCTCTCCTTGTTCAAGTCAATGTACGCCTACCCTAGAAAGAAGCCAGAATCTACCTCCTGAAAAATCAGGGTCACCCACCTGCGACATTGCTTCCTCAATTTCCCTCAGGTCTCTTGTTAAGCAATTCCCAGCAAAGCCCGTGGTACCAATTATCTCCGAATATGACGTCGCCCGATTTCGGCGATATCTCGGCATGACAGAGAGTGCACACGAGTGCAAGTTCGAAATTACTGCTTTTCACATTACTCGAGTCGTGTATTTTCTCTTTATCTACAAAATCTGCACGGAGCTCGCTCATCAGCAATCAGGTATTGATTTGTCCTAAGGTCTATCAGAGTTTGTAATCAATCTACTAGAGTTTTGTCGTGTTACCGGGGTTCAGGTCAAAAGAACAGCCAAGAGAATGAGATAGTGATTTTGTAAGGACTGAAGCTAGACCAGCTAGAATTTTATTTCATCTCTTGCTTTGTCCTCTACCCTGCAAGTCTTCATAAAGTGTCTCCAAGAATTCTTCGTTGGTTGTAGGCATCTTGATCAATACTTGATCGTCGGTGCTTTCGATGTTTACCTGAGTTTTGATTACATCCTCAAAGATGCATCTAAACACCTGCTCATAGTAAAGTGACCACTTCGGACCGCAGTTGTGCTTGCACACACTGGTTCTCGTTCTGCCTTCTGTGTACTCCTCATATTGGAAATTCCCCGAATAACCCAGAAGTCTAATTGATTGAAGAACATTCGCGAGATTAATCGACTTGAACCAAAAATTCACAAATTCCTTGAATTGGTTTCTTCCTACCCATCTCGCCAGTTCTTTCACTTGGTCGTCGGAAAGGTATGACAACATCTTTCTTGAGGCTCCTGCGAAATTAGTGACTATACCGAATCTTATTGCAAGATAATCCCACTCGACATACTTTCTTAGGGCGCTGTTAACAAGGAAATTGACGCTGATCTTCTCTTTCGATGCAAGGTTGACCAAAGCTTCATCCACATCTTCCTCAATTCTGATAGTCCTAGTGGTGGTCTTTTTCCCTTTTGCACCGTTGTACTCAGTCATGATCAGATCACATTATCGAAATTATTCCGGAGCCCCTGGATGTCGAATTTGATAGAAAACAAGGTGACGTAGGATTCTACTGATACAAGATCATAGAAGCCCGACAAGTTTCTATTGCATTTCCCGTCTTTGATATCGGAATCAAAGCGTGGACCAGCCAGGCTAGGTGGAGCGGGCAAAGGTGTTGACTTGTTAGAAATCGCAACAACAATCTTGCGCTCAACTTGCATATCCTTTTGCTACCTTGGTCTCATCTCTGCTAATACATTCCGTAGGATATATGCTGAATGTTTTGCGCAACTTCACTACCAATTCAAGATTGATTAGTTGTCTTTGCAAGCACATTCCCCACATTGACTCACAATTGATTCAGCATAGTTTCGGTTCGATTCGAAATTTACAGCAACCACACGATTGACCGGGCCCATTCCTGGACTGTGTTGCCCCGCAATTCGATTGCAGCCACAGTCAGAATCATCGAAAAATAGTACGATGACCGCTTTGAGGTCGCTTAAGCGTCCAAAGCGAAGCCGCTAGTCCACTCAGAAGTTTACCAGCTTCCAATTAAATGGCTGCTTTGCGATGCCAAAATCTTCATGCACCCTGAGACATCTCGCCCGAGTATGACTACG
>JAJYUX010000109.1 GCA_021792315.1 archaeon
CCAGCTCAGATTTATTCATCATCTGTTGATGAATAAATTAACCTTGAACCTAGAACGACTGTTACATCAAATCCAATAGACTAGGACCACGAAAGAGACAGACACACCAAATTTAAGAGTCGCACGTCCCGAGTGGACACATTTTGAAGTGTCCACTTGGGAAGTGGACAGATGATCTAATGTCCACTCGTATCTTCGGAAGCAAGTGTCCACTTGTGTTTTAAGCAAACGAGATCATTACACATCAATCTATCATTTTCTGTGTGTCTCCGTTACGTGCATTGGAATTCTCTGCGGTTCGTGTAGAACTGCAGTCTAGGCAACTCTACTGGAAGTCATCGATGTATCTCATGCAGAAGTGGACAGAAACTCTTGTGTCCGTTTGGTATGACATGGAAACTCTACCGTCAAGTGGACATTACTAGATCTGTCCACTTTCATTCAAAGCAGACTTCTATCGTAATGAAATACCAGAGTTGACACATCTTGTCCTGTCCACTGGACAGATCTAGCTAAGCGAATCACACAAAATGACAGATCTATGTCTTGTGTACGCATTAGGTAAACTACCAGGGATGAAGCGCATTTCCTTCCAATTCTGGAAGATGTGAGCGCAGTCGCATTCTGTCTTTGGACAGACGATCATATTTCCCCTGACGAGCCTTGTAGCTAAGAAGCTACCGGGTGCTCCAAGCCAATTGGTTTGGGGTTGGTCTCCAACAAAGGAGTACCGAAACAGCTTTGATGAAGCTGTGCAGCTGACTCTCTATTGAGAGAGGTGTTGCACGGTGGAGGGGCTGTAGGGAAGCAAACAAGTTGACTCATTCGAAATGAGAAGGTTCAATCTTGTCACGCTCGTAGCCTTACAAACACTGGCAGAAAATGATAGTCTGTAAGCAAATCGCGGAGTCGGAAAAGGAGCTAAGAGAAGTAGTATTTGACAAAGGGATCGATTTCTGGTGACGCATGTTGTCTAGCCGGATATATGTTGATTTTCGAGCAATCGTTCAAAGCCTCGATTTCATTCCTTATGAACCAAAGTGAAAATTGTGATTAGCAATCATTCAGAGACCAGCAGGAGAATATTTTTCAAGAAAGGACTTTCCTGCATCTTCTGACGGGTGAGCAAAGTCAATAGCAAGGTGTCTTCTTGTTGCAACCGGTCAACGACATCTGGCTCATTCGTTCTTTGTCTTCATCGCGACTCGATTTCTATCGAAAAGTTACAGAGAAACAGGTTCCGAACCATCTTATCATTCCCACTGTGCAAGTTCTACCAACTTGACAATAGATTCCTCAGACAATCGATTAGCTCATATTATCTTCCACCGCTTCAACTTCAACCCTGTCTTGCTCCTTGATTTTGAAAGTAATCCTCTCAGGCTCTCCCAGTGCTTCCATTACTGGCCCTGGAATTGTAACTGTATGATAGCCTCTGCTCTCATGTGAAATTACTCTTACAGCAAACTCTCTTGATCCTTCTTTCCATCGAACCATACTCATTGGACTAATCTGGCTCATTTAAGGAAGAAATTATCCACATGAATGCGGATGGATCTTCAATTCAGATCAAATTTTTTTGATCGATTTTTCGACGCCTTTGCCTTCGATTGATAGATCGATCTTTTGGTAAATCGATCAATAATCTCGACTAACTCATTCGATCAAACCAAATTATCGATCGAAAATGTCGGTTTGTCGATTCGATCAAAACGATCCATGAATTGCTCAATGGATTGGCTTCCGTAGATCGATCTTTTTCGGGGCGAAATCAATCCATCCGCAAAGGCGGCAAAGAGGCGTGCTTTTACATTAGTCCAAATATTTTCATGACTCTTCGACGGACTGTATTGGGATTCAAGATTAACGCTCATGTAGACACACGACTCTGGGGTCATGCACCTTCAAAGGACTTATTTTCGCACTCTCCCATCACGTCTTTTCGCATAACAAATAATACACTCGCCAGATTTTGTAAGGAAGTGGAACAACGTTGGAATCTTGTCAAAGATGCAATGCGTCACTAGACAAAAAACAAGTGAACAAGTTTGATTCAACGATGAGAGGCAAACGGAAGGGAGGAGAAAAGCTCAAGCTCTGCCGGAATTGTATCTTCGACAAACTAGCTGAATATCTTGAAACTTACAATGGCAAGGCAGTATTTGTCTACCCAATGAAGGATAAGCAGCCTCTTGCTGTAAATGCGTATCAGTTTTACACTTTTGATGAGATGAAGAAATACAAATGGTCCCAAAAATACATTGATAGCATTCGTCAAATTCTCCCGGCTCCAAACACTTCATGTCAAGCATGTGCGACAAATATGGCTTCTTTTGCTTGGTGTTCACCCGAGATATATTCTAACAACTACACTTCTGTAAAGCTAAATTCGGAAGGGACCTACCGCAAGGAATACCTCTGCAGTCATTGCATTTTGGACAAGTTCAAAGAAAAAGTCACAGAGAATGATAGCGTATTCGAAGAATTCAACCCGCCAATTGATGCAGATGGTTTCGCTACATCATTTGAAACTTAACTCAGAGACATTATAGACTTGTGAAGACATCAGGGTGGTCTGATAACTCATGGTTCAATGGCCTCCAAAGGACTTGCAAACCAATGCTGAAGGAGTTATCAGGAAAGCCATGAGAGAAGTAGGCAATTATTGTCCTGTCTGTGGCTTCAAGCTTTGGTTTGAACCATGGGACTATTTGAGTGAAAATTCAGCTTCTCACGAAATCTGCCCTTGTTGTTTCACTGAATTTGGATTTGATGATTGGGCTGATGGAAACCCAAATGCTCGACCCGCGATTTGGGACCAACTCAGAAAGGAATGGATAGATGGTGGAATGAAATGGGGCGGAAAGCATTCTGAAAGTATCAAGAAATACAATCACAAATTTAGTGAACCGCCGGAGAATTGGGATCCGGTTGAGCAACTAAAGGAAGCTGATTTATTGAACTGAGGAGTTCCATGCAGTGTTTTAGAAAAATTGAATCTTGACTTCCCAGAAATTGAAACAAATATCCGTCATTTCAATCCCGCATCTTCTTTCATCATACTCTTACTTCATCCAAGCTCGTCGTAGTTTGGTCTGAATTGGAAGATGTTGCCCTTTCCTGTTAGCTGGGATTATCTCTCTGCGGTTCCATTTAGACACGAAACCGTATAGACTAGAACCTTAAGGGACATTCTATGGATTATCAAATAATACAAACCGAAGATTGTTCAAAGCAACAACCTCTGGTGAACGGTGACAAAAACACAACGATACTGGGACTGTGTTTGTTTAGAGAATTACAAACTTATCGTTACAAGATCGCCACACAGGTGCGTTCAGTTTGACTGAACGGGTAATCCTGTTCCTAGTTCCGTAGACCATGCAATTACAGATGAGAAGAACAGAGCTGACTTGAATCCGTAGTGTTTCTTCGATGCAATCTAATCTGATTTTGGGTTAGGCATTTCATAATATCTCAAGTGTTTGCCTCTTTCGGCAAGGCTGCCCAGTTTCCTATTGCATCTCTACGAAACAATTGTTCGAACCTAGACTTCCTAGCATACCCAATTAGGAGAAACGGCACTATCAAAAAAAGTGAAACCAGCAAGACAGAGATCGCCCTTGTTTCAAGGTTTGCATAGTTGGCCACGAAATCTACCACAGCCAAGTCGTAAAACCCGTGTATGATTATCGAGAAAGCAAGATCGTCAGTTACAAGATAGATGTAGGAAAATATGATTCCTCCTATCAGCTGCGTGAGCATGTCTCCGACAATGAAATAGACACCCGAAGATCCGAGATCCCTGACGACATGGAACATTGCAAATATGATGGCTGCGCATATCACCACCAAGTGCTTTGACTGGAGTTTCCGGTCCAAGAAATTCTGAAAGTAACCACGGAATAGAAGTTCTTCTGCAATCGCGACAAAGACCATGTACTCCAGCACTGTAAGCGCAAATGTTGTAGTGTTCGCAAAGCCAGAGAACCCAGGAAGGTAGCTGAGTACAAAAAGGAATAAGAGCAAGAAAGCGAAAAGAGAAAACAGCAGTCGTGCGTTACTCCTTCGGAGTAGTTTAGGTCTTATTCCTCCGCTCCACATTGCCAACAAAGCGCACGCCACTAGGATTGCATCGCCGATTGCATGCTCCAAGTAGGGTCGTATGTACGCTCCAATGATCGGAAACCAGCTCCACACCCATTGCCCTGAATCGAGCAGGAGGAATATGGAGAAAATGGTTGCCAAAACGGTGAAGAAGGAAAGCCACTCTCTTGGCCGCCTTTGCTTTTCCGGCGCAGTGTCGCCAGAAATTGAAAGAATTGTTCCTCCAGCGGCGGCTACCAAGAGAGGCAGAAAGAGCAGCAAAATGCCGTTGGTTTCAACACTCGTGAGGCTGTTGCTTGCAACATAGTACCGACTGTTA
>JAJYUX010000110.1 GCA_021792315.1 archaeon
CGATTGCGGATCGCTGTGTTTCCTACCTTTCCTTGAATAGAACTGATATGCGATTAGAACAATCAGCAGCGGAATCGCAAGCAGGACTATTGGATCATCAAGCGCCAAATTCGGATGAGTAAATATTCGTGGAACTTGGTGAGATTAAGTTTTCGGCGAATCCATTAGCTGAGCGTTCCAGGGAGCATGCCGGAACGGAAGAGTTTGCAGTCCCGCCTAGTTCTAACTATTCAGCATCACCTCGGAAGGGTGAAGTTGAGGTTAACAGAGAGACCACTTTGGAATCAATAAAACGTCTCTAAAATGTAGAGCTTTAATATGATGCAAAGAAAAGATCTCATGTGCAAAAACTAGTGCGTGTTTCCTCCAAGGGTCAGGTAGTCATTCCAGCCCACATTAGGCGAAAGCACAAGATATCAAAGACGGTCTTGATCAAGGAGGAGAGAGGTAAGATCATTCTTGAGCCGGCCAAATCATTTGAAGAATCGTTTGGAGATGGAGGAGATATGGCGAGGCGTGCGGCAATCGAAATTTCGTTAGATAGAAGGAAAGAAGTTGAGTCTGAACGCAAAAAGTTATCTTTTTGACGCCGGAGCGTTGTTCCTCTTTTACTCCGGAGACCGCAGAACAAGACTCTATTTCGATAGGGTCTTTGCAAATCGTGCGTCTGGTTTTGTATCTGAGATCAATCTAGCAGAATCATACTACAAGACAATCGAGAAATTTGGCAAGCAGACTGCTATGCATTGGCTACTACTCAAGAAAAGGCTCAAGTTTTAGTTACTACTGATCCAGTCTTGGCAGAGATGAGGGGAATAAAGGTGTTCTGGTGAATTTTCTGGGCGGTCTAAAGCTTGTCATCTGAGCTTTGTAAATTCTTTTTGACGTTGTACCTTTTGGTTTAGAGACATTTGAAGCATGTGATGCTTACCCATAATTCGGTCAAGAGGCAATTATCGATTTCGGTTTACTCTTGATCTACAATAGTTGAGCAATTCGTGACCGAATTTAGGTCATCACAGAAGATTTTGAAAGATATTTTTGTTTTGTACAATTGATGATTTCTAACATCATCGCGCGCTGGGGGTATTGGTCCACATAGGGCAAAATCTTTCACGAATATGTGGCGATGACTGTTTCCATATTCGCAAATTGAACTTCTGCTATCTTCTGTGTGAATGAGGCTCTCAACAACGCGAGGTCGCGCAGTAGCCGAAACTGATTTCCAGTGAAGCTACTGGGTTAACCTCGTTTTGTGAACGGGGATGTCCTGTAGAAGAGGAACAGTTGGGCTCTCGAAGAATCTTTGTTCCCAAGAACAAGAGTGCTCCTCTGAAAGTCTCTCTTTTCGCTCTATATCCAGATTCAAGATTGGGGTTGACTCATTTCATAAAACGCTTATATGTCCGCATGTCCACTAATGTCCACAATGGACGATTACGGACAAGGGGACGATAGTCTGGAAATCAATCTCAAAGCCCTTTCCAGATTCAATCTAAAAGAAAACCCGTTCCAAGTGTTTGAACTTTATGAGCAGGGACTAGACAAACAGGGTCTAAAGCGTGACGAGACTTTGTTTAGAGATCGCAAGGATATCGTTGACAAGATCATCACCGGCATTTCAGCCAGCAGGAGCTACAAGGTCGCGCTTCATGGGGATATTGGAGTGGGTAAATCTTCACTTCTAAACAAGATACTTTTCATTCTTTCCCAAAACAAGTATTTCACAATAAAGTACAGAGTCCCAGTTGAGGTAGAAAACGCGCGAGATGTAGAACGAGAGTTCCTGCGAGCTTTCGGCTTGGCAGTTGGAACAGAAGCTATTCGTAATCCTAGCATGCTTTCGACTATGAAGAAATTATTGTTTGAAAGAAAATTGCCGAAAGGAAAGAAAAGTCTCGAGGAAATTTCATTTCTTGCAATCCTTTACGCGTCGGATCAAATCACTCTAACGAACGGAACAATACAAACCCAAGGACTCTCGACTACTGTAGGAATCCCGATAATAAAGGCGGAGGTAAGCGAAGAAGAGCAAGAACAGATCCTTGTAGCTAGAACTGAAACACTTTCCCACACAGTCTTTGTTAATCTCCTCAGACGCGGTTTCGCATTACTTCAGAAATTCGGTTACAAAGGAGTGGTAATAGGTCTCGACGAACTCGACAAATTGGAAGGCCCGCAGATTGAAAAGACAATAATGACGCTTTTGAAGGATGTCTTTTATACAAACGCAAGTCTCGCGCACGTAATCGTAGTACTCAAACAAAGGAACGGATTAAAACCAATACATCCTGACATATTTCACTACGAATCCGTTCTCGCTCCGCGACAAGAAGACGTTTTGGCTTTTCTCTCACAAATGTATGCCTTTTCCGCATTAGACCCAGGCGTGTCTATCTACAAATTTGTGGATAAGAAATTGCTTTCCGAAATCTACGAAAAAAACGACGGCCGTATTCGCTTTATCTTGGAAGAGCTTTCTAATCTGCTCCTGTCCTCCTTACCAAACCAAGGAATATGGAAGCTCGACTCTACGACTTACAAGAAAGTCACTCTTGACGGGGCAGGACAGACCTTCCTCAAGACGCTAGATCCGGCGGACATAGAATACAAGATACTAGGTTATCTTGTGCAGCACGGTGAAACTTATCCGAGGGATGAGGACCTAAGTAAAGCGACTGGCGCGAGGAAAAGTGCTCTATCGAGACATCTCAAAGCATTGCATTCACGATCGGTACTGGCGACAAAGGACAAAGGCAAGACCAAAATTTACTTTATTGATCCCAGCCTAAAACACGCCGTAGAAAACATTGTATGAAATACTTCGCCTAATAGATGCTCCTGTCCTCATGTCCCGCTTTGTCCACTATGGACAAGCACGTACGCATGGACGATGATTAGTTATGAGACTCAGTTTTCAAAGTTGACACTTTTTGCCAACTTCTTCAAGGATATGTTTCTTCGCCAAAATGTGTCACCTTGTCATCGAGATGACGAAGTTGTACAGCCATTGGTTTTCAACGACAATTCTAGATAATAACAAAATTCTCGATTGTTGCGTTCGGCAAGAGAATGTGCCTGTTCTATGCTTAGCGCGCGCTCATTGTAGCATATGATTCATCTAGTTGTTTGGTATAATTTTCTTTACCACCCAGAAAATTCACCAGAGCAAGTAAAGGTCGCACATATACGAGTGGGCCTGCAGAACTGACCAAGATTTCATTTCGCCGTGGTTATGCTTAGTTTGAGATGCTGCAACCATTGGTGGATGAGCTGTTCAGCCATCTTGCTGATTTTCTCAACCCCACACCATGACGTTACCGTTTGAATACACAAGAGAGGAATCGTTTTCCAGTTTTGTCATCCAGTTGCTCGGAAGGGGTTCGCCAGAGAGGTAGAGGACGTACCCGTTTTTCTGCATCAATGAATAAGTTACGAGAATTCCCTCCTGCTTTGCCTTTCCGATGAGATATTCGTAGCCCTGCAAGAGGCTGACATTCATCTGCAAATAGTCCCGGAATAGATATTGGACGTGAGAGTCACCGCTCAGAGACACATTTGTTTCAGTTATTGCGCTCTTTGTCCACTCGGCCGCTGAAAGATCTGACTCTTTGTATACCCAGTGGGCTCCGAATATGCTTCCCTGCTCGGAGGCAATTGCGTACGTCTGGTATGATGTTGCTAGAGTGATCACGACTATGATCGCGATGGTCAGGAATTTTGCGATGCCTGTCCCCGATACCTTCAGTGTGGAGGCTTTCCAGAGAGTTATTCCCGCGAGTATGGCGATTGGGGCGTAGAGGTACTCGAACATCCTGTACACTAGGAATATCCCTTCTGGCACACCGGAAAAGGCTGCGAAAGATGTTAGTCCGACAGCGGCCCCCGTCCAGGCGCCGACGTATGCGAAGCTTGCTCTTGACATCCTAGCCTGCATGAACCTGTAGCCGACAAGTGCAAAGAATCCGACGGCCAGATAGGGGAGGATGAATGAAAGCAGGCCCAAAGGTATAATCGGGGCGAGTGATATAACAGACGTTCTTGTGCTGAATATAACTGCTGCTACGACGACTCCGAAGATTATGCTTTCCTCTATTGGCAGGATCCTCCTTGGCTTGGAAAGTGTGTAGTAAATCACTGGGCTCAGAACTAATGCCAAGAAGGAGAGAGCGATTATGATCGTCTGCTCGTTCAGGAACTGCGAAATTTGAAAGGAACTTTGGTCTGCGTAGAGAATAAAGTAAGCTGCGGTGATTGCTATTCCAATTACGGGAAGAAGTGGCTTTGCGCCTAACTTTCCTCCGTTTTTCTTGCTCAAGATTGAGGTAACTAGAATGATAGAGCCTGCAGCTCCGAGTAAGAAGAGAGTTGTTGC